>NZ_BALG01000038.1 GCF_000315235.1 Paenibacillus popilliae ATCC 14706 | reverse complement strand
TTGGACCGCAGGGTCCTGGGAGAGTAGGACGCTGCCAAGCAGACAGAGACCACTGACTTTCGTCGGTGGTTTTTTTCTATATGGGGAGAGAACGAAGTGAACGGATGAGTGTGGAGGAAATCCCTGTACTATGATTAAGAAAATCCATCCACTGCATCGGAATGCACCTAACGCATAGAATCAGCTGGAAGGGTCACCTTAGGTGAAAGGTTATCCTATCGAGCGCTTCATAGTTCAGGGTCAAAGCCGGATTCCTTCAACCTATCCTTGACAGGGGTAAGGCGCTTTGCTAAGATTGCAATTAATATCTTGAGAGAGAATATTCCAATCAGCGGACAAGCCCGTCATTACTGGGTTTGTCCGCTGATTGCAACTTTACAATAAGGGAGGAATTTACTGGTGTGGGAGTCTAAATTTGCAAAAGAAGGACTAACGTTTGACGATGTGCTATTGGTGCCTCGCAAATCGAATGTATTGCCACGGGAAACAGATATATCTACGCAGTTGAGCAGCAAAGTAAAGTTGAACATTCCGATGATTAGCGCAGGAATGGATACCGTAACGGAAGCGCCGCTGGCGATCGCGATTGCGCGCGAAGGCGGAATCGGCATTATCCACAAAAATATGTCAATCGAACGCCAAGCCGAAGAAGTTGATCGTGTGAAGCGCTCCGAGAGCGGGGTGATTACGAATCCATTCTCGCTGTCTCCTGGGCACACGGTAGAAGAAGCGGACCATCTGATGGCCAAATATCGGATCAGCGGCGTTCCGATTGTAGACGAGCAGTATAAGCTGGTCGGGATTCTAACGAACCGTGACCTGCGCTTCGTCCATGACTACAAGATTAAAATCAAGGAAGTCATGACGCATGAGAATCTGGTGACTGCGCCCGTCGGCACAACCCTTCAAGAAGCGGAAATCATACTGCAGCAGCACAAGATTGAGAAGCTACCTCTGGTGGACGAGACGAACACGTTGAAAGGCCTCATTACAATAAAAGATATCGAGAAAGCAATCCAATACCCGCAAGCAGCCAAGGATGAGCAAGGACGCCTGCTCTGCGGCGCGGCAATCGGCATCTCCCAGGATACGTTCGATCGGGCGGCAGCCCTGGTGCAAGCTGGCGTAGACGTCATCGTCGTCGACTCGGCGCATGGCCATCACATCAACATTATTGAAGCGGTACGGAAGTTGCGCAAGCTGTATCCGGAGCTGACGATTGTAGCGGGCAATGTGGCAACGGGCGAGGCGACGCGCGACCTGATTGAAGCGGGCGCTTCGGTGATCAAGGTCGGCATCGGGCCAGGCTCCATCTGTACGACCCGGGTTATCGCCGGTATCGGCGTTCCGCAGATTACGGCGGTGTATGACTGTGCGACGGTAGCTCGCGAGTACGGCATCCCGGTCATCGCCGACGGCGGCATCAAGTACTCTGGCGACATTACAAAGGCTATCGCGGCAGGGGCATCGGCCGTCATGCTGGGAAGCCTCCTTGCCGGTACGGAAGAAAGCCCGGGCGAATCGGAGATATATCAGGGCCGCCGCTTCAAGGTATACCGTGGCATGGGTTCCTTGGGTGCGATGAAGCAAGGCAGTAAGGATCGTTATTTCCAAGATAGCAGCAACGAGAAGAAGCTCGTACCGGAAGGCATTGAAGGCCGCGTCGCTTACAAAGGGCCGCTGGCTGATACCATTCACCAATTGATTGGCGGATTGAAGGCAGGCATGGGATATTGTGGCACTCATAATCTGACAGAGCTGCAGAACGATACGCATTTTGTCAAAATATCGGGTGCCGGCCTTCGTGAAAGCCATCCGCATGACGTGCAAATTACGAAGGAGGCGCCAAATTATTCCTTGTAAAATATTAATATCCCGTTTTATCGATAAAAGAAGGCAGGGTGCAGTACCCATGCCTTTTTTTTGCCTGTTCCGCTGTGATAGAATAACATATGGATTCAATGGGAGAGGAGATGACGATAGTGTTGAAACTACAAGAAGCGACAAGAAACGGCAAGTGGAAACGCATCGTGGCTTATGCAATAGCTTGCCAGATAATTACCTACACGCTACTTCCTTCGGCTGGCATGGTCGCTGCCGAAGTTGCTGCACAGACGGCAGAGAAAGGGGAGGCCGAAGCGAATAAGGGCGAGTCTGCGTCTGTGGGGAAGGCAACCAAGGATTCGCTTAACTTGGAAGTAACATCGGCCATTCTAATGGAAGCTAGCACAGGACAAGTGCTTGTAAATATTGATTCGAACATCCCGAAGCCTCCGGCCAGCATGACCAAGATGATGACGGAGTATATCGTCATGGAGAAGGTGCAGAACGGGGAATTGTCATGGGATGAAGAGGTAACGACATCCGAGCATGCGTCTCTGACCGAGGGCTCGCGCATCTTCCTCGCGGAAGGGGATAAGCATACGGTTCGGGATCTATATATCGCGATGGCGATCGGATCGGCAAATGATGCCACGGTGGCGCTTGCTGAGCGGATCGCGGGAACAGAGAAAGAGTTCACTAACTTGATGAACGAAACGGCGAAGAAGCTGGGCATGACGACGGCGCACTTCATCAATTCGACCGGGTTGGGCCGGGAGGATATGCCGGAGAAGTTCCGTCCGGAAGGCACGGATGAGACAGTCATGTCCGCCATGGACGTAGCGAAGCTCGTGCGGGCCATTGTGATCAAGCATCCAGAATTCCGGGACTTCACGACGATCCAGGAATATAAGTTCCGCGAGCGTGACGAGACGCCGATTCAAAATCTGAACTGGATGCTGGAAGCGAACAAAGATATTCCGAACTTCAAGCGGTACGCGTATCCGGGCCTGGACGGGATGAAGACGGGCTATACGGATGAAGCCGGGAATTGCTTCGCTGGCACGGCGGAACGAGATGGCATGCGCCTCATCTCTGTCGTCATGGGCACCGATATCCAAGACAAAGGAAAACGGTTCGTAGAGACCGCCAAGCTGCTTGATCATGGATTCAACAACTTTGAAGTTCAGACCGTGGTGGCTCCGAAGCAGGCGGTGGATGGCATCGCAGCGGCTCCGATTAAGAAGGGCGTCTCGACTGAGGTGCCTGTTGTGCCCGAGACTGGCGTAAATTTCGTCGTGGCGAAGGGGGCCACAACGGAAGGAAAAATTACGCATGATCAGATGCTTACTCCGGCCAACGAACTGGTCGCGCCGATTAAGAACGGGCAGAAAATGGGAACGATTACGTTCACGTACAAAGACAACGACTTGGAGCAGAAGAAGACCGTGAATCTGATTGCCTCGGAAGAGGTGGAAAAAGGTAGCTGGTGGCGGTTATTTTTCCGGGCCATCGGGGATTTTTTCGTTGATTTGTTCCAATCCATCAGAAATTTGTTCTAAAGGACGGTTTTGGCCGTTCCGGCCAGGCAATACCGACGGAACCGGTTGAGTATTCCTTGTTCTATCATGTACAATAAGTGGATAGACCATTACGGTTCGCCCGATAGGCTGCAGCACGTAATGCTGAAGAATCCTCCGGGCATCAACGTTAGAAAATGGCGGGAGGCAGGTATTGTGGAGACAGGTACAGCTCGTGTTAAACGTGGTATGGCAGAAATGCAGAAAGGCGGCGTCATTATGGACGTCATGAACGCGGAGCAAGCAAAGATTGCGGAAGCGGCCGGCGCTACGGCAGTCATGGCGCTGGAGCGCGTGCCATCGGACATCCGCGCCGCAGGCGGCGTCGCACGAATGGCGGATCCTACCATTGTAGAGGAAGTCATGATGGTTGTCTCTATCCCTGTTATGGCAAAGGCCCGCATTGGCCATTACGTAGAAGCCAAAGTGTTGGAAGCGCTTGGCGCTGACTATATTGACGAATCCGAGGTATTGACTCCAGCGGATGAAGTGTATCACATTGACAAGCACGCGTTCACGGTGCCTTTTGTCTGCGGAGCTAAGGATTTGGGCGAAGCGCTGCGCCGCATCCGCGAAGGGGCAGCCATGATTCGCACGAAGGGTGAGCCGGGAACGGGGAACATCGTGGAAGCCGTACGCCATATGCGCTTGATTAACAGTCAGATTCGCAAAGTCCAAAATTTGTCGAAGGACGAGTTGTATGCGGAAGCGAAAAATTTGGGAGTGTCTTACGATCTGCTATTTGAGGTGCATGAGAACGGCAAGCTGCCGGTCGTCAACTTCGCGGCGGGCGGCGTCGCTACGCCGGCTGACGCGGCTCTGATGATGCATCTCGGCGCAGACGGTGTCTTCGTAGGCTCCGGCATCTTCAAATCCGACAGCCCAGAGAAATTCGCGCGCGCTATCGTGGAAGCGACAACCCACTTTGAAAACTTCACGCTGATCGCGGAAGTATCGAAGAACCTGGGCACGCCGATGAAGGGGATCGAGATCTCCAAGCTGGCGCCATCGGAGCGCATGCAGGATCGCGGCTGGTAAGAAGGAAGGGAACAGGAATGATTATCGGGGTGTTGGCCCTACAAGGGGCCGTCAGGGAGCATATGCGAAGCCTGGAAGCCATCGGTGTTACCGGGTTAGCCGTCAAGCATCCCGAACAGTTGCATGAAGTGAATGGTTTGATTATTCCCGGCGGAGAGAGCACGACGATCGGGAAGCTGATACGCAAATACGGCTTCGTGGAGGAGATCGGGGCTTTTGTCACCCAAGGTAAGCCTATCTTCGGCACATGCGCCGGACTCATCGTGTTGGCCAAGCGGATCATCGGACAGGGCGGGGCTGAAGAACCGCATCTGGCGCTTATGGACATCACGGTGTGCCGCAATGCGTTCGGACGGCAGCGCGAGAGCTTCGAGACCGACCTGGACATTATCGGGGTGGATGAGCCGGTACGATCGGTATTCATCCGTGCTCCCCTTATTATGGAAGCCGGCCCCGGTGTGGACGTGCTATGCAGAATGAACGAGGAGATTGTCGTTGCCAGACAAGGCCATTTGTTGGCCTGCTCTTTCCATCCGGAACTGACGGATGGTGTTCATCTTCATCGTTATTTTGCCGATATGGTTAAGCAGAGTGGAATTGCATTAGGATAAAGATAGAACGTAATGAAAAAACACCTTTACTTCGATTTCTTCAAGGAACAGGGCAAGGTGTTTTTCATGAATCAGTCATAGAGGCAGAATCGGTGCTCCTTGCTTCGAAGAAGGGGCAACAGCCCTTTCTGCATGAGTAGGAGGAATCGGCAGTGTTAGATACCAAGGTATTGCGAAATGAGTTTGCGCGGGTAGAGCAAGCGCTGGAACAGCGAGGCAAATCGAAAGAGATGATCGCGGAGTTCCCAGAGCTTGATGCCCGCCGCAGAGAGATGTTGCAAGAGGCGGAGCAGTTGAAGAACCGCCGCAATGTCGTCTCTCAAGAGGTGGCGAAGAAGAAGAAGAAGAATGAATTGGCCGATGATCTTATTGCCGAAATGCGCCAGGTCGGGGAACGCATCAAGGAATTGGACGAGGAAATCCGGAATATTGATGCCCGGATCGTCGAGGTGACGCTGGCCATTCCGAACGTACCGCATGAGAGCGTTCCTGTCGGCCTGAAGGAAGAGGAGAATGTGGAGATTCGCCGCTGGAGCGAGCCGACGTTCTTCTCCTTTGAGCCGAAGGCGCATTGGGATGTGGCTCAAGACTTGGGTATTCTTGATTTTGAAGCCGCCGCCAAGGTAACCGGTTCGCGCTTCGTCTTCTATAAGAAGGCTGGCGCGCGTCTGGAGCGGGCGCTCATCAGCTTCATGCTGGATGTACATACGATGCAGCATGGCTATGAAGAGATTTTGCCGCCGCTTATCGTCAATCGGGACAGCCTTATCGGGACGGGACAGCTTCCGAAGTTCGAAGAGGATCTGTTTAAGCTGGAAGGGACAGACTATTTCCTGATCCCGACAGCGGAAGTGCCGGTCACGAATCTGCATCGGAACGAGGTTCTGAGCGTGGAGGATCTGCCACGGTATTATACCGCATACAGCGCCTGCTTCCGTTCCGAAGCTGGAGCGGCAGGACGTGATACGCGTGGGCTTATCCGTCAGCATCAGTTCAATAAGGTCGAAATGGTGAAGCTGGTGAAGCCGGAGGACTCGTATGAAGAGCTGGAATCGCTTACCTGCCACGCTGAGAGCATCTTGCAGCAGCTTAAGCTGCCTTACCGCGTTATGGCACTGTGTACGGGCGACCTGGGCTTCAGTTCGGCGAAGACATACGATTTGGAAGTATGGTTGCCGAGCAGCGGCACCTACCGTGAAATCTCCTCCTGCTCGAATTTCGAGGACTTCCAGGCACGGCGGGCGAACATCCGCTTCCGCCGGGATGAGAAGACGAAGCCGGAGTTCGTTCATACGCTCAACGGTTCGGGGCTTGCGATCGGCCGTACGGTCGCGGCGATATTGGAAAATTACCAGCAGGCAGACGGCAGCGTCGTCATTCCGGATGCGCTTCGTCCGTATATGAGAGGATTGGAGCGACTCACTCCGTAACCAAATACATGCACTTGCGTGAAAAATTCAATCATGCTATAATACAGGATGTTCGACTTGAATCGGACAGTTAACCAATGGAGAGGTACCGAAGCGGTCATAACGGGGCGGTCTTGAAAACCGTTAGGGTGCAAGCCCACGTGGGTTCGAATCCCACCCTCTCCGCCATTATAGCGACGATAATGAAGCCTTTGCCGACGCGGCAAAGGCTTTTTTGCGTATACGCGTGCCCAGCAAAGCACGCATCCTCTAGCCGGTGAAGATCCGGTCGCGGGAGGGGCCAAGCCTCCGCGTAGCTTGGATACCTGCGTACGGTGAAATCCGTGCGTAGAAGCGTATCGATAAAAGTACCTATTAGAGACAGGGCGAGCAACCTGCCAGGCCGTAACATGAAGTGAATCCTGCCGCGTCGTCAAAAAGGCCTCGCAAGAGGGGAAAGAGGAAGCCGAGTCTCGGCGTACTAGACGAAGGCCATGGAAGCTGCTTGGAACTTGGAGCGGCAGCGAAGAATCCTCCGGCGTAGAACTAGTCGTGCAACCCATATTTGAAGCGGATTTTCAGGAATCCTCATTCGGATTCCGACCGAAGCGAAGCGTGAAGCAAGCGCTCGAAGGTATCCGAAAAGCAGGCAACCGCAAGGGGAATTGGGTAGTCGACGTCGATATCCAGGGCTACTTCGACAACATCAATCATGAGAAGCTCATGAAGCTGGTGGAGATGCGCATTAGCGACAGACGTGTCTTGAAACTGATTCGGAAGTGGTTAAAGGCAAGTAAAAACGTCCACCAGAGTATAAAATCGGGGTCCGCGCCGCACACTGTAAAGGAATAGTGGAGGTGTGGTCATGAACGACAATGATATCGTACAAGTGGATCAGCATCAGCTTGTGGCTGCATGGCAGCAAACGTTGACGAACAAATTAGAGCCGGGCAACAAAGCGACCGTTCTGCCGGATGCGGCGAATCCACACGCATTTCTCATTCATTTCGACAGCGACGGGCGTCAGAGCTATACATTCGACTTCCACTGCAGCTATGTCGACTCAAGGGAGGTTGATTTGAAGCTAATCGATGTCGAGCGGGATGGCGTGCATATCGACGAACGGATACAACCGGTGCAGGAGATGGCGCAGGATTACATGAGACATATTCATGAATGCGCCCAGCATCTTCATGATCTGACCCATCATGGCGATACGACGGTGAACGGAGGGTAAGGATGGACAAGCAAAATCGGGATAAAAATTTGCGCAACGTGAGAGCAGATCTTGAGACCACCCCGGTCAATTCACATCATGCTCAGCAGATTCAGCAGGATCGCAATGATCGGAGGCACCAGGATGCGTTGAATCATGACAAGCCTACCGATCTGGAGCATTATTAAATCCATTGGAAAGGAACGTGGTTCTCAATGAGCAAGCCGAAGTCAATCCCTGTTCCCGCTGCAGAGCAGCCGGTCCGCCATCATGAGGCGGAAGGCCGAAAAGGAATTCAAGAGCCGTTGTCGGGTTCAAAGAAGGTTAAGACCGCCAATCATGTAAGCCATAATAACCCGGAGGGCTGACCTTATTATCAAAATCGCAAGCCTTCATACGCAGTGATTTCACGGCTTTCTTCCCTATTGGGAGGAGGCCGTTTTCTGATCCAGTAATCTTGAGATTAAAAAATTTTTACCAAACGCAACTTAACCGTGTTCTATTCCGATATAATAATAGTTACGACATAACAGAGAGGTGAATGCGATGACAGACCCCCTAAAGGAACAATTCGGATTTGCAGAGCAAGCGCAATGCACTAGCGATAAGCAAGCCGGCACAGAACATAATAGCAACGCCATGTTGGCAGCGTCCATTCCGGGAATAGACCCTGCGGTTGCGGCGCTGCAGCCGTCTTACCAGCATACAAAGATGGGCTTAGCCAAGATGCTGCGCCAGATTATATTCATTACGCTCGGCTCGGTGATGATGGGCGTTGGGTTGGAATTATTCCTCGTTCCCAACCAGATTACCGACGGAGGGGTGACCGGGATATCCATTATTTTGTCCCATGTCACATCTGTGCCCCTTGGCGTGTTTCTCTTTCTTCTCAACCTTCCGTTTCTAATCATGGGATACAAGCAGATTGGAAAAACGTTTGCGTTGTCAACCTTGCTTGGCGTCGCTGTCATGTCGTTCAGCACCGCTTTTCTGCATCCTGTGCAGCCGTTCACGGAGAATACATTTCTGGCTGCAGTATTCGGCGGCATCATTTTAGGAATCGGCGTAGGCTTGGTGATCCGCTTCGGCGGCTCGTTGGACGGTACGGAAATCGTAGCCATTTTGCTGAATAAAAAGACGCCTTTTTCTGTCGGCGAAATCGTCATGTTTTTCAACCTGTTCATTCTGTCGAGTGCAGGCTTCGTATTCGGCTGGGATCGGGCGATGTATTCGCTGATTGCCTATTACATTGCGTTCAAAATGATTGATATTACCGTAGAAGGCTTGAACGATTCCAAAGCGGTATGGATTATTAGCGAGAACTATAAGGCCATCGGCGATGTGCTCATGAGCCGGCTGGGTCGCGGGGTGACGTACATGAACGGTGAAGGCGGTTTTTCCGGCGATGAGAAAAAGATTATTTTCACGGTCATTACCCGGCTGGAGGAAGCGAAGCTGAAGTCCATCGTCGAGGAGCAGGATCCGCAAGCGTTTCTAGCGATCGGAAATATTCATGACGTGAAGGGCGGACGCTTCAAAAAGAAAGATATTCATTAGGCAACAAGGGAGTAGGACATTTTTCGCATCCCTTTACTATCAATTTTTCCCTTAGAACTATTTTCAAATTCATCCATATAGGTTAATTCAAATTCATACATATAGGTTAATATGGATTAGGTTATCTAGAGATGACAAAATGGGATAGGGAGCTGAACGTAAACATGAAAAGATGGTACCAGGCTGCGTTGGCGATCTTTTTCGCCTGCGCTCTTATGATCACGGGGTGCGGAGTCAAAGCGGCTACTCCAAGAGCGGTGGTTGAAGGCGCATTTGAAAAGGCGTTTGAAATGAAATCATACGGGAGATGACGAACCAATATACAAACATTAACAAGCCGGTTGAATTCAAAATCGGCAAGCCAGCGGATGCCATTACAATGGACCAATTAGAGGAAATATTGGCTGGACATTAATAACACAGCGAGAAGAGAACCGGCTCTTATGTACGAGAGCCGGTTTTTTGTCATGGAGGCACGTAAAACTTGCTTCCTGCATATGGTGTGTCCTTGCCATATCCGCGCTCTGGTTCGCGAAGAAGGATTGTAGCCGAAGGAGGCCCATGCCCCCTGGACCCGTAAATAACTGGCTATCAAGCGCCGGACCGCCCATGATAATCGCAGTTTTTGCAGATTCCTCCGGGGCCTCTCCAACACAGGCGGATGCTACAATTTCTTCTTGCGCAGTCGGCGGAAAAAATCGGTCAGCATCGTACCGCATTCTTCCTGGAGCACGCCTTCGATAATGTCGACCCGATGATTGAAGCGGGGCTCCTGCAGCAGGTTCATGAGCGTTCCGGCACAGCCGGCCTTCGGATCGGCCGTCCCGTAGACGACACGCGGCAAGCGGGATTGAACAAGCGCCCCCGCGCACATCGGACACGGCTCCAGCGTGACGTATAAGGTGCAATCCAGCAGCCGCCACGCCCCCAGAGCGCTGCTTGCTTCCCGGATGGCGATCATTTCCGCATGAGCAGTTGAATCGAGCGTCGTCTCGCGCAGATTGTGGCCGCGGCCGATAATCTGCCCGTCCCACACGATGACGGCGCCAATCGGCACCTCTCCGATAGCCTCTGCCTTCTTCGCTTCCTCCATGGCCGCACGCATCCAGTGTTTATGTGCCATCATGTCTTCCATTGTTGATTCCCCCGTTATCCCCCGAACAGACATTCGGATTGTTAACACACTGTGTATAAGTCTGTGGACAAACGAGTTTTTGTACATGGTTATACACATATTATCCATAGATGTTCACATTTTGTGTATAACTATGTCTGCAATTATTCTATCCCCGTCAACCGATGCTTACAATTATACTCTGTATTCTTCATTATCTCCAAAAAACATGGACAAAATGCTATAAATTAAGATATGATTCAAATGCAGGGTTCCAGTAAAACACTACATTTGTCAGGAAAAGTCGCGCTAGTTACCTACAGCTTAGGATAGACACCTGATAGAGGTGAAGCATGAAACTTTCGATTAAAGCCAAGTTATCGATCTCGATTTCTTGCATTGTGCTCGTCGTACTCTTACTTCATATGACCCTCACCTATAATATCACTAAGGATAAACTCATCGAGGAAATGCAGCAGCGCATGAATGTGATTGCGCAGCAGATTAATATCTCCTATAAGCAATCTCTGCAGGCTTCCCAAGCATTTGAGATCCAATTGGCTGAGAAATTATATATTGCTTCCATTTATGCGGCGGACAAGCTTCCTGCCAAGGTGGAAGAGGTGACGAATGAACAGCTCGAGAAGCTGTCCAAGGAATTGGGGCTCGCCGACATTTCTCTGCTGCACCGTTCCCCCAACGGGGAGGATATTATTATTGAGAAGTCGTCCGACCTCAAGGAAATCGGCCTGTCCACCCGCAAATGGGGCTACTGGTACAAAGCATTTGATCAGATGCTGAACGAGGAGCCGGTAACGGTACAGGAAGGCCAGATTAGGGATCGTTTCTGGTCCGGCCCGTTCGACATCTCGACGTCCAACCCGGAATTCATGGACAAGTGGGGGTATTACTATGACGGCAAGCGGGATTATATTATTAATCCCTATATATGCGACGGGAATGTAGATATATATTCCGAGCTGAACAAGCCGCATCTGCTCATCCATCAGACGATTCGCACCCAAGCGAATGTGGTGGAGATCAGCGCGTTGAATCCGCAGGCGATGGAGCAGATTCCGGAGGTTACGCTGCGCAGTGATGGCGTCCAATATATTCGGCAGCCGGACAGCCAGGTGCTGTACGGGATCTACAATATCCGCGACAACCGTGATATCGGCTATGTCCGGGAAGCGCTGGCCGAGAACAAGCCGCTATTCTATGAAAGTAACTTTCAACGGCGCCCTATTATTAAGAGCTTTATTCCGATTCAGGGAACGCAGAGCCAGGAGCCTTACGTATTGAGCGTAGTTATGGATTTTGAATCGCTGAATGCGGCGCTGCACGATCAATTGATGCGGAATATCGCGATCGGAGTCCTGCTGCTGGAAGCGGTGCTTATGTCCAGCTATTTGTTCGCAGGCATGATTATCAAGCCGATCAATTCGATATTGAACAAGGTCAACATGATATCCGCCGGCCAGTTCGACACTCAGTTGAACATCGAGCGCAAGGATGAGCTTGGGCTGCTGGCCCATCGCATTAATATGATGGCCTGCAATCTTCAGCTCTCTACCGGCCGGTTAACCGCGCTCTATGAAGAGAACCGGGAGATGAAGGAGCATCTCGAATCGTTCATCAACCAGTCCAATGATGCGATCCATGTGACCGATCTGCAAGGTCTGGTGAAGCGGGTGAACCAGGCCTTCGTCGATATGTTTGGATGGACGGAGGAGGAAGTGGTAGGCCACCCGCTGCCCACATTGCCTGAATCAGCCATGGAGGAGGAGCGAAGGTCGGAAGCGGCACTTGTCGACGGCGAATCCGTCAGCAACCGGGAGACGACGCGGCTGACGAAGGATGGGCGGCTGCTTGACGTCAGCGTGAGCACTTCTCCGATCTATGACGAGAACGGGCAGCGTATTGCCTGGGCGAGCATTACCCGGGATATGACGAGCCGCAAGCGGATGGAGGAACTGCTCCGGAGATCGGAGAAGCTGACGACCGTTGGCCAACTGGCTGCCGGCGTCGCCCATGAAATCCGCAATCCGCTGACGACGCTCCGCGGGTTCCTGCAATTGCAGCAGCAGACCAAGGGTGTCAATGAGAACCATGTTGAGCTGATGCTGTCCGAGCTGGATCGGATCAACCTGATTGTCAGCGAATTTCTGATTCTGGCGAAGCCGCAGGCGGTACGGTTCCAGCCGAAGGATATGCGCCTCATTATGAACAGTGTGCTCTCCCTATTGGACAGTCAGGCCAATCTGGACAATATTGAATTCGTCAAGCGATTCGAGGAGGATGTACCCCTGGTGGACTGCGAGGAGAATCAGCTGAAGCAAGTCTTTATCAATATTATTAAAAATGCGATGGAAGCGATGCCCGGCGGCGGCGAGATCGAATTGATCGTGGAGGCGTGCGGAACCGCCAGCGTCATCGTCATCATCAAGGATTATGGGATTGGGATCGCGGCGGAAGACTTGTCCCGCTTAGGCGATCCGTTCTTCACTAACAAGGAGAAGGGAACCGGACTGGGGCTCATGGTGAGCCAGCGGATTATTCAAAGTCACCGGGGCTGTATCGATATTACGAGCGAGTTGAACCGGGGAACGCAGGTTATGGTGATACTGCCGGTCGTGGACCCGTCTGCACCGGCAGGCGCGGCGGCCGACAGGCTATCAGTTCCTGCCGGGGAGAATATGTCAACCTAGACTAGAGTCACGAAGAGGATGCTGCCGCTGGAAGCGTGAAGCTTCCGGCGACATCACCCTCTTCTGTTCTCGTCTTAGCGTAGACTGCTTATGGAGCATCCGTCCCGTTATCAGATTCGGATGATGGATCCGATAGCCCGTCGTTATCTACGAATTTGCGGAGGATCGAGACTTCGACTCGGCGATTCTGCGCCTGTCCTTCGACCGTGCCATTATCGGCTACCGGATGATATTCTCCCATGCCGACGGCCTTGAACTGCTTCGGATCGATTCCGGAACGCTCAAGCACGACCTTCATGAAGCTGAGTGCGCGGGCCGAGCTCAGATCCCAGTTCGATTCGAAGCGGTTGTTGCGAATCGGACGGTTGTCTGTATGCCCGCTGATGACAAATTCATGATCCTTGTGCTCCTTCAGCATATCTCCGATAGTGATGGCCAACTGTTGGGCGTCGGACTTGAGGTTCGCTTGCCCGGAGTCGAACAGCGCGCTATCTTTAATCGTTATTTTCAGCTCTGAATGATTGAGCTCAGTGTTCAATTGGTCGGACAAGCCGGTATTGGCAATGTACTCATTCATCTTGTCCAGAAGTGCCTCTAGTTCCGCCTGCTCTTGCTTGACCTTGACCATATATTCATTGCGCTCCCGGTTACGGGAGGCCGTGCTCGGGTCGCTGTTGTTGGTATTGTTCGAAATGATGGCTTGCTGATCGAGAATCCCTGCGCCGCCATCAAAGGCGATGTTGAAGGCTTGGCTCACTTCTTGGAACTTCTGCGCATCTACCGAGCTCATCGAATATAGTACAATAAACAGGGCCAGCAGCAGAGTCAAAACATCCGCATACGGGATCAGCCAAGATTCATCGACATGTTCCTCGTGAGGCGGGTGACGCTTGTTGCTCATTCTCCAGCCTCTCCCTTCGTATCAAGCTGTGCGCGCTCGCTTGGCGTCAGGAAGACGGACAGCTTCTGGTTAATGGCAATTGTCGATACGCCGGATTGAATGGATAACAAGCCTTCCACCATCATCAACCGAATCTGAATTTCACTGTACGACAGCCGCTTCAATTTGTTGGCAATCGGGTGCCAGAGCACATAACCGGAGAAAATCCCCATCAGTGTCGCGACGAAGGCCGCTGCGATCGCGTGGGCCAGTTTATCCATGTCGCTCATATCCCCTAGAGCGGCGATCAAGCCGATAACGGCCCCCAATACCCCGAGCGTCGGTGCGTAGGTTCCTGCCTGGGAAAAAATAAGCGCGCCCGCACGGTGGCGCTCTTCGGTCGAATGAATATCTTCCATTAATACATCGCGCACGAAGTCGTGATCGTTCCCGTCGATGATCATTCGCATTCCGTTGCGAAGGAAGTCATCCTGAATGTCGTCAATCTTTGATTCGAGTGCCAACAAGCCTTCGCGCCGGGTAATGCTGGCCCATTCCATAAATGTCTGAATCAGTTGTACCCGATCAACCAGCTGCTGAGGCTTGAATATTAAACTCAACAGCTTGGGAAATTTTTTTATTTCCCGCATCGGAAAGCCGATAAAAAGCGATGCTGCCGTACCGACAAAAATAATCATGATAGCAGCAGGGTTGATCAAATTCGAAAGCGGCGCGCCTTTAAAAACCATCCCTAGCCCAATTGAAACGACACCGAGAATAAGACCGATCAATGTTGATATTTCCATGATTCTACATACACCTCATCAATGAGTTAATGGCACTTCCTGCGTCCCGAATTCGACAGCGTTCAACGGAATGCGTAAAAGTTTTAATACGTTACTTTTTTTATTTATCGGCAGAATTGACCTTTTTTTTAATGGCAACGAAAAGGAACGGCAGACGGGAGGCCGGGAAAGGGGGGGGCCTGCATCCTTTGCGCGGGCGTTCAAGCCCATCGCAGTTGGGGGTGAAGCCCTTACAAATTCCTTCCGGAACGAGCCAGCAAAAGCCCTGTTCTGTTGACCGCTGAGAAGAAGAGATGGGCGTGTAAGCCGCCGGATCCAGTTCTGCGGCAGTATGGCGGACAAATGGAGAGAAATAATATTCATAGTAATGGATAATGAGGTAAATATTAATATTTACTGCGGCTCATGTTGAACGGACCATTGTCATGAACCGGGGTCGGGGTTACGGGTGATAGACCATGCAGTGGAATTCGCTGGGCCCGGTCGGCGTCTGCCGTGTATATGTATCGGTGATTCGGAATCCGGCGCGCCGGTACGTGCGGATAGCTCGTTCATTCCAGGTCAGCACTTCTAGATCGATCGTATCGCCGGGATGGCGGCGCCGGGCTTCTTCGACGATTGCCTGGACGAAGGGCGCGCCATATCCTTGACCGATTCGATCGGGGCGCATTCCCAGGCCGAGACGGGTCACCCCGAGCAGAGGGAACAATTGCGTGAAGCCGAACAGCTCCCCGTCGGCATCCGTCACCGATACATATTGCTCGCTTCGGATGCCGGCATCGCCGAACTCGACTTCGAGGTTCTTCATTTGCTCCCACGGGAGGAATCCATACAGTTGATAAGGCGGCTCATATGTCCACGAGCAGATATGTGCGCCGTCCTCCTCGGTCATCGTGCGCGCCCGGAAGGGCAGCCTCGGCGAGCGGGATGGGGAATGGCGGTAAGAAGCTGGCAATGCAATCACTTCCTCAAACAGGAGATTCCGAACGCTGTGGCGTCGGTTCCAGAGCGTGCATACGGTTGCTTGATGTTTCTTAGTTGCTATTTTCGCATGTTTGAATTGGCTTGACAATGATGGATGTAGAGCAATTGTCAGTCACCTGGCCGGCGCCCGACAAGCGGGGGCGGAAGGGGGAAATATCGGCGCGCAAGAGATCGTCGGCGGTTCTGTCTCTGTGATACACTATGCATAAAAAGTACACGAATAAGGAGGCGCTATATGAGTAGACAGACTCTCGTATCCAAGCAATGGCTACTAGCCCGCATGAATGAGCCCGATATCGTGATTGTCGATTGCCGCTTCGACCTCGGACAGCCCGAGGCCGGGAGAGAAGACTATATTTCCTCTCATATCCCAGGCGCGGTCTATCTTGATCTGAATACGGTCCTGTCGGCGCCAGTGGAAGTCCATGGCGGACGTCATCCGCTGCCTGATCTAGGCGTATTGGCGGAACGGCTCGGCCGGGCCGGCATCAGCAACGGCAGCCGGGTCGTCGCGTATGATGATCAAGGCGGGATGTATGCCTCGCGGCTGTGGTGGATGCTGCGCTGGCTGGGTCATGATGCCATCCATGTGATGGAAGTGGGCTTCACAGCCTGGAAGGACGCCGGGTACCCGGTTACCAACGCGCAACGGGTTATCGTGCCGACTGCCTTTGTGCCGGAGGTTCGGGCAGACATGCTGGCGCACATGGAGGAGGTTCGGGACAAGCTGGGCCGGCCGGATGTGCTGCTTGTTGATTCGCGCGACCCGGCGCGCTATCGGGGCGAGACCGAGCCAATTGATACGAAGGCGGGACATATTCCAGGGGCGATCAATCAGTTTTGGAAGGATAATGTCGATGAGCGCGGCGCCTGGAAGCCGGAAGCGCAGCGCCGGAAGCAGCTCGCGACTATCGTGGAAGCGCTGGAAGCTGGGCGCGAGGTCATCGTCTACTGCGGCTCGGGGGTCAGCGCCTGTCCGAATGTGCTGGCGCTGCACGAGCTTGGCTACCCGCAGGTCCGCTTGTATGCAGGGAGTTGGAGCGATTGGAGTTCTTACGAGGAAAACCCGATTGTAACTGGAAATGAGTAAAAGAAAGAGCCTCCGTCGGACGCGCGTTCTTTATTTTGGGACTATGGCGGTGTATCGTTCGTATAAGGTGCTTCGGAGTATTCCGAATCAACACTAGTGTCTTTGTCCTGCTAGTCGTAATATATTCGCCCTGTTCAGGGCCAGATCGGTATGTTATATTCAAAATAAAATAGCTGGAAAGTATCCCGAAGTCACTAAAGAGTTTGCTGCTACGGTGTTCTCAGGCCAGCCTGCGCCGGGGATCCGCATTTCTGTTCGCGGCCGGCCTCTGCTGTTGTTCGTCGGCTGGATTGCGGATATTTTGCAATATTACGCCGTATTTCTGCCGGTCGGCTCTGCATTGAGCGTACCCGACAAGCTTCTGCTTGTTCTGCTCGCCACGATACTGGCGGCAGCGGAGCTGCACCAGCTCTTCATCGATTATAGCCAAGACTGGGCGCGCAGCGGAGAATCCAGCTACGGCTGCAGCTCCAGTGATGGCCGGCGTCGTACAGTATTGCGCTTCCCCGGGATAGCTCCAGTCTGTCGCCAATGGCAGCAAGACTACGGTAAAGGAGTAAGCGATTGATGGAATGGAAGGAGATTACGACGGTAGACGAGTGGGCAGAGCTATTAGAGCAATCATCGAAGCGCGGAGTTGTCCTGTTGAAGCACAGCACCACCTGTCCCGTTAGCACAAATGCGCTGAACGAGTACGAGCAGTATTTGCAAGGCAACCCGAACCGCGATATCGACTATGTTCTCGTTAAGGTGATCGAGTCCCGCCCCGTCTCCAATCAGATTGCCGAGGGTCTCGATGTAAAGCATGAGTCGCCGCAAATCATTTATGTCAAAGACAAGCAAAAGTATTGGACCGCCTCCCATTGGGCGGTAACGACCGAGCATATGACGGCGGTATTGGATTAGAGCGGCCGTGAAAACTGGAGCCCGTTCCGGATGACCCGGGGCGGGCTCTTGGTCTGATTGAATCGCCCCATTTTCTAATGGATTGGTGTCTATGATACACTAGCAGTAAACAGAACGGGGTTATGGTAAGGAGAACAAGAGGATGAAGCTGATTTCGTGGAACGTTAACGGCCTGCGGGCCTGCGTCAATAAGGGGTTTCTCGATTATTTCAAGGCAAGCGATGCCGATATTTTTTGCGTACAAGAGACGAAGCTTCAAGAGGGCCAGATCGGTATAGAGCTGGGCGAGCCGTACCGGAAATATTGGAATTATGCGGAGAAAAAAGGGTATTCCGGGACGGCCATCTTTACGAGAATCGAGCCTCAATCGGTACGCTATGGCATGGAGGAGGATGCCGAACCGGAGGGACGGATCATTACGCTGGAATTCGAGTCCTTTTATCTTGTTACGGTATACACGCCAAATGCGAAGCGGGATCTATCCCGGCTTGAATACCGGCTAGAATGGGAGGAGCGCTTCCGCCGCTATTTGCAGGAACTGGATGCCCACAAGCCGGTTATCGTGTGTGGCGATTTGAATGTGGCTCATCAGGAGATCGATCTGAAGAATGCGAAATCGAACCAGGGCAACTCTGGCTTCACTCCGGAAGAGCGGGATAAGATGACCCGGCTGCTGGAGGCCGGATTTATAGATACGTTCCGGCACCGATATCCGGACAGGACGGACGCTTATACATGGTGGTCGTTCATGCCGAAGGTACGGGAACGGAATATCGGCTGGCGGATTGACTATTTTCTCGTCTCCGCCCGCTTGAATGACTTTATCAAGGACGCGAAGATCGACGCGGCCATAACCGGCAGCGATCATTGCCCCGTCATCTTGGAGATGGAAGATATCCCGGCAGGCCTGAAATAAACCGGCACGAAGCAGAGGCGGAGCATACAACTCTGCCTCTTAGCGTATCCGAACTTTTCTTCTCCATCAAGTATTCATCCGTGATTTCATGGACTGCATCCTTAACCTCTGCTTTGGTCATAACAGCCGATACTTCGGCGGCCCATGGGTTTCCATGAACTGGACCTAAGTCGGGTTTCGTTTACTTCGTCGGGCCGGAGATGGATGCGGCTCATCGTGATATACTAAAGCAGACCAATAAGGGGGCCGCGTGTTCATCTGCAAAAACGGGCGATTATAGGAGAAGAATATGAGAAAAGTTTTCGGGATATTGTTAATCATTGCCGGAATCATCGGAGTTGTATGCACGTTCAATCCTGCTATGGCGGAGAAGTCTGGCGAATGGCTCTCACAGGCGGGAGACAGTCTGCTCAACGCGGCGACCAAGGAGGTAAATATCGAGAAGTCGATTGATACGGCCGGGATTAAGAACGTAGCCGTCAAGACCGGAAGCGTGGATGTCCGACTGCTGCCCGGCAGCACAGACGATATTGTCGCCCGCTTGCATGGCAGGTTCAGCAGCTATGATGCGGACAGTATTGACTTGAAGGTGGCCTCGAAGGGAGAGACGCTTCAATTGAGTGTTCAGCTGCCTGAGGGCATGCAGTTCGGCGTTCCTATTTTCGATGTCCAACTGACGGTTGAACTGCCTGAACGGCAATGGAACGGGCTTCAAGTCGCGGTAGGGAGCGGCAATGTCGAAGCGGAACGTCTCAATAGTGTCTTAATGGAAGTAAGCACGGGAAGCGGCAACATCGGCATGAACGGGATTGGAGCACGGACCGCCACGCTGCATGCCGGATCAGGAGATATTGCGACGGGGGACATTCATGCCGAATCATTCACTGTTCAGACGAAGAGCGGCAATATCCGCATTCAAGATATCGAAGCGGTTGAGATGGAAGCTACGGCTTCTTCCGGCAAGCTTCGAGTGGAGAAGTATGAGTCCAACGTGTTGAACTTCCGTACGAGCAGCGGAAATGTGAGATTGTCGGACGGACATGCAAAGCTGAACGGCGAAGCGGGCTCCGGCAACATTACGATTGAAGCGGATGAGCTGCGGGACGATGCGGATCTGAAGGCGGCCAGCGGCAATGTAACCGTCAGCCTAACCAAAGAGCCGACAGATTTGGAGATAGACTTCAGCGGGAACTCGGGTAGCGGACGTATTCGTTGGGACGGCGTACGTTACGAGGAGCAAGACAAGAATGGCCATACGGTACGTGGGGCATTCGGCAATGGTGGAACGATGCTGAAGGTCCGAACTCGTTCCGGGGACTTCACATTGGGGAACTAGTCGCTTCATATTCGGTCTGAACAAAGTTTTAACTTCCTTTCAGTTTTGTTTCAGGTTGGATGAACATACTAGTACCAACTTCGGCATAAGGAGGTGGATACTCATGAAGCGAACTTCAACTGTAGCAGCATGGACGACCCTCATGCTTCTGCTGCTCGCCTCACCGGTCGCGGCAGAAGCGGGAAGCGCCAATGAAGCGGCCCAATGGCTGCCTTTTGGGCAGGTCTTGTCGGATACGGCACAGCCGAAGAACGCGGCGGATAAGGGCAGCACCGGTAACGGGCAAGCAGCCGATACGGACAAGGAATTGGAACAGATCAAGACGCAAATGCAAGAATTGCAGCAGCAGATGAAATCGCTGTACGAGAAAAAAATACAGCTGCTTGCGAAGAAGCATGGCATTGCAACGGAAGGCAAGACCGGCAAGCAGATTCGACAAGAGTTGAGGGAGAAGTTGGTCAAGGAAGGCAAACTGTTCCACGAGAAACATCGAAATATGGAACATCATGGTGAATAATTGCCGGTCTAACTGAAAATAGACGAGCAGGGTAGTAAACCAAGAGCACTGTCGGCCCGAGCAGACTGCCTTGCTTGACAAGGCAGTCTACAAATCTAAGGAAGGGGAAGCTGGACCCTCGTTCCTCCAAATTCAGAATTAAGTTCCCCCCATTGCAGCAAAATGGGAGAAATCATGGACAGGGCAATGTAAAAACCCGATAAGCAGCGATGATTCGCTTCCCATCGGGTTAGGTAACCAATATAAAAATGATTGCAGTACTATTCTATTCTTCCGTAACGTAGGCAGTGTATTCCTTCTCACTCATGACGCGGCGAGAACCAACATAACGCTTTTCGTAATAATCCATGCTCAACTCATCAATGCATGTGCCTTTGTTCGTCGAAGCATGGGCGAACTTGCCGTCTCCAACATAGATGCCGACATGCGATACGCCATTGCCGCCGCTAGTGTCAAAAAAGACCAGGTCGCCAGGTCGAAGGTCGCTCTTACTAACCTTCTCGCCCACTTCGAATTGGGAAGAAGACGAACGCGGCAGATCAATTTTGAATTTGTCGAATACGTACTTCGTGAAACCAGAACAGTCGAAACCATTAGCTGTCGTTCCGCCATACGTGTAGGAAATTCCTAGCAAATCGTCAATCGTCGAATCCATCTTCGTGTCTGCAAATGCGCTGCCTGCACTGAAAGAGAATAGGAGGCCAAGCCCCAATGCAGCAGTTACCAGCTTCTTCTTCAAATGATAAAGCCCCTTCCTTGCCTGCGAGGTTAGCTGGAGGGTTCGGTTGAAGGTCCCCTATGATCTCTGATCGAAGCGAATGAGATCAATTCACCCTAAAAACTGGTTCCCCCGCTTTCCGAACATCCGGAAATTCGGCCTTCTTTTTTAAGATTTAGGTTCAATGATATGTAACAAAAATACAAGAATATTGCGGTTTTCATGACAAAGTTGTAATAAATCTAAGACTTATTGTAACAAACCTTTTTTGCTTTGACAAATACTTTTTGTCCATAAATACCAAAAAAACTTGCCCAAGCCGCCACGGTGTGACGAATTGGACAAGTTTTTTTTGACTTCAGAGCAAGGATTACCCTCTAATTTGGACAGAAATAGCCTCTCCTCTCGCCTTATTTCACCTCCGTCCCCGATTGCTGCCATACTGAATAACGGGAGGACAATCCCCATAACTGGAGGAGTGTATGGACGGCAGGGAACGCCTGCTGCAGAATAAGCGCCGTCAGCCCGGTCCAGAACATGGCCGCTGCGGTGAACAGAAGACCGGACAGTAGGGCAATGCCGGTAAATATAGCGGACAAGCCCAACAGCGGAGCCATGCGTCGAATCCCTTGTAGGATGGCATGCAGGATAGGGAGCTCCGAGGCGGCCCCGAACTGCATCGACAGGAACAACTGGCGGACAACCCACGCGCCCAGCAGCCACAGGGCAGCGTAAGGCACGATGTCGGTCATCACGGCCGCCAGTGTCGGACGGTCCGCGAACTGATGCATGGCATGTGGGATGAACCAGTAGGCAGGAAGCGCGGTAAGCAAGGCCTCAAGCCAGTAGAGGAGCAGCATCGGCTTCCAGATCGATTTGATTCCTTCGAAAAAAGCGAGCCCCGACCCGGATTGCCGTGCCATTGAATAAAGTACGCCGGCCCGGATGAATGGCGTCAGCAGCAGGCGGATGAAGATAAAGGCGGCCAACGTCCATAGAAAGGGCAAGTAATCGTTCGTCTTCATCAGACGGAACTGGCTTTCCGCCAGGAACAGCCGTGCCGTCATCTCGGTCGGCGCGGGATCGGGATAACGCTGCAGGGCGGGAAGCACCGCGCTGTCAATGAAGCGATAGACGAAGAAGCCCCATAATAATTGATATAAGAAGAGGATGACTACGATATAGATATGCTCCTTCACCCAGGACAGACCATGACTCATATTGGCTTTCATTCGATTCACCACCCTATTGCATTCGAGATCATTTCAAGCAATTTGACGATGGACAGATTGACGCGGGTGCGGATGGGCTCCTCCACATGCGCCTTCATATAATTGTTGATATGCTTATTCTCCACGACTATCGTATAGAGCGGGTCGATCATGACCCAGTCCAGTGGCGCCGTATGGCTGATCCGGTACTGCATACGTTCACCGTCTCCGATCCACACTTTGCGGGTGGTGTTGCTATCCGCGAAGTGGAATACAATCGGTACGCTCGGATAATCAGCCCCCTTTTTCACGATGTGAACCGTAGCCTCATAGCGGGAGGTTCCCTCGCTGTCCACAACGCGGGTATCGATCCCCTCGACAGCGAAGTCCGCCATTTGGTTCCCGTAAATATATTGGTTGAAGAAATCGTTCCACTTCCTCTTGGTAACCTGCTCGACGACGCGCTGGAAATCTGCGGTCGTCGGATGCTTGAAGCGGTACCTCTGCGTGTACGTCCGCATGATGCGGCGTATCGTCTTTTCGCCGACTTGCTTCTCGATGGCGAGCAGAACCAGCTTGGAACGCATGTACACATTTTCGGCATAATGTTTGTGGTCTTTGTATCCCCACGCCACCAGCTTGAGCGGAGCCGGGTCCGTTATATAGCTCCCCTGTACGGCCAGATTCGGAGCGACTCCGAATTCATGCTCCATCAGCTTGTCTTCGGCATAGGAGGTGAGGCCCTCATCCAGCCATGCTTCCTCGAATTCATTGGAAGCGAGCAGCCCGTAGAAATATTGGTGTCCGATTTCATGAACGACGGTTCGTTCCAGATTGTAGCCCGGACTGTCGTCTTCCGCTCCGAAGGCGGTGATAAGCGTAGGATATTCCATGCCGCCCGCGCCGTTGGCCGCCTTGGGCGGCACGACGATGGATAGGGTCGAATACGGATACGAACCATACCATTCACTGAACTTGGAGATCGCGGCCTTCGCCGCAAACAGATATCGCTCCTTCAAATTCTCATGCTTCGGATCGAGATAGAGCTTGATGCGCACACCTGGCACATTTAACGATGAGAATGGCTCCTCTACGTAGATGAAGTTCGGTGAGGCGGCCCACGCGAAATCATGAACATCATCTGCATAGAATTGATACGTCTTGCGGCCGTTCACCAATACCGGTGTCTTCGTAGGGAACCCGGTTGCCGCGACGGTATACGTGTCGGGAACCTGAATCTTGACGCTGTAAATACCATAATTGGCGTAAAACTCGGAGTTGCCATGATATTGGTGCAGATTCCAGCCTTCGGCCGAATGGCCCCTTACCCCGACCTTCTCATAAGCAACCAGCTTGGGGAACCATTGGCCGGCCATGACGAAATCATCCGCATACCCCATACGGGCGAATACTTTGGGCAGCTTCACTTCGAAGTTCATGGTGAGCGTAATTTTCTCGTAGCTCTTGACCGGCTGAGGAAGCCGAATTTTCATAAGTGTCTTGTCTTTTGCATTGCCGTCATCGGGCTGGACATATTGAATCCGGTTCATTAAGGACATGCCGTCGGTCGTCTCCAGCGATGTTAAACTCATGCCGCCGTATCCGTCCGCCGGCATGGTGTCTTCCCGCATCCTGCCGCCCGACTCCCGCATGAAGGTCGTGTCCGGGGACTCGAATGCATTCGGATACAGATGGAAGTAGAGCTCGTTCACCGTTTTTTTGCCTGGGTTAATCCATGTTACGGTCTGGGCGCCCTGAAGCAGATGAGCGGACTCGTCCAATCTGACATTGATATGATATTCAACGATACGTTCACTTAGCACTTCTGCAGCTGGAGACTCGACGTTCTGCGGAGTAACAGGCTCCATAGCGATGTTCTTCGGCATGTCCGAACCGAGGGAAGGGACCGACCCAGAAGACCAGTAGCGGACATACAAGATGGAGCTTACGATGAGAAGTGCAGCGATCCAGAGCAGTGGACGATAATATTTGCGTCGGGTCATACGATTTTACCTCCCGTTGACAAGCTTCTATGGCATGTATATGTTGGCTTTTTGCGGAATATTAGCTAAAATGAAAATGATTTTGATACCCGGCCTCTCCGCAGTCAGGAGCATCGGGTGAGGAAGGAGTGTGCGGAATGGAATCTTCCGATAAGAAGATGAAGAAGCCTCTTGCGCTCAATGTCGTGAGCGGCACTAAGCATACAGGATTTGGCGCCGGCAGCATCGATTTGAACAATGTCTCTCCGGTCATCATTGACGAAGGCCGGGCATACATCGATATGGGGGCCATGCATGCCAAGAGCAAGGTGGAGCGGGGCATCAAGTTCTCCCTGAATCGCGAGGATGTGCGAAATGGCCGCCGCTGCTGGATCGTGTGGGTTGCGGTCGATCGGTCAGCGGAAGGAACATCCTATGGCGGAGTCGCCGCCTGCGAGATGCTCATCGATACAGAGGGCAGTCGCGGCTGGAAAATTCTTGCCGAGCATGTGAACAATATGGATTACGCGATGAAGCGCCGCGTCATTGTAGACGGACTTAACGCGGAAGAGAAGACTGCGCTGCGCGAGCTGCTGATGACCCATAATGCGGAATGGTGGGAGCGTTCATCGGAGGAATTGAAGTCGAAGCTTGCATAAACGAGAAGAAGACCTGTATCCCTGCATGCTTGAGGGGACAGGTCTTTTTGTGTGTTGCAGCGTAGGTGGCGTCCCAGGCCTACGATTTCCGCTGACGTACTGTGGAGTCATTACAGCGGAATCGGGCGCACGTTAATTTTCGGCACTTCCAAAAGAGGAGCACGCAGGGCGTCCGGATATTCTTCATCTTGCGTATTTAGGATGAGTGTCCGATCGCCTCTGCTCGATGCCTTATCCGGTCCACCAGCGCTTGAAATGCTGCCACCACGAGCGCTTCTCCGGCCCCTTCTCGATCGGCTTCTCCGGCACCGCGTCCGGCTTCGTCGAACGATGCAGGCCGCACCATTCCGTCGGCTCCGTCCCTTGGACGAACGTCTCCAGCCGCTTGCCCGGACATTTCTCCTTGGCGAGCTGTCCTGAATCCGGATCAATATAGAGGTTGACCACATCATCCGGCACCGTAAAAATTTTGGGCGGCACGCTGTGCAGCGCCTTCTCCATGAACTCGGCGAAGATCGGCGAAGCCTTGTGCGATTCGGTCAGCGAGATGTTCTTGCCCCTATCGTAGCCGACCCATACTGCGGTCGACATCTCCGGGGTGTAGCCGACGATCCAGGCGTCGGCATCGGTCGTGCCCGTCTTCCCGGCTACGGGCCGCTTAATGACCGGTGAGACGCGGTTGCCGGTCCCGCCCGCTTCGAATACGCTCTCCATTAGATTGGTGATCACGTAAGCTTCCGCCGGGTTCACGACTTGCTCCGCCTCCACTGGCGGCGCTTCGTACAATATTCGGCCAGTCGGATCCGTAACCTTCAGGATCGCGCGCGGGATGACCCGCTTGCCCTCATTGCTGAAGACGCCGTAGGCGGCGGCCATGTCGAACGGGCTGACCGGGAAGGTGCCGAGTGCCAAGGACGGGAGCGGCTTCATCGCTCCGTTGATGCCGAGCCGCTGTGCCAGCGAGATGACCTTGTCGGGACCGATCTGCATGAACGTATGAACCGCATAGATGTTGTCGGAGGCGGCAATCGCCTGGCGGAGATCGATGTCGCCATGATACTTGCTGCCATAGTTGCTCGGCCGGTACACCTGCCGCCCGTCATCATAAGGAAAAGCCGTCGGCTCGCTTACGAAGTGGGTCGCCGCTGTGATTGCCTTCTCCTCCAGGGCGGCCAGATACACAATCGGCTTGAAGGTCGAGCCCGGCTGGCGTGTGTCCGTGAATACGCGATTGTATTGATTGAGGCGGTAGTTATTGCCGCCGATCATCGCCTTGATGTACCCGTTGCGGGGATCAATGGCGATAAGGGCCACCTGCAGTTCTCCTTCCGCTGAAATCTGCTTCGCCACCGCTTCCTCGGCCGCCTGCTGCACCCGGGCGTCAAGCGTCGTATAGACGAGCAGGCCCCCGCCGTCGACCGCCACTTCCGGGATGCCAAGATCAGTCAGCTCCCGCCGTACATAATCGCGGAAGTAGGGGGCGACGAGCGTATCCGGGCGTTCCGTATGCGGCCGGAAGGCGAGCATCTCGTGGTAGGCCTTGTCGGCTGCCTCCTGCGAGATATACCCGGTCTCGACCATGCCGTTCAGCACGGTTTTTTGCCGATCCTTCGCATTTTTCATTTGCAGGAAGGGAGAATAATAGACAGGGCCGCGTGGAATGCCCGCCAGTACGGCGCTCTCCGCCAAGTTCAGATCGCGGGCCGACTTGTCGAAGTAGAGCCGCCCCGCCGCTTCGATCCCATAGGCGCCATGCCCGTAATAGATTTGATTCAGATACATCTCGAGAATCTCGTCCTTGGTGTACTTCATCTCCATCTGCATGGCATACAGCGCTTCTTTTACCTTCCGCTTCCATGTCCGTTCATGGCTCAAATACAGATTGCGCGCCAGCTGTTGGGTCAATGTGCTGGCTCCTTGTCGCGTGGACATGTTCTCCAGATTGACGAGCGCTGCCCGTGCAATGCCCTTCACGTCGATCCCGGGATGGTGATAGAACTGCCGATCTTCTGTAGCCAGCGTCGCGTGCACCAGGTCCTCGGCCATATCCTTCAAGGGGACGTGCACCTGCTGCTTCTGTCCCGGTGACAGCGTCGTCAGAAGCTCGCCTTGACCGTCCAGAATCCGGGAGGCCTGCTCGGTCGCGATAACGGGCAGATCGCTTACATAGAGGTAACCGAGCACGGAGGCAGCCACGCCGATCGCCATGACGAAGGCGGCGCTGGAACTAATCAGCAGCAAGCGAAGCCGCTTGCGCTGCTTGGTTGGTGTGCGGCGTCGATCCATGCTGACTCCTCCTTATTCCCGATTTCCCGCTCGATTGACATCCATTTATGTTATTTCCCAGTATGGAAAAGAATAGAACGGCTTATTCCTGGCAAGCTAAAAAATCAGCTGCCTCAGCACAGTGGAAGCGGGTCTTCATCCGCATCCGGGGCACAGGAAACAGGGGGACAATGAGGAGAAGCAGATGCCCGATTGGGCACCGCGAGAGGATTCCCTGCCGGCCGTTTTATTTATTTTGCTAAGATGGGGTGACTCGCGTATAATACAAAAAATGGTCTATTTATACCTCAGCAGCTTGGTGCGATATGTAGATGAAGTGTTACGAATGTACACATGGGAACCATTACGGGCATTTCAGCAGGGACCAACGACACCATACCGATAAGAAAGAAGGTTGATTCCTATGGAATTATGGTTTACAGAGAAGCAGACGGAAAGCTTTGGCATTACGGCGAAAATTCGCGAGACCTACGTGAATGAACAGACGCCGTTTCAGCATTTGGCCATGCTGGATACCGAAGAGTTCGGACGAATGCTCGTATTGGATGGTATGGTCATGACTACGGTGAAGGATGAATTCGTCTATCATGAAATGGTGGCGCACCCGGCACTCGTAACGCATCCGAATCCGAGGAAAGTGCTGGTCGTCGGCGGAGGAGACGGTGGAGTGATGCGCGAGATTATGAAGCATCCTTCGGTTGAGAAGGCTGTTCTTGTCGATATCGACGGCCAAGTCATTGAATATTCGAAAAAATACCTTCCGGAAATCGCCTCCGAGCTGGACAACCCGCGGGTTGAAGTGCAGGTGAATGACGGATATATGCATATATTGAACAACAAGGACGAGTACGACGTCATTATGGTCGACTCTACCGAGCCGGTTGGCCCGGCGGCTCCATTGTTCGAGCGCGGCTTCTACCAAGGCATCTACGATGCGTTGAAGGATGACGGCCTGTTCGTCGCGCAGACGGACAATCCTTGGTTCAAGGCCGATCTGATTCAGAAGGTGAACCGCGACGTGAAGGGGATTTTTCCAATCGTCCGCGTATACGCGGCGAACATTCCAACCTATCCGAGCGGCCTATGGACGTTCACGATGGGCAGCAAGAAGCATGATCCGCTGAAGGTGAAGGAAGCAAGCATTCCGGAGATGGAGACGAAGTACTACTCGCCGCGATTGCATTACGCTGCCTTCGTGTTGCCCAAATTCGTTGAGGATCTGTGCAAATAGGCCATAAGGCAGGCTGCAGCAAGGAGGAGCATATCTATGAAATTGGATCAAAAATACTCGGGCAATGTATTCATCTACAGTTCGGAAGATTATGAGAGTGCCAAGGCGGTCATTTACGGCATGCCGATGGATTACACAGTGTCATTCCGTCCGGGTTCGCGCTTCGGTCCAGCCCGCATCCGCGAGGCTTCGATCGGACTGGAGGAGTACAGCCCTTATCTCGACAAGAGCATGGAGGAGCTGAACTACTTCGATGCCGGGGATCTGCTGCTGCCGTTCGGCAACGCGGGGAAGAGCCTGGACATTATCGGGGAGTTCGTGAGCAAGCTGCTGGCTGACAATAAGTTCCCGGTCGGGCTGGGCGGCGAGCATCTCGTCTCCTGGCCGGTTATCCAGGCAGTGTACAAGAAGTATCCGGATCTGGCGATTATCCATATCGATGCGCATGCCGACCTGCGCGAGCAGTATGAAGGCGAGCCGCTGTCACACTCAACACCGATCCGCAAGGCGGCGGAAATGATGGGCGGCAAAAACATCTACCAATTCGGCATCCGTTCCGGCTCCCGCGAGGAGTGGGCCTATGCCCGCGAGAACATTAACTTCTATCCGTTCGATGTGGCTTCCCCGCTGAAGAGCGTGCTGCCGGAGCTGGCAGGACGTCCGGTCTACGTCACGATCGATATCGACGTGCTCGATCCAAGCTGCGCGCCGGGCACCGGCACGGCGGAAGCGGGCGGCATTACGTCCAAGGAGCTGCTCGAAGCCGTACATCTCATCGCCTGTTCCGAGGCGAACGTCGTCGGCTGCGACCTCGTAGAAGTCGCGCCGATCTATGACCCGACCGAGCAGACACCGATTACGGCCAGCAAGGTTATCCGCGAGATGCTGCTTGGCTTCGTGAAGTAGCACCGATCGCATCATGTCGATACCCCTTCATCCTCTCTGCCGTCGTTGGTGCGGAGAGGTGAATGAGGGGATTTGACAGACAAAAAACCCTTCACATTGCATTTCGCAGCGCCCCTATACAGGGCTTGGCCGTCGGTCAGCTCAAGCCCCTTGCGGCCCTGGCAGATCAATTGTACCCCCAGCTCAAATTTCCACCCCTTTCTCTAGTAGCTATGGTTCCAACATTTCCGACGATGATTACAAAAGAGTTATCACCACTTAGCTCCGCTGCGCATGAATAAGCCATCCCATTCCATGTTGCAAAAGAAGTACGCATACCGGATAATGAAGGGATAAGATGAACAGAGGATGTACATCAGGGATTGAGGTTGAATCAGATGAGCAATGATCACACAGGAGCCGAGCGCGTCCGCATCGCCATAGAGAGCCGGCAAGATGGCGAGGTTACCGTTCTCTATACGTATGGTGAGCTGTACCGGAAAGGAAGCAGCTTCTATCTGCTGTACAAGGAATCGGCTTCCGATAGGGAACGTCCGGCCGGGCCTGGGGTAGTCGGAGATGCCGGGAGACACCCACTGGAGACCTCCGTCACCTTCAAGGCCGGCGAGCATGGAGGTAAGCTGATGCGCCGGGGCGGAGTGAATTCGGAGCTGTCCTTCGTCAAGGGCGGGCGCAGCAGCGGCTACTATCAAGTAAGCGGCATGCGGTTCTCCGTCGTTACGGAGACATCGGACTGGAAGCCGCCTGTATACGAGCAGGATAAAGTCGGAAGACAGCGCGCCTGGACGGCGTCATGGTCCTATACGCTCTATATGGAAGAAGAGCGAGCCGGTTATTTTCAACTACAGATACGGGCCGAGGCCCGCTGAACCATTAGGAGGAGCAGGGTACATGAGCATGAGTGTGATGGAAAAAGTGAATGAGTCTGTCAAAGCGGCGATCGAACAAGCCGTCGTCAAGGCCGGACTGGCGGAGCAATCGGAGCTTCCGGCCATTGTCATCGAGGTGCCGAAGGATAAGTCGCATGGCGACCTGGCGACGAATGCAGCTATGCAACTGACCCGGATCGCCAAGCGCAATCCGCGCCAGATCGCGGAGGCTATCGTGGAGCATCTGGATCTGTCGGCGGCTTCGATCCGGAGCGCGGAGATTGCAGGGCCGGGCTTCATCAACTTCCGGATGGACCGGTCTTATCTCTACGATGTGATCCGCGAAGTCAACGAGCAGGGCGATAATTACGGGCGAATCGGCATCGGCGCCGGACAGCGCATCCAGGTGGAGTTCGTCAGCGCCAATCCGACGGGGAGCCTTCACCTGGGCCATGCCCGCGGGGCGGCCGTCGGCGACGCGCTCTGCAATCTGCTGGATTTCGCCGGTTATGATATGACGCGCGAGTATTACATTAATGATGCAGGCAATCAGGTCAACAACCTGGCGAAGTCGATCGCATGCCGGTACAAGCAGGTGCTTGGACAAGAGGCGGAGATGCCGGAGGACGGCTATTACGGTGAAGATATCAAGGGCTTTGCGCAGGAGCTTGCCGAGAAGGAAGGCGATCGGCTGCTGAACCTACCCGATGCCGAGCGGCTGGCGTTCTTCTGCAGCTATGGTCTGGAGAAGGAGCTGGACAAGATCAAGCGCGATCTGGGACGCTTCGGCGTGCCGTTTGACGTCTGGTTCAGCGAGACATCGCTGTATGAGAACGGCGAAGTGATCAAGGCGCTGGATGCGTTGAAGGCGCGTGGCAAGGTGTATGAGCATGAAGGCGCGACATGGCTGCGCACGACCGAATTCGGCGATGACAAAGATCGCGTGCTGATCAAAAATGACGGCTCATACACGTATTTGACGCCGGATGTAGCCTATCATATGGACAAGTATAATCGCGGCTACGATCAGATGATCAATATTTGGGGAGCAGACCACCACGGTTATATTCCGCGGATGAAGGCCGCCATGGAAGCGCTCGGCAACGATCCGGACAAGCTTATCGTGCTGATCGCCCAGATGGTCAGCCTGTATCAGGAAGGCGAGAAGGTGAAGATGTCCAAGCGCACGGGCAAGGCCGTGACGATGCAGGATCTGATGGATGAAGTCGGCGTCGACGCCATCCGCTATTTCTTCACGATGCGTTCCATGGACTCGCATCTTGATTTCGACATGGATCTGGCGATCTCGACCTCCAATGAGAATCCGGTCTACTATGTGCAATATGCGCATGCGCGGATTTGCAGCATCTTCCGCCAGGCGGAGGAGCTGGGAATCACGCGGAAGCCGCTGGCGGAGATTCATCTAGCGCAGCTGACCATGGAGCATGAGTACGACCTGCTTCGCAAGATGGGCGAGCTTCCGGAAGAGATCGCGGTCGCCGCGCGCGATTATGCGCCGCACCGCCTCATCCGCTATGTCTATGAATTGGCGTCTCTTTTCCACAGCTACTACAAGGCCGAGCGGGTCATTACCGAGGATGCGGAGCAGACCCAGGCCCGCCTGGCCTTGCTGGGCGCAGTGCGCACCGTGCTGGCCAATGTGCTCCGTCTCGTCGGCGTATCTGCCCCGGAACGGATGTAAGGCAGCGACGAAAGACGAATAGAACAACGCGATTGAGCCAGTTCCCGCCCGTCGGGGCCGGCTTTTTGCTATAGAAGAAGACAGGAAATCTGAAGCTCGTCTCCGCCATCGGCTTCCTTCTTCTCATGGCGGGCGTCTTTCTCGGGCCTTCCATTCAGGGCACCATCCTGGGTGACTGGATGATGCTGGATACGAAGACACTGCCCCTCCAGCCCATGATCCGGAGGAGCGTCAACTGCATCGCATCATGTATTAATCTATGGACAGCAGGGGGCGAAGCGCCGGTTGGGGACGGACAGGGATATCGCATAGGCGATGGGCTACAACCGTTCGGCTTCCTTCAGCAGCCGCATAACGTCTACCTCCCCTGGCCCCTTGGCCTGCACGTACCGGGTCTTGTGGCTGCGGATCGGATTCGCCGTTCGCCGGAGCAAGGCCTTGATCTCGCCCGGTTTTAAGCGTGGCCGCACGGCAAGCAGAAGCGCTATCGCACCGCTGATGTGTGAGGTGGCCATCGAGGTGCCGCTCATCTCGCGGTATTTGCCCTTAATCCAGGAGGACACGATCTTCTCGCCGGGAGCGTAAATATCCACGAAATGTCCCCGATTGCTGAACGGCGCAATCCGCCGCGAGCGATCGGTCGCCCCGACCGAGATCGTCTGGAAATAGCGGGCCGGGTAATCGATGGACTTGCGCTTCGCGTCGTTCCCGGATGAAGCGACGACGGTGACCCCGGATTGATAGGCCTGGGTCATCGCTTGCAGCAGCGATTTGCTACGGGATTTCATGCCGAAGCTCATATTGATGATATGCATCCCGTTGCGGATACACCATTCAATGCCATGGATAATATCAGACACATAAGCAGCCCCGTTCTCATCAAATGATTTTACGGGATGGATCAAGGCGCGGGGAGCCACGCCGATAATACCGTACATTTGATTGGCGGCAGCTAACGTGCCCGCAATATGGGTGCCATGACCGTTGTCATCATGCGGTAGCATGCCGCGGTGAACGAAGTTGACTCCGCGCATGAGCGACTGGCGGAGATCGGGATGGCGGTAATCGGCCCCGGTATCGATCACGCCGATATGCACGCGGTGGCCGGTGGTCGTTCCCCATGCCTGCGGCGCCTTGATCTGCCGCACGCCCCACGGAATGCCCCCCTCCCATGAGACCGGCCTGTGGGAAGCGGCTTGAATCGCGATCAACGCGTCGTCCTCTATCGTGAACTCGTTCGGATACCGTGACAGCAACTGTACAACCGATTCGGGAACCGGACAGCTCCAGGCAAGGATGATCGGAAGCTCGCGGATACGCTGGAGCTCTGGCCGATCCCGGTGAGGCGTACGGAGCGCCTCGCTGAATGCGGCGAACCGCTCCGGCCGGTGGAAGCGAATCAACTGCTTCGCCGCAGGCCGTCCGCTGAAGGACATCTCTTGAAGCAACATGTGCAATAAGGCCGTCATATCCAATGTCGAGTCCCTCCCGACAATTTCTTGTGGGGTATCGTATGCCAAGGGCGAGATAGTGGACTGGGGTAGCTGCCTTTTTTGCGAAAGATAGGCCATCTTCCGTGTCAAAAGGCGGTAGCGGACATAGGATGAAGAAGAGCCGACGAAGGGCTTTGCACACGGTAGACGAGGTGTAAACCAGTCTGTGGTGCGGATACAGTCGAACGCGAAGGGATGCCCTTCGCGTTTTTTTCTATCTATGGCAGGAAAAGCAGACAGACATGTGGCATTTTTTTGTCCGCGCCGGATAAACTTGCTTTTTCATGGAAAATCGGTTTTACTTAGGTGTGAAACAGGATATGATCGATTTATCCGTTTGAACCTTTGAGAGAGGATGTGTCCTTATGAGCACCCCGTTGGAATTGAAGCTGGATCCCGACAAAGTGCAAGAAATGCCGATGGTGGATATTGCTTTCCTCGTACTGAAAGCAGCCAACACGCCTTTCTACTACCGTGATCTGATGAATGAAGTTGCGAAGCTTCGCGGACTCAGCGAAGATCAAATTAATGATGTCATTGCACAGTTATATACGGAAATCAACATTGATGGCCGCTTCGCGTGCGTAGGGAACAATCTCTGGGGATTGAAGCGCTGGTATCCAGTCGATCGCTCGGAAGAGTCGATGGGCTCGAAGCGTCCTCGCATCATCAACGATGACGACGATGATCTGGAAGATGACGATATGTTCGTCGAAGAGGACGACAGTTACAACAATGACGAAGACTTCGGCTTCGTGGACGAAGACAGCGAGGACGATGAAGAAATGTATGCGGGTGAAGAAGAAGATGCGGAAGTAGAAGAGGAAGTCCTTATCGATGAGGAAGAGATTGATGAAGACAACTCTGACAATGAAGAAGAGCCGGATGTGGACGAGGATAACGATCAGTAATCGGAACCGACGCCTGTGATTGTGATGGACCGTTTGCTTATGATTCCCGAGCGATCTCCCTGGAGGTGCATCGGCGGGAAGATAAGCAAACGGGTTTTTATCGGAACCGCTCCTCTGCTTGCAGCTTTCGTACCCCTTGTCCCGCTTGCCGGAGCTGGGCCGCTGCCAATGGGAGGGGAGGAAAACCCCTCCTTTATCTGGGTATATCTGGATTCTGGCGGCACCTCGATCAATTGGCTAAATCGGTAAACGATCCCTTGACACGCCATGTCCTACAGAGTAAACTAGCATATGGGCTTTTGATTTGTTTGTAATTGAATAGGTGGATTGAGCTAAAAGATGAAAGTGCCCCGTGACACTATGGGAGTCACTTTTTTTATTTTTTTATTTACATTTTTTCATCAATTTTTCTCGTGCAAATGGGTTACGATAACATCAGGCAGCATGTGATTTTTTCGAACCCTGACTCAAGAATCAAAGCCTCCCGAGAACATGTCTTGTATGCATTTGATCATAGGAGGGTTTCACCAGTGGCAAAGTATATTTTTGTGACGGGCGGCGTTGTATCTTCTCTAGGCAAAGGGATCACCGCAGCGTCCCTGGGAAGATTGCTGAAGAATCGGGGGCTGAAGGTTACGATCCAAAAGTTCGACCCCTATATTAACGTAGATCCGGGTACGATGAGCCCGTATCAGCATGGCGAAGTGTTCGTTACCGATGACGGAGCAGAGACCGATCTCGATCTCGGACACTACGAACGCTTCATCGACATCAACCTGTCGAAGAACAGCAATGTTACGACCGGTAAGGTTTATTCTTCGGTCATCTCCAAAGAACGCCGCGGTGAATATCTGGGCGGCACCGTTCAAGTGATTCCGCATATTACGAATGAGATCAAGGAGCGCGTCTTCCGCGCCGGTAAGGAAGCCGGTTCCGACGTGGTCATTACCGAGATCGGCGGCACCGTCGGTGACATTGAGAGCCTTCCGTTCCTGGAAGCCATTCGCCAGATTAAGAGTGATGTCGGCCGCGACAACGTCATGTACATCCATGTTACCCTGATTCCATACATTAAGGCTGCCGGCGAAGTGAAGACGAAACCGACACAGCATAGCGTGAAGGAACTGCGGAGCATCGGGATTCAGCCGAACATGCTCGTATGCCGGACGGAGCACGCTTTGTCCGAGGACTTGAAGCGCAAGATCGCGCTCTTCTGCGATATTGATGCCAATGCCGTCGTGGAATGCCGCGATGCCTCCACTTTGTATGAGGTGCCGCTGATGCTTCGCGATCAAGGCATGGATGACATCGTCGTCAGTCATTTGAAGCTGGAGACGAAGCAGCCGGATATGACCGAGTGGATCAAGCTCGTCGATCGCGTGAAGCAACTCCAGGGACAAGTCGAGATTGCGATCGTGGGCAAATATGTCGCTCTGCACGATGCGTATCTGTCTATCGTCGAAGCATTGGCGCACGCAGGGTTCGATGCCAATACGGAAGTAAACATCCGCTGGGTCAACGCGGAGGAGATTACGGACGACAATGCCCGGGAGCGTCTCGACGGTGTCCACGGCATTCTGGTGCCGGGAGGCTTCGGGGATCGGGGCATTGAAGGCAAAGTATCCGCGATCCGCTATGCGCGCGAACAGAAGATTCCGTTCTTCGGCATTTGCCTCGGCATGCAGGTGGCGGTTATCGAATATGCCCGTACCGTGCTGGGTATGACAGGAGCGAACAGCTCGGAGATCAATCCATCGACCGATTACCCGGTCATCGATCTCCTTCCGGAACAGAAGGATATCGAGGATCTAGGTGGAACGATGCGTCTGGGACTGTATCCGTGCAAGCTTCAGGAAGATTCGCTTGCGATGGCAAGCTATCAGGACGAGCTGGTATATGAGCGCCACCGTCACCGTTATGAATTCAACAATGAATACCGCGAAGTGATGGAGCGCGCGGGGCTGAAGTTCAGCGGTACATCTCCAGACGGGCGGCTGGTCGAGATTGTAGAGCTGGCTGATCATCCATGGTTCCTGGCGGTGCAATTCCATCCGGAATTCACCTCCCGTCCGAACCGCCCGCAGCCGCTGTTCCGGGAGTTTGTCCGGGCGGCCGTCGCGCAAGGCAGGTAACGATCCAGGCAGGAATTCCTATTATGGGTATTCTTGCCTATTTTTGCAATTCGTAAGGGGAAGTTCATGTTTTTCCGTATTTCGAGCAGGATTTTAATATATTGAGGCGAATAAGTACCATTATTCTTACTTTGGAAAAAAAGCATATTCATACGAGGCGACGCCTGTCTTAGCGGATGCACTCGCTCGTGTTACACGATGGGAGGGATACCAGTTGGATAAGAAGAAAGTATTGATAGTCGATGATCAAAACGGTATTCGAGTTCTTCTGATGGAAGTATTCAGCAGTGAAGGATACTCGACTTACCAAGCTTCCAACGGGAAGATTGCATTGAACATCGTGCGTGAGGAATCTCCGGATATTGTCTTGCTGGACATGAAGATTCCGGGCATGGACGGCTTGGAAATTTTGAAGCAGATTAAGAAGATGGAGCCACAGATGAAAGTCATTATGATGACAGCCTACGGAGAACTGGATATGATCAAGGAAGCGACTGATCTCGGCGCGATCATGCATTTTACGAAGCCGTTCGACATTGATGAAATGAGAGTGGCGGTGAACATGACGCTTCAACAGGAACATACGGCGGCGAATATGACGACATGACCCGATAGACAAGGTAATGACATAGGTTTGAACGATGCTGGGCGCTGAGACCCGGCTTCTTTGTTTTGCGGGCTCGGATGAGTTTCGAAGCGTGGAAATGGCGGCCTCACGGCAGTCTTGAAGCGGCAGGGTTTGTCAAGAGGTTGTTTACTTTTTTGCGATCAAATGTGATATAATAACACCGTACTGGATGTCGGCTAACTACAAGAAATACAGACAAAGACAACTTCTTAGGAGGATGGAGACCATGCCATTAGTTTCGATGAACGAATTTCTGCCAAAAGCAAAAGCGGGCAAATTCGCGGTGGGCCAATTCAACATTAACAACTTAGAATTTACTCAAGCGATTACGGAAGCAGCAATGGAAGAAAATGCGCCAATTATTTTCGGTGTATCCGAAGGGGCATTGCGTTATATGGGAATGGAATATACGGTTGCCATGGCGCAAGCGGCTGCAAAGAAATCTGGCTTGCCAATCGCTTTGCATCTTGACCACGGCAGCACATTTGAAGTCGCCATGGCTTGCATCCGTGCAGGATTCTCTTCCGTCATGTTCGACGGGTCCCACCATGCATATGAAGACAACATTCGCTTGACCAAGGAAGTTGTGAAAGCGGCTCATGCAATGGGCGTATCTGTCGAAGGCGAATTGGGAACTATCGGCGGGGTCGAAGACGACCTGGAAGTGGATGAAGCATCCGCACAGCTGGCTAATCCGGAAGAAGCGATCCGTTTCTATGAAGAAACGGGCGTAGATGCGCTGGCTATCGCTGTAGGTACTGCTCACGGCATGTACAAAGGCGAGCCAAAACTTCATTACGATATCATTGAAGCGGTAGCTTCCAAAATCCCTGTGCCGGTTGTGCTTCATGGTGGTTCCGGGGTGCCTGACGAATCCATCCGCAAGGCAATCGCGGCAGGCGCCGGCAAAATAAACGTGAACACCGAGAACCAAGTCGCTTGTACGGCAGCGATTCGTGAAGCATTGGCGAAGGATGCCGATATGATCGACCCTCGGAAATATATGACTCCGGCTCGTAAAGCGATGGTGGAAGTCGTTCGCGCCAAAATTCGCTTGTTCGGCAGCAACAACCAAGCGTAACAAGCGCAATTCCATAGTTAATACTACGTTTACGAATGCGGGAATAGCACCGGTTCGCCGGTGTTCTTCCCTTTTTGCATTATGGGGAGCCGATATAAGCCGGATGTCGCCGGCTATCGGGTTTGTCAGCAACGCATGGGAGGAACTGGCTTGTCATGGAGAAGTTAATGATTAGCGGCGGTCGGCCGCTTCGAGGCTCCGTTCAGATCAGTGGTGCCAAAAATAGCGCGGTAGCGCTTATTCCTGCAGCAATCCTTGCGGAGACGGAAGTCGTACTGGATAATTTGCCCGAACTGAGCGATGTCGCCACTTATATGGAGATCTTGACGGAGCTTGGCGGACAGGTTGGCTGGGAAGGTTCCTGTCTTCGCATCGATCCGTCGCGGATGATTTCGGTACCGATGCACAATGGACCCGTTAAAAAACTGCGGGCCTCCTACTATTTGATGGGTGCGCTTCTGGGCCGGTTCGGCGAAGCGACCATCGGCATGCCGGGCGGCTGCAATTTCGAGCCTCGCCCGATCGATCAGCATATCAAAGGCTTTGAAGCGTTGGGCGCGACGGTGACGAACGATCACGGCTCCGTACGTATTTACGCGCGAGGGCTTCGCGGCGCCAAGATCTATTTGGATGTCGTCAGTGTAGGGGCGACGATTAATATTATGCTTGCAGCCTCGCGCGCCAAGGGCACTACAATTATTGAAAATGCGGCCAAAGAGCCTGAAATTATAGATGTTGCCACACTGCTTAATGCGATGGGCGCCTGCATCAAGGGAGCAGGTACGGAGACGATCCGCATTGAAGGCGTGGACAGCCTGCACGGCTGCACGCACTCGATTATTCCGGACCGCATTCAGGCGGGAACGTATATGATTGCGGCTGCGGCCACCTGCGGCGATATGCTGATCGATAATGTTATTCCAAAACATCTGGAAGCCCTTACGGCGAAGCTGGAAGAAATGGGTGTTCACGTTATCGAGGGCGATGAGTCGCTTCGCGTTATCGGCCAGCCCGAATACAACAGCATCGATGTGAAAGCGCTTGTCTATCCCGGATTTCCAACGGATCTTCAATCCCCGATGACCAGCTTGCTGACGCAAGCCAAAGGGGTGAGTATGCTGACAGATCTTGTGTACAGCAGCCGCTTCAAGCATGTTCCGGAACTGGCCCGCATGGGGGCCAAAATACGGGTTGAAGGGCGAACCGCCGTCATCGAAGGCACGAAGCTGAATGCGGCGAAGGTGAGAGCTTCCGATCTGCGTGCCGGCGCCGCGCTCGTTATTGCCGGCCTAACGGTAGATACCGATGTTACGGAGATTTCAGGAGTCGAATTTATTGATCGCGGGTATGATCATCTCGTGTCTAATTTGCGCAATCTTGGCGCCGATGTATGGCGTCAGGTGGAATAAATCGATTCTGTTGGGGTAAAGATAGGTTAATAATAGAATGATATGGGCACAATCCATACAGAAACATGATTTCTATTTCTACGATATATCAACCTATGACGAAGAATTGGCTGCCTCTGGCTCACCATCTTCTTATCTTCATTCCGTCCACGATTTCTTTCCGGTGAAACTGCCCGTCAATACACTGACATAGATAAAAGAGCAATTATGTATTTCCGTGTTGAATGAGGGAAATGGACTTATTGATACGATATTGTCCGCATTTTATAACAGAATAGGAGTTGTATTTATGGAGTTACAAATTTCCGATTTGGAAACGAAGAAATTGACCGAATTGTACAAGCTGGCGAAGGAGTTCCAGATTCCGGGCTATGGACAATTGAAGAAAAAAGAATTGATTTTTGCGATTTTGCGCGCGCAAGCGGAGCAGGGTGGCTACATGTTTATGGAGGGCGTCCTTGACATTTTGCCGGAAGGCTTCGGCTTCCTCCGGCCGATTAACTATTTGCCGAGCACGGAAGATATTTATATCTCGCAGTCGCAAATTCGCAGATTCGATCTGAGGACGGGGGATGTCGTCTCAGGTAAGTGCCGCCCTCCGAAAGAGAACGAGCGCTATTTCGGGCTGCTGCAGATTAATGCCGTGAATGGCGAAAATCCAGACGATGCCGCGCAACGGCTGCACTTCCCTGCATTAACTCCTCTTTACCCGCAGAAGAAGCTGGTGCTCGAAACTTCCCCGGCCCGCATTTCAACACGGATTATGGATTTGATTGCTCCTGTTGGCTTAGGACAGCGTGGCTTGATCGTCGCACCGCCTAAGGCCGGGAAGACGCTACTCTTAAAAGAAATCGCGAACAGCATCTCGGAGAACAACTCTGAAATTGAGCTGTTCGTGCTTCTGATCGACGAGCGCCCGGAAGAAGTCACCGACATGCAGCGTTCCGTCAAGGGTGAAGTCGTGGCATCTACATTCGATGAAGTGCCGGAAAATCATATCAAGGTCGCCGAGCTGGTGCTTGAGCGGGCGCTTCGCCTTGTGGAGCATAAGAAGGACGTGGTCATTCTGCTGGACAGCATTACCCGGCTGGCACGGGCCTATAACTTGGTTATTCCGCCATCGGGCCGGACACTGTCCGGCGGTATCGATCCGGCTTCCTTCCACCGCCCGAAGCGATTCTTCGGATCGGCGCGCAATATCGAGGAAGGCGGCAGCCTGACCATACTGGCGACGGCACTGGTTGAGACCGGGTCGCGCATGGATGATATCATCTACGAGGAATTCAAAGGTACAGGCAACATGGAGCTGCATCTGGATCGCAAATTGGCGGAACGCCGTATTTTTCCGGCCATCGATATCCGACGCTCCGGCACGCGCCGGGAGGAGATGCTACTATCGAAGGAAGAGCTCGACAAGCTGTGGATGATTCGGAAAAATATGAACGAAACGCCAGAATTCATCGATCAGTTCCTCAAGAAGCTGCGTGATGCGAAAACGAACACGGAATTCCTGACTACCTTGGATACGAGCGGCAACACGCCGACGCCGACACGCCGTACCCGGAGCACTTCGGTAAGCTGATAGAGATCGGCGGGGGTAGGTTCGCGGAGCCGCCGGACAGACGCTAGTCCCTTCCCGAATGCGCTACTTTCTGGTTGCGCTGTTGGGCGGGCCGTGCTATAATTCATAATTGTTCTATATAACTCTGGGAACGCAAAGGGCTCAGGGCGGAAAGAAGGTGAATTCGAATGAATGAAGCGATACAACCCAAATACCACACTACAACGGTAACTTGCGCATGCGGCAATACGTTCGAAACAGGTTCGGTTAAGGAAAACCTGAAAGTAGAGGTATGCTCGGCCTGCCATCCGTTCTTCACTGGCAAACAGAAGTTTCTCGATGCAGGCGGTCGTGTGGATAAATTTAAGAAGAAATATGGCATGTAATACGTTAAATATAGACTCCCTTGCTGGTGACAGCGAGGGGGTTTATTTTTTTATGCAGCCGTACCGCTTCGCACAAAACGTAATACTCATCGAGGGGCATATGCGCTGTGCGGGCCTCATTTGTGACGTCGGTACGCTGCTGTTTTGAGGCTTCAGCGAAGCCGAAGCTGGGGCGGAGAAGGAATCGGCAGAGGACCGGGCAGCTGTAAACAATTTACTTCGGTTGCACTTTCGGGGCAGATCGTCTATACTAAGTTATACCGTGCTAGACGGGGAGGTAGCGGTGCCCTGTAACTCGCAATCCGCTATAGCGAGGTTGAATTCCTGTTAGAGGTTTTGTTGATGTGAGGCTTGGTATTCGTCTTTGGTGTTGACGGCTGGGTCCTTCGCAATGAATACCTATGAATCTGGTCAGGTCCGGAAGGAAGCAGCCATAAGTAGGGTTTTTCATGTGCCGGAGGGAAGCCTGGTCTGAGCTGTAAGACGAAGGTGCCGCTCGGATCACAATAATCAATAACAGGTGCGCGGTTCCATATCGAATGTCCAACACCGAGCGAATCGGTGTTTTTTGTTCTCTACTCATGAATATATGATCATATATTCTAGATGGTAAGGCAGGATTTTTTGCGTTTTCGGATACTATAGGTATTTCCCAGCATCAAGAGGGAGCGGTAGAGATGGGCGCAATAATACGATGAGGTGAGCCTATGACGGAATTGAATCAGCCTCTTGGTTTTCAGCAAGCGCGTACCCTCTCCTCTGCCAGATCGACAGAGGGTCAGGATCAGGAGCAAGGAAGGCTGAATTTGCTGCAGCAGTTTGTGGGTTCTTTTTTGCAGGATGTCAATCTGGGCATCCTGCTCCTCGATGTCCAGTTCCGTCTGGTGGATATTAGCGATATGGCGTGCCGGATTCTCGGATGGACGAAGTCTGAAGTGCTGCATCGCCGGGTCAATGACTTGTTCGGCGAGATGCCGACGGAGTACCATCTTATGCAGCAGTCGCTTCTGGAAGGTGTCGTCACACATAACCACGCCGTCTCCTGGACCAACGGATCGGATCGCTATGAGCTGTTGATGGACTCGAACGTGATACGGAATGAACAGGATCGGATTGTTGGCGCTTACGTGCTGCTCAAGAATGTGTCCGAGCTGCGCTTGCTGGAAGAGCAAGTGCAGCGGAGCGACAGATTGGCCATGATCGGCCAGATCGCGGCCGGAACAGCTCATGAGATACGCAACCCGCTAACCTCGATCAAGGGCTTTCTGCAAATGTTCAAGAAGAAGCTCGACAAGCATGGCATGATCAAGGAAGTGCATTATACCGATATTATGCTGACCGAGATTAACCGGATCAATGAGTTAGTTGGCGAGTTTCTGTTGCTGAGCAAGCCGAAGCATCTTACGATAGAGCGGGTCAATCTCCATCAGGTGTTGGGCGAGATTCTGCCTATCATTCAGAATGAGGCGGTTCTGCATGCGGTTCAGGTCAACTATAAGGCGGATCAGGCACTGCCTCAGGTCATCGGCGACCGCGAGCTGCTCAAGCAGGTGTTCATTAATATTGCCAAAAACGGTATCGAGGCGATGGGTGAAGGCGGCGTGTTGAACGTGACGGCGAGACGGGATAACGAGAGCAAGCGGGTCCTGATCGACATTCAGGATTCGGGTCCGGGCATTCCTTGCTGCATTATCGAGAAAATTTTTGATCCCTTCTTCACGACCAAGGCGAACGGCACAGGTCTAGGATTGTCTGTCTGTCAGCGCATTATTCATGATCTCGGCGGAACGATACAGGTTTCGACCACAGGCTATGGCACGATATTTTGCCTTTATTTCCCATTCCCTTCGCCATAATCGTTGTTTTTCGAATAAAATAGGAGTCAGAACAGCCGTTTTCCTAATTGCCAAAGAGAGGGAATGGCTGTTTTTTTACAATTTGTGATATAGTATAATAAGAAAAACGTTCTCGAGGTTACAGCATGGGACATATTGCATTGTATCGCGCTTGGCGGCCACAGTCATTCGGCGACATGGTCGGACAACAGCATATTATTCAGACATTGCAAAACTCGCTGCGTGAGCGGCGATTCTCGCATGCCTACCTTTTCAGCGGCCCCCGGGGAACCGGCAAGACCACTGCTGCGAAGATCATGGCCAAAGCGGTTAACTGCGAACAGGGACCGGGTCCGGAGCCCTGCAATGAATGCGAGGCCTGCCGGCGCATCACCACCGGTGCGGTCATGGATGTCGTCGAGATCGACGCCGCATCCAACCGGGGCGTAGAAGAAATTCGCGATCTTCGGGAAAAGGTCAAATACGCGCCTTCTGAAGTCCGCCACAAAGTGTATATCATTGATGAAGTTCACATGCTGACGACGGAGGCCTTCAACGCGCTTCTCAAGACGCTGGAGGAACCTCCTGCCCATGTCATGTTCATTCTGGCCACGACGGAACCCCATCGCCTGCCGGCGACCATCGTCTCCCGGTGCCAGCGGTTTGATTTCCGCAGAGTGACGCTGGAGGAACAGGTAGCCCGTCTAGAGCAAGTGTGCAGGGATGAGGGAATTGAGGCAGCACAGGACAGTCTGATCTATATCGCGAAGCTGTCAGATGGTGGTATGCGCGATGCGATCAGCCTCCTTGATCAGGCGGCATCTTTCACCAATGGCCGACTTGACTACCGGCAAGTGCTGGACATTACCGGCGGCATACCGGAGGAACAGTTCGCGGACATTGCCCGTGCCGTTCAAGTTGGGGATGTAGGATCCGTGCTTGTCACGGTGGAGTCGATGATGCAGGGAGGGAAGAGCGCAGACAAGTGCATGGAGAGCCTGCTCTTCTTTTTCCGTGATTTGTTGATGCTGAAGATGGTGTCGGACGGAGAAGGGATGACGAATCGGCTGACGCGTGTGGAAGCGTTCCGGGAGTTGGCCGATGCTTTTGAAGCAGCGAGCCTGTTCCGGATTATCGACACGTTGAACCGGTATCAGACGGACATGAAATACGCAGTGCAACCGCAAACGTTATTTGAGGTAGCCTTGCTGCAGATAGCTGTGGAGAACCGATCGGGGGCGCTAAGTAGCCAGCCGGAGGCGGGAACGGCTGAACGGCAGGCCGAACGTTCCGATGCGGTGGGATCTCCGTCTGTCGTGCAACAATTGCAGCGTCAAGTTGCGTCATTAGAAGCGAAGCTGAATGAATTGGTGAAGGCGAGAGTGCCGGATGGGGGACAACCCGAGCGAATCCTGACCGCCGCCAGAGCACCTGCGCGAGTGTCGCGGATGGCGAAGCAGCCGTCTCACTTCGAACGTTATATCGCCTCGAAGGATTCCTCTGACTCGAAGCGCACCCGCTCCAATTGGGGGCAGGTGCTACAGCGGGTGAAGGAAGCTGGCGTCACGATTCATGCTTGGCTTGTCAATGGGGAACCGGTATCGGCACTGGAAGATCGGGTGCTGGCCGCCTTCAAAAATACGATTCACCGGGACACGACCGAGAAGCCCAACAACAAGCAGGTGATTGAGCGCGTCTTGTTGGAAGTGTTCGGCAAGCCGTATCAGCTCGATACGATGATGCTGAAGGATTGGGAAGAGGCAGCTGAGAAGTCTGCCGGAGAGAAGGAAGAGCCGGCGTTCTGGTTGGAGCCGGAAGGTTCCAAAGCGGAACCGGTGCAAGAACCTTGGATTGACGAGGCGTTCCACATGTTTGGAGAAGACCTCGTTGTCATAAAAGAATAGTTATATTATTCTATATAAAAAAGGAGAAGTTACAGGGATGAACAATATGAATCAAATGATGAAGCAGGTTAAAAAAATGCAAGAGCAAATGCTGAAGGCCCAGGAGCAACTGGCTGACAAGAAGACGACGGGGACTTCCGGTGGCGGCGCAGTCACGGTTGAAGTGAGCGGCCACAAAAAACTGCTCAGTATTGTCATTAAGCCTGAAGTCGTTGATCCGGAAGATATCGAAATGCTTCAAGATCTGGTGATAACCGCTGTCAATGACGCGCTGACCAAAGCAGAAGATATGGCAAATGACGATATGGCCAAATTTACAGGCGGTATGAAAATTCCCGGCTTGTTCTAATTAAGGCGACATGTTCGGCATATACCATTCGGTATATGCCCTTCTGTTTATTGTAGAGGAAGTTCAAAAAGTCCGCTTCGAGTTCTTGCGGCCCTTTCGTGCTAAAAACGGGTCTTTTGAACACGCCTTATTAGGAGCGGAGATTTCGATTTTGCGGATTCTGTCGCGTGGATAGCCGATTCGCGAGAAGCGGCGTTTGCATCCTATGCCATTGAAAAGGAGAGGCAGCCTTGTATTATCCAGAACCGATCGCGAAGTTGATCGAGGCATTTTCCCGCTTGTCGGGCATCGGGCCCAAGACGGCTGCCCGCCTTGCGTTCCACGTCATCCGCATGCCTGAAGATGATGTTATCGACTTCGCCAAAGCATTGGTCAACGTGAAGCGCAATCTGCAATATTGCTCGGTATGCTGCAATGTAACCGATTCGGATCCGTGTCGGATCTGTCAGGATAAGACCCGGGATTCGTCCGTAATCTGCGTCGTTCAGGAGACGAAGGATCTGGTAGCCATGGAACGCATGAAGGAGTTCCATGGGGATTATCATGTGCTGCAGGGCGCAATCTCTCCGATGGAAGGGATTGGGCCGGAGGATATCCGTCTTGCCGAATTATTGAAGCGGCTAAGCGATGAACGGGTCAAGGAATTGATCTTGGCCACGAATCCGAATATCGAAGGGGAGGCGACGGCGATGTACATATCTCGCCTGGTGAAGCCTTTCGGTATCCGAGTGACGCGCATTGCCCGCGGCTTGCCGGTTGGCGGCGACCTGGAGTATGCCGATGAAGTGACGCTGTCGAAAGCGCTAGAAGGACGGCGGGAAATTCAATAAAACCATGCGTTCACATGATGTCAGCGCATAACTATAGCATGAGCGATCTCGGCCTCTGGCATTCAGTCAGGGGCTTTTTTGTCCGTAATTTCGGTTCTAGTCTTGTCCAGATTCCCATAACCTTACTTATACAAAGGAGTGGGGAGGGACGGGACGTGCGATGGCTAACGATCAAGTGTTGGTTCTCCAGTGTCCAAAGGCAGGAAGTCGCGGAGGCAATCGAACATGAGCAACTGATGGATGACATTAGACAGGCGCTCCGGGAATGGGAACGGGCCCATGCTCGATTCCAGTATGCAGTCGGGGAAGACGAGGTCGACTATGCGATCTTTACACTGGAGGCTGCCGAGAAGCGAGTGACGATGCTAATCAAAAAAGCAAAACGGGATGAGCTTCATGCACTAAAGCTGGGGAAAGGGTGGACGTAAATGAAAATGATGATGATAGGCGTACTCATCGTATCGGCGGTATCGCTGTTGTTCGTCTTGCTGCGCCGGCGATTAGCCTGGCGGGGAATCTTGAGCTTCCTCCTTCATGGTACAGCAGCCTTCGTGCTTCTGTACATCGTAAATACGACTGGCTTGGTTGCTGACGTATATGTGCCTGTCAACCCGGTTACGTTATCTACGGTCGGGTTGCTTGGAGTTACCGGTTTGGCGGTAATTATTTTCCTAAAAATGGCTATATTCTAGTTGTTGACTTGCTGCATTTGTATGTGATACATTAATAGACGTCGCTTCGAGAGACCGAGGCAAACAGTTGAGAGATGTCGAAAGACATCGAAAAAAAGATTTAAAAAATGCTTGACGAATAATGCTCGAATGTGATATATTATAAAAGTCGCTGCTAAACGCAATGACAACACGAAAAAGATTGATATAAAGGCTTTTAGAAGCTTTATAGATGCCTTTTGAGCGAATAATTGTTCTTTGAAAACTGAACAACGAGTGATGTTTGTGAAGAGGTCAATGACCTCGTCAGCAATAGAATGAGCAAGTCAAACTTTACACGAGTTCGCAAGGCTGTCAGCGACAGCGCGAATTTCATTTTATGGAGAGTTTGATCCTGGCTCAGGACGAACGCTGGCGGCGTGCCTAATACATG
>NZ_BALG01000039.1 GCF_000315235.1 Paenibacillus popilliae ATCC 14706 | reverse complement strand
GGGGTGGTGAGAACTTTCATTCTACACGAATCCGGCCATGGGTCCTTTGTTTTTTATTCCCAGAAGGTGTCGCACTTCATTTTACAATCCGTCATATTATAATAAATAAGCTAATCTTTTACAATTTCACCCTTGCTTCAAACCAGTTGACTTCAATATTTTTACATGGTAGAATATTCTAGACATAGTTTATAGACACGGAGCATTTGACCAAATTCATATTAGGAGATGAATAAAATGAGAAGATTCAAAAAGATGATTATTTTGACCTCCATTGTTACTTCTATGACGGTTATGTCACAATCTGCATTTGCTACCCTTTCTACACCGACAACGGAAGATATTACGCAATGCTACGGTACTGCTAAACTCTCGGAGGACTCATCTACACCGCTGGTAAGGAACCACCGTGGAGCAACAGGAGACTGTCCTAAGGGATGGGATCATGTGGGCTGGTGTAAAGATGAAGATAGAGTTCTTGCAGATAAAAACGACCCTGCTGGGGGGTACTATACAGTGAAATATAAGTCTTGTCGTAAAGGAAAAAAAACAGATTGCTACTGGTATGATAGCGTATACCATGATGCTTAAATCAAAAATTCAAAGAGACACTCATCATATGGG
>NZ_BALG01000040.1 GCF_000315235.1 Paenibacillus popilliae ATCC 14706 | reverse complement strand
GATGGCAAGGTGAAGGAGCAGCTTGACGACCCGGAGGCCTGGGATAACGGCAGCGAGCTGTGGGTTCCGTGGACGAAGACGGTGGAGCGCCAATTGCAAGCCTGGGGGCTTCAGATGAAGATTCCGGAATGGTGGTTTGGCTACCGGGGCGGCAGTGTTACGGAAGAGTTGGAGGCGAAGGACGAGGAGGGAGAAGGAGCGAGAATCGCGATCTACGACTTGCCGAGCGGTTATTTTGGGCTGTATGTGGACCATTTGGCTACGGTCGAGGAGGCGTTGGCCAATTGGAAAAAGGTTCTTCTATCCGACAATGATCCGTCGATCCGGTTCGTGAAGGAGGAGACGGAGATCTGGCGGGGTCGAACGGCGATGCGCGTTCAGTTCACCGGTTTGAGGACCGACAACAATATCGGGGATATCACGTATACCGTGGATATGCTGCTGATCGCCAAGGACGGGTACGTATATACGCTGTTCAACAAGATAGACGACGTATCCCGCACGCCAGAAATGGTGGAACAGTTCGAACAGGTCGTGGACTCGTTTCAATTCACCTCTTAATAGAAGGAAGCAATGACGCTATGCCGTGTGGCATGGCGTCTTTTTTCGCATGCAGGGGCGTAGTTATGGGGGGATAGGCACCGGTGTTGAGGCGCTGCCGATTGCCGGGTGTTTAATGGACGCAACTGGTGTTTTGGCCGCAAGACCGCTATACTATGTAAAGCATCTTCAATGTCCGGCCTCGTTGGGTAGAAGGCAGAAGGGAACAATTCAGGTTGGGGGTCAACGTAATGGCGACGATAAAGCAACATCACGATAGACAAGCTGTGGACGTCGTGAAGGCTGCGATGCAGGCAGCGGGCATGGCGCCCCGGCATCTGCGGCGTGAAGATATTGAATTGCTGGCGCCTGCCGGCGATTGGGATTGCATGCGGGCGGCGGTGGCCAATGGGGCGGACGCCATTTTTTTCGGCGTGGAGAAGTTCAATGCGCGGGCGCGCGCGAACAATTTCCAGATGGACGAGCTGCCGGAGATAATGGCGTTTTTACATCGCTATGGCGTGAAAGGTTTTGTGACGTTCAATATTGTTGTATTTGAACAGGAGCTGGCGGATGCGAAGGAGCTGATTGATGCTTGCCTTACGGCTGGGGTCGATGCGGTCATCGTGCAGGATCTGGGGCTGGTGAAGCTAATACGCGAGATTTCGCCGGATTTCCCGATTCACGGCTCGACGCAGATGACGATTACGTCGCCGGAGGCGGCTTCGTTCACGAAGCCGTACGGGCTGGAGCGGGTCGTGCTTGGCCGCGAGAACAATTTGCAGCAGATCCGGAAGATCGGGGCCGAGGCGCAGCTTCCAATGGAGGTGTTCGTGCACGGCGCTTTGTGCGTATCGTATTCCGGACAATGCCTCACCTCGGAAATGTGGGGCGGGCGCTCCGCCAATCGCGGGGAATGCGCGCAGGCGTGTCGTCTGCCGTATGACATGATGATCGACGGCGAGCATCGGCCGTTGGGCGATGTGACGTATTTACTGTCGCCGAAGGATCTGGCGGCGCTCGATCTGGTGCCGGAGCTGATTGAAGCGGGCGTGACCTCGTTTAAAATCGAGGGCCGCATGAAGCAGCCGGAATATGTGGCGAATGTGGTCGGCAAGTACCGGAAGGCGATCGATGCTTATTTCGCTGGCCGCTGGACGGGGCCGACGAAGGAAGAGGTGCGCGAGCTGCAGCAGAGCTTCTCGCGCGGCTTCACGCACGGCTTCCTGAAGGGGACGAACAATAAGCAGCTCGTGGACGGCACGTTCCCGAAGAGCCGCGGCGTCTATCTCGGCCGTGTCGAGCAGGTGCTGCGCGATGGGGTCGTGTGCAAGCTGGAGGCGCCGCTGAAGCGCGGCGACGGGATTGGATTCGATGCAGGCGACCCGACGAAGAAGGAGGAGGGCGGCCGCGTGTACGACCTGCGCCGCCAAGGCGTCAAGTTGGACGGCGAGGCGCAGGCGGGCTGGCAGGTCGACATCGTGCCGGGACGCCACGATGTCGACCTGCGGCGGGTGAAGGTCGGCAACCGCATGTGGAAGACGAGCGACCCGGCCCTGGACAAGCGCATGCGGGCCACGTTCGAGACGGAGAAGCCGTATCGCGTGTTCCCCGTGCATGTGCGCGTAGAGGGCCGCGCGGGCGAGCCGCTCCACACCTGGTGGACCGACGTGCCGAAGGGCACGACGGTCCAGGTGGATTCGGAGCTGGCGCTGGAAGCGGCCCAGAAGCGCCCGATGGATCAGGCGCTTCTGGAGGAGCAGTTCGGCCGCCTTGGCGGAACGGTATTTCAGCTCGAGCGGCTGGACGTCGCCCTGGAAGGCGACGTTATTGTGCCGATGCGCGAGCTGAATGCGATCCGCCGCCGGGCGGTGGAACGGCTCGCGGGCGAGCGGCCGAAGCCGCCGGTATACGAGCACCGCGACGTCGATGTCTACGGCGGCGCGGTGCAGGATCACACGGCGGTGCAGCCGGGCCACGCCCGGCTGACGGCACTGTGCCGCTCGCTCGCGCAAGTGGAGGCGGCCGTGAACACGGAGGTGGAACTCATCTACGCCGACTTCGAGTTCATCAAGCAGTTCCCGGCGGCCGTCGAGGCGTGCCGCGCTGCCGACAAGCCGATCGCGCTCGTCACGCCGCGCATCCATATGCCCGGCGAGAACGGCTATCACCGCAACATCCTGAAGCTGAAGCCGGACGCGGTGCTTGTCCGCAATACCGGCGCGCTACAGTTCTACATGCAGGCGAAGGACGAAGCCGCCGCGCGGGGAGAAGCCTTCCCGCAGCTCATCGGCGACTTCTCGCTGAACGTCGCCAACCATAAGACGGTGGAACTGTTCGCCTCCTCGGGTCTGGATCGCATCACGCCGTCCTATGACCTGAACATTCAGCAAATGATCGACATGCTGCGGTATACGGATACCTCTTTGCTCGAGATTGTCATCCACCAGCATTTGCCGATGTTCCATACCGAGCACTGCGTCTACTGCACGTTCCTTAGCGAAGGAACGGATTACACGAACTGCGGCCGTCCATGCGAGGAGCACCGCGTCTCCCTGCGCGATCGTATCGGCATGTCTCACCCGGTCCGGGTAGATGAAGGCTGCCGCAACACGGTATACAACGCTATTGAGCAATCCGGAGCCGAGTATATTACCCACTTCCTGGACTTGGGCGTAGGCAGCTACCGCGTCGAATTTCTGGAGGAGACGCCAGAACAGGTTCATCACGTGATCGACTTGTACGGCCGCGCTCTCCGTGCGGAAATCAGTGGCACCGAAGTGTGGCGCACGTTGAAGGCGACGAACCAGCTCGGCGTGACGCGCGGACAGTTGGTGAAATAAAATAATGGTTTAAATAAGGCAGGAACCTGTGCATGATAGTGGTTCCTGCTTTTTGTTAGATACGGATTTCTACCCTTCACTTGCAGCTTCTTATTAAGCAAATCAAGTAGAGCAAATCAACTAGAGCAAATCACCCATTTTTGCGATATAATAGGCGGTAACCACTACATGAAAAACAGCGACTTAGAATAGAAAATGAGGGAGAGAGGAGAAATGACGTGAAGCTCAGAAAGGCGATTATCCCGGCAGCCGGGCTAGGAACCCGATTTCTGCCGGCAACCAAAGCGATGCCTAAAGAAATGCTTCCGATTGTGGACAAGCCGACCATTCAATATATCGTCGAAGAAGCGGTCGCATCGGGGATTGAAGATATTATCATCGTTACGGGAAAAGGCAAGCGTGCGATCGAGGATCATTTTGATCGTATCTTCGAACTGGAGTATATGCTTCGTGAACGAGATAACCTTGCCCTGCTGGAAGAAGTTCAAAGGCCGTCGGAACTGGCAAATATCCATTACATCAGACAAAGAGAGCCGCGCGGATTGGGCCATGCCATCTGGTGTGCCCGCAAATTTATCGGCAATGAACCGTTCGCCGTGCTGCTGGGGGATGATATCGTCGAAGCCAATACACCGTGTCTAAAACAAATGCTGGACGTGTACGAGGAATATGAAGCGCCCATCGTCGGGGTCCAGCCTGTTCCGTGGGAAGACGTAGCGCGTTACGGCGTCGTGGCAGGCGATCCAATAAACGAACGGTTGCTGCGTGCAAAACAGCTTATCGAAAAGCCTGCTCTAGCGCAAGCTCCTTCCAACTGGGCCATTATGGGACGTTATATCCTTACACCGCGTGTATTTGAACTGCTGGAGCAGCAGAAAGAGGGAGTAAACGGCGAAATTCAACTGACCGATGCCATTGCCGAGCTAAGTCAAGAGAAGGAAGTACTGGCGTATCATTTTGAAGGGAAGCGGCATGATGTGGGAGAGAAGTTGGGATTTATCAAAACGACCCTTCACTATGCCTTGCAGCGGCCTGATTTGCGAGACGAGCTCCTGGCTTATTTCATGGATATGATGAAGGGGAAGGGGCCATACTCCCATTAACTAAGAACGAAAGAACGGCCCGTAGAGGGCCGTTCTTTCGTTCTACTGTTTTTAAAACCGCATTCCAGCAACTTGTTCAATTTGCTCTTTTTCTTCAGGGTCTACACTGATCAATTGATCATACCATCCCTGATCGACTTGGCCGTTCTGGATCGTCGCTCCGATATACCAGCGGGCTAGCTCCCGGTTATCCACATTGGAAAGATCCTCATTCAGGTAAGGCTTCATGGCTTCCGCCCCTTGCCCAGGCTCGCCTTTCATCATGTAAGCCCGGCCAGCATTAATGGCCATCGAGCTCGTTACGCTGAACTCTCGCCCCTGGAGCTGTCCTTCCGGCAACGTCTTGAGATGTTCCACCCCTTGTTCGACGTGGCGCAAGGCGGCAATGATCTCATCCATATATTCATTTTTTTGATCCGGAGATTCGTTCGTAACGACTATCCCTTGGCGCAACGTAGCATCCATGTACTTGTCGTACCATTCCATATCCCATGGGAAGCGCTCGGCATTTTCGGAGTAAACCTTGTATCGTTCGGAGTCCATTCCCTTTTGTTCATAAAGAGCTACCAATCGTAATAGCAATATTCGGTTCCCGGGTTGTTTATCAAGCGCCTGTCGTAACGTATGCTCCGCTTCGGCAAAAAAGGCTTCGTCCCCCTGTTGAGCATATACTTGTTTAAACAGGTCAGCTTTTAATGCGGCATATTCTGGAACCGTTGATCGTATTTTCAAAGCTTTATTCAAGTATTGCATGGTTTGGTTGAAATCTTTGGTTTCGACTAGGGTTTTATTTGCTTTGGCAAACGAACTTGACGCTTGAATAAATAATACAGATGTGATGAACATAATTACCCCAGCGATGCCAACAATACTTGCCGCAGCCGCTTTGAGGGTCTGTGGCTTTATTCTTTTTAGTGGCTGTTTTGAAATGGATGCCGCCATTCCTCCCAAGCTAATAAAGACGAGAATTCCGATATAAACATAGCTCATGTTGAAGTCCATCACGCTATGCACCAAAATGCTTGTTGCCAAAATGAAATACATAAAATAACGATTGCGTTGTATCTCTTCCGCCTTGCGGAACGATTGCACATACTTCCCGTAAACTACCCCGAGAAATCCAAGTAAGATAATGAACCCGAGAACTCCGGTCTCCACGAGATACTGCATATAGTAACTGTGAGCCTGAGCCGACTCATACGGGTTATTCTGGTACTTTTCATACAGTGCGCTCCAGGCGCCACCGCCCGCACCGAAGACAGGATAGTCTGCAACCAGCTTCATCGAGTCTTTGTAGAACGTGATCCGCTCAAGCACGCTGTGCTGCTGGAAGTTGATCGAACTGAGACGGGAAGAGATGCTTTCCGGCAACAAGTTCGTGAGGCTGGTTCCCAGCAAAAAGATTAAGAGCACGCCAGTAATGAAGGTTCCCCCTACAGGAAGGAGCGCATTGGCCCACTTCTTCATTGCGAAGCCTTCCAGTTTGCGTTCCAACCATGGCGCCAGGAATCGCTGCACGATCCAGCACAATCCGGCGCATACAGCGGACGCCCCTAAAATATAAAGCCATCCTTTCAAGGAGGAACTGCTCGACTCGTTCAGATGGACTTGAATGCCGATCTCCGATACAGGATTTAAAATCACTAATGTTGCCACGCCGCTGATGGCCAGATGGACAATCCATAGTATCTGCCGAGCCGGCTTTATAAACAATAGAACCACAACAAATACAACGGGCAGCAACACCAGGCCGCTACGAGACAGGGTTAGAAAAATGGATAAAATCAACGGTACCAACATAAATCCGTGAACCGCATGACTTACGGCTTTACGAGTTGTCGTCAAGTAGAACACGGCTACGAACAAGAACGCCATCAAGTAGGCCGCATACGTATTCGGGTACTGGAACACCGACGCGAGCCGCGGACCATTTGCATCCACCCAAATGGCTTGCGGGTATAGCCCGTCCGCAGTAAGCTTGGAAAACCAGCCAATCCATGCGGCAGCAAATGTCCCATTTCCAAGCCAGTTCAGTAAACCAAACCAGACTACGGCATAGGCGGAACCTGTTAACGTAATCTGGATGATATGGTTGATTTTCTCTTCACTTGTTGTTAGTCTAGTGAGAGTGAAGAAAACGGCATAGGTAAACATAATAAAGATTGCATCTACCGCCAAGTAACCGGAAGCTGCGAAAAATGAGGAAACTCCGTAGGTTACAGGCAGCAAAAAGACAAAGAGAGTAAGTGCATTTGATTTGTCAATATTTGTTTTTTTCGTTTGAAGCAGCATTCCGACCGCCAAAAATGCTAGAATAGAAGCGGTGAGCATCGACCAGTAAATTGGTTTTGCAAATTGGGTGGTTTGTCCGTTAAATAGACCGAACTGGAATGGGGACCAGATTAGGAATAAAATAAGAGTAACTATCGCTCCCCATTGAGTAAGAGAAAAAGGGTTACTTTTGTTGTTTTGTTGTGTGGGCTTGGATGCCCCGTATCCATAGGTAGACAAAGTTATTCTCCTTTGCTAGTAAATTACGATTATAATAATAGCATACAAATACAATGATATCCAAACGATCATCATAAAGAACCCAATTTCCGTCAAGAGGCAAGCCCTACTAATTTAGTTTCATTTTCATTAAGAAGTTATGGTGGTGTTAGTAATCAAAAATTTTATTTATCAGACACTTTATAAAATTGCGACAGTTCTTAAACCGGTTTTAATAAAAATTTTACCGAAAGGTGTAAGGCAACAGGTTAAGAATAAGCTATTGCATTTGGCAACATCAAATATGAATAAATCATACAACAATCTAGAAGACCAACATTGTCATGGAATTAATCTTGTGGGGTATTCGCGTGCAGAAATGGGTATTGGAGAATCGTGCAGAATAGCGGCTCGAAGCATTGATGCTGCCGATATACCTTTTGGAATTATTAACTTTAAAGGGACAAGTAGTGCCAGAATGTCCGATCTATCTTGGGCACACAAGGAAATGGGTACCTCACAGTATGATATTAACTTAATCCATGTTAATGCGGAACAAATGAAGGACATATATACGTACTTTGGAAGTGGTCTTTTTCAAAATAGGTATAATATAGGTGTTTGGCATTGGGAATTACCTGATTTCCCTGATGAATGGCTAGATAGTTTTAACTTGGTTGATGAGATATGGGCTCCTTCCACATTTATTGCAGATGCTATATCTTTAAAAAGTCCTGTTCCTGTTATTAAAATTCCACATTCGATTGAGGTTAACGTCCTAGAGCCAAGAAGCAGGGCTTACTATAACCTGCCAAGTGAATCATTTCTATTCTTAACAATGTATGATATTAATAGTTTTGAAGAACGTAAAAATCCCAGAGCTTCATTAGAAGCATTTAAAAGAGCTTTTGAACCGAATGATGTGCATGTTGGGCTAGTGGTTAAAGTGAATGGGTTACATGGGAAGCCGAAAGAAATGGAACAACTGAATGAACTGCTTTCCAATTATACTAACATTTATTTTGTTAAAGAAACACTATCAAGGAATGATACCAATGCATTGATTGCAAGTTGTGATTGCTTTATTTCCCTCCATAGAAGTGAGGGTTTTGGATTAGGGTTAGCAGAGGCTATGTACTTAGGTAAACCTGCCATAGGAACGAACTGGTCCTCAACTACTGATTTCATGAAAAATAACAACTCATGTCTGGTTGATTATGAACTCGTAAATGTAATGAATGACTTTGGACCCTATAAAGCATATCAAAAATGGGCTAATCCAGACATAGAACATGCTAGCTTTTACATGAAAAAACTTGTAGAAGATCAAGAATACTATTGTTCAATTGCTAATAAGGGAAAAAAATATATAAGAGAGCACTACTCACCTAAAGTAGTGGGAGAAATGATGAAAAAAAGAATCAGTTATATTAATTTGGGAGTACATGGAGGTTAACATGACAACGACTTGTGTGATCATGGCAGGGGGCAAAGGGGAACGATTTTGGCCAAAGAGCCGTACTCATCTTCCGAAACAGTTTTTAAATATATCAGGAAATAAATCGATGATACAACAGACGATAGACCGCCTTCTGACATTTATACCCATTGAACGAATTTTTATTGCTACTAATGAACTATATGCTGAACTGATAAAGGGGCAGGTACCAGCACTTCCCTCGGACAATATCATCATTGAACCTATCGGAAGAAATACCGCCCCTTGTGTTGGACTGTCATCTGTTATTATCGAAGATAGATTTCCAGACAGTACGATGATTGTACTTCCTTCAGATCATATCGTTAAAGATCAAAATGAGTTTGTAACCATTCTAAAAACAGCAGTTGAAGTTAGCAAGCGAGGTAGACATTTAATTACATTAGGTATTTCACCAACTTATCCCGAGACAGGCTATGGCTACATAGAAAGCGCAAATGATAGTCTTGTGCTAAACGGCCTTGATATTTATCGAGTTAACAAGTTTGTTGAAAAGCCAGATGTAGAAACGGCAACCTCTTATTTGAAAGCGGGCAATTACTTTTGGAACAGTGGAATATTTATATGGAGGACTACTGTGATTCGAGAGTATATCCGTGAGTTTTTGCCCGAGACGCATGATCTGCTTGAGAAGATTAAGCTCTCTATTCAAAAGGTCGGAAGACAGGAGGCCGTTAACTCCTTATTTCCCCAAATGCCGGATCAGTCCATTGATTATGGTATTATGGAAAAGGTAAATGATATATATGTAATCCCTTGCGTGTTAGGTTGGGACGATGTGGGGAACTGGACAGCATTGGAACGTATTGAAAACCTCGATAACAATGGGAATGTGATTAAAGGGAATACCCTGAATATTGATACTAAAAGATGTATTATCGAAAGTAACGGAAAGCTGGTAGCAACTTTAGGTGTTGAAGATCTTATTATCGTAGAGACTGAAGATGTAACACTTATCTGTAGAAAAGATAAAGCTCAAGAGATTAAATCTCTTATTAAAGAGCTAAGGATTCAAAAACTGGAACAATATTTGTAGGTTAAAACAACTCATAAGGAGGCAGCAGAAAATATGACGAAACGAGCACTTATTACAGGAATTACAGGACAAGATGGATCATACCTAGCTGAATTATTATTGGAAAAAGGTTACAACGTATTTGGTTTAAGAAGAAGAACAAGCGTTCCTATACTTGAAAATATCCAGCATATAGAGAATGAGATAGAATTTGTTGATGGGGATTTACTTGATTTAAGTTCCCTTATCCATGCCGTTCAAGTTTCAAATCCTGATGAAGTCTATAATCTTGCAGCGCAATCATTTGTCGCTACCTCGTGGGATCAACCTGTCTTGACAGCACAGGCTACTGCTTTAAGCGTGACGAATATGTTGGAGGCGGTGAGAATCGTAAAACCGAATGCTCGGTTCTACCAGGCTTCAAGCAGTGAGATGTTTGGTAAAGTAGTAGAAACTCCACAGAGAGAGACAACACCATTTTATCCAAGAAGTCCCTATGGTGTTGCTAAAGTTTATGGACATTGGATGACTGTTAATCATCGTGAAAGCTATAATATGTTTGCTTGTTCAGGGATCCTGTTTAATCACGAATCGCCGCGTCGCGGGATCGAATTTGTTACAAGAAAGATTACAAATGCTGTTGCTAGAATTAAGTTGGGTTTGCAGGATGAACTGAGACTAGGCAATTTGGATGCACTCAGAGACTGGGGGTATGCAAAAGATTACGTTGAATGTATGTGGCTCATGTTGCAACAAGATAAACCGGATGATTATGTAATTGCAACTGGCGAAACCCATTCTGTTCGAGAATTTTGTGAAATTGCATTTAAACATGTTGGACTTAACTATGAAGATCATGTAGTCACTGATCCTAAATTCTTTAGAGCAGCAGAGGTTGATTTATTACTTGGGGATCCGTCCAAGGCAGTGGATAAGTTGGGATGGAGACCGCAAAAAACAACCTTTAAAGAACTTGTTGAGCTTATGGTAGACACTGATATGAAAAAAAATAGGAAAGAGATTGGATAGAGCAGTACTTTTCAGGATGTGGTCGCATTGAAAGTTCTGATTACGGGAGTAAGCGGATTTGTCGGTACTTTCTTGAGTGAGAGGCTCTTGCGGGAGGGTTATGAAGTTGTAGGATTGTCACGCTCACGACCAGAGAATAAGGAAATCAAGTTTTTTTCATGTGATATTAATGATGCTTTAAATATTGGTAAAATTCTTAAAGAGACCAAGCCGGATGAAATATATCATCTAGCGGGCACTGCATTCATTCCACATTGTTATGGTAACCCAGTGCATGCGTATCATACCATCATGAATGGCACAATGACCTTGTATGAAGAGGTGCGCAAACAAAAGCTAGAACCAAAGATTTTGTATGTTGGGTCCGGTGAAGTATATGGGGAATGGAACGGTCACCCATTTCATGAGGGTGACTTGTTACACCCTAATAATCCGTATGCTGGTGCAAAATCATGTGCTGATTTGTTAAGTGAGCAATATGTCCGCTCCTATAAAATGAATATTATTCGAGCGCGTCCCTTCAACCATACGGGGCCAAAGCAGTCCGAAAAATTCGTTTGTTCCAATTTTGCGAAACAAATTGCGGAAATGGAGATAGATCATCGCCAAGTCATCCGCACAGGAAATATTTTTGTGAAACGTGATTTTCTAGATGTTAGGGACGTTGTTAATGCTTATTATTTGTTGATGCAGAAGGGGGAGGCAGGAGAGGTTTATAATGTATCTGCCAACAAAGCAGTTTCAATAAGGAAGGTATTACATTATTTGTTTCAATATTCTGATATCCAGTCCCCTAAAGTTGAGGTCGATCTAAATAAAGTTAGAGATAATGAGGCAATTGTTCGTATCGGCGACAATACAAAATTATGTCAAGAAACGGGCTGGAGACCGATATATAAACTGAAGGACACGATGGGCGAGCTGCTTCAATATTGGAGGAAAATGCAACATTATAGAAAGTAATGGAAAGGTGGGGCTTACATTTGTGCCCACAAAAGGTTATAATTATTGGTGGCGGTGGACATGCGAAAGTGGTAATTGATGTATTCAATGATGCTGGGCGATATGAAATATTTGGTTTTACTTCTCCTTCTAGTGATTGCGATAGTTTATGCGGTGCTTCTTATTTAGGGAGCGACGATAAGCTTATCTCCTTGTTGCAAGAAGGAGTACAACACTTTTGTATTGCATTGGGAGATAATCTAATCAGAAGAAAGCTTTTTAACAAGTTAGTTCGTTTGGGGTTTACTCCAGTGAGTGCCATAAGCTCAGCGGCCTATGTATCTCCATATGCTCAGATTGGGAGAGGTACTGTTGTCATGCCAGGGGCAACCATCAACGCCTATGCCGTCATAGGAGACAATGTAATTATAAACACCCGGGCAGGAATTGATCATGATTGTAGAGTGGATTCTCATGTGCATATTGCACCGGGAGTTTCACTGGCAGGTAGTGTTTATGTAAATGAAGGTGCATTCTTAGGTATAGGATGCAATGTGATTCCTAATATTCATATTGGTGAATGGTCAGTTATAGGGGCTGGAGCAACCGTGATATCGAATATTTCCTCAAAGGTAACAGCGGTAGGAGTGCCTGCAAAAATTATTAGTTAGAGGATGAAGATAAATGAAAGCTTTGAAAAGAATAACTCTAGCAAATCCGGTTCTAAATGGAAATGAGAGAGATTATGTTCTTGATTGCATTGATACAGGCTGGATATCAGCTAATGGAAAATACGTAAATCAATTTGAACATAAATTTGCAGACTTCTGTGACTCTCATCATGCGTTGTCGTGTGCAAATGGTACTGTGGCTCTACACTTACCGTTGGTAGCATATGGAGTTGGTGAGGGGGATGAAATTATTATTCCTACTTTCACGTATATTGCTACAGCGAATGCTGTAAAATATTGTGGGGCAACTCCTGTGCTGGTGGATTGCGAACCCAATACATGGAATATTGATCCATATAAAATCGAAGAGAAAATCACACCTAAGACGAAAGGAATTATTGTCGTACATTTGTATGGACATCCAGTTGACATGGATCCTGTTATGGAGATCGCACGAAAACATAATCTTTTTGTGATTGAAGATGCTGCTGAAGCACATGGGGCTGAATACAAAGGTAAAGTTGTGGGTTCCATTGGTGATGTCGGGACGTTCAGCTTTTTTGGTAATAAGGTCATATCCACAGGCGAAGGTGGAATGATTACGACGAATAATGAGCCATTAGCAGAGCATATGCGTTTACTTAGGGGCCAAGGGATGGATCCGCAACGAAGATATTGGTTCAATGTGGTGGGATATAACTATCGAATGACGAATCTGCAAGCAGCAGTGGGTCTAGGACAAGTAGAAAATATACAATGGCACTTGGAACAACGTAGAAGAGTCGCCGCTTCGTATACTGAAAAACTATCAGAGTATAACGAATTATTTGCAATGCAACCTGAAATGCCGTGGGCAAAACATACCTATTGGATGGTATCTATTCTACTCTCCGATAAAGTGAAATTAGAACGTGATGAACTCATGCAACTTCTAGATAATGATGGTATCGAAACGAGGCCTTTATTTTACCCTATGCATCAGATGCCTCCTTACTATGAAGAGAGCACTTATCCAGTGGCAGACAGGATTTCGGCACGAGGAATAAATATTCCTACTAACGGTACTTTGACAGAAGATGAAATTTCTTATATCTGTAAAAGATTAGTGCATCATTGCAAATCAAACTGATAGCATGAGCTTATATATAAGCGGAGGTAAGACGTTGAGTGAATATGTAAAAAAAATATACCGGACAAGATATTTTTGGATACATTTAGTTCGGGCGGAACTAAAAAATAAATTTAGACGATCAAAACTAGGGATTTTGTGGACTTTTATGAATCCATTATTACTGACACTACTAATGTCAGTAGTCTTTGGGGCAGTTTTCAACATAACGTTTGCCGATTATGCTCCGTATGTATTATCAGGGTTAATAGTGTGGGAATTGATAAGCTCTTCCTTTATAGGGGGAGGGTATTCAATTATGACTGGTGAGCAATATATCCGTCAATTTAATCATCCAATTTCAATTTATACTTTAAGGTCGGCGTTGGTTTTTACTGTGACTTTCGTAATTGCCATGACATCACTCTCTATGTGGATGCTGGTTATTAGTCCGCAGAATGTAGTATTGGGAGTGATTACACTTCCATTAACGACTTTACTTTATTTCTTTTTGTCTTGGGCAATTACAACAATTGCCGGATATTCAAATACGAAATATCGTGATTACCCACAAGTGATGGCGTTAGTTATACAAGCTGTATGGTATGTCTCTCCAGTATTTTTCAAAAAAGAAATGTTCACTTCAAATCCTGCATTAGAGGTGTTATTTAATCTTAATCCGATAACTCGTATATTAAATTTAATTCGAGCGCCGTTTTTATATGGAGAAATGCCATCAGGTGTAGATTATCTCTTTACTTTATCAACAATCGCAGTATTGACAGTAATCGCAGTTTACGTAAATAGAAAAAACCAAGATAAAGTAATATTTTACTTATAGAGAATTGAGGTTATATTATGAAAAATTGTTATATAAAAATGAAAGATGTGAATTTGTATTATCCAGCACACATATATAATGCAACAACATTAAAACAAGAAGTTTTTTCTTTGCTTAAATTAGAAAAAAAAAAGAGAAGTTAGATAATGTGCATGCACTGAAAGACCTTAATCTTGAGATCACTGAAGGGGATAAAGTTGGTATCATTGGTCATAACGGAGCAGGGAAAAGTACTTTGTTAAAGACTGTTGCTGGAATCTATCCCATCAAATCTGGCATGATGGAAGTTGTGGGTAATATACGCTCTTTATTTGATTTAGCGTTGGGGTTTGATCTTGAGTCAACTGGTCGAGAAAATATTATGTATCGAGGACTCCTTTTAGGAGAGACTCCTAAATCAATACGAGAAAAGGAGCAAGAGATAATTGAATTTGCAGGTTTAGGTGAATTTATTGATTATCCTATACGTTCTTATTCATCAGGAATGCTTATTAGACTAGCATTTTCAATTTCTACCTCTGTTGAGGGTGAAATTCTTTTACTCGATGAGGTTATTGGAGCAGGGGATGCAGCTTTTGCGGCAAAAGCAAAAGAGCGTATGACTGGATTAATGAGTTCCGCCAAAATACTTTTGCTTGTTTCTCATGATTTAGGAACAATTAAAGAAGTTTGTAATCGAGTTATATTAATTAAACAAGGAAACATAATAAAAGACGGGGAACCAGAAGAAGTAATAAAATTTTATCAAAGTTCAATTTAACTGTGAGGAGCTTATTATGAGAAAGAAAAGAATAATGTGGTTGTTGAATCATGATACGCTGAGTAAATTTGAGTTACCTCTTATTAGAGACTTAGGGTATGAGATTTTTACCCCCAAGATTGCGATAAAAGAAGTTTTCCAATCTAGTGGATCAGTTACTTATAATTACGACAAAACACTTTCAATTCCAATTGAAGATCTAAACCAACTAAATGAGTACGATTTTTTTACCCATACCAATAATATGCCTTTAAATATTAAAAAGATAATAAATACTCATTTTGCTACAGCCATAACATATACAGATACGACCTTCGCAATTCTCCGCAAGTTAATTTATAATTTTGACGGCGATATTTTTTTTCGGGCATTTGGACTTGGACCGCTACCATTTCAAAACTACACTCAATTAATTGATTATTACTTTGAAGAAAGTGAAAAATACAAGTTAAAACAAATCAGTAATAGATTTTGGTTTTCTCAATGCTACGCTAACATTTCTGAGATAGAACATGAATTCTATAAAGAAAGAACAGTCTTCATGCCTCTAGGTCTTCCATCTGAATTTTATAATATAAAAGATGAGTGGTATGGAAGTGAGGAGAAAATTCTGTTCTTCTGTACAAGAATAAAACACGCTCCTGCATCTGAACAGGTCTATCGTGAGTTTAAAAAGGATTTTAAAGGTTTTGATTATATAGTGGCAGGAAACCAACCCGTCCCGGTAGATGATGACAAAGTAGTAGGATTTTTAGAAAGAGAGGAGTTAAATGAATTATTCAAAAAATGTAAAGCGATGTATTATCATTCTACCGATCCACGTCATTTGCATTATCATCCACTAGAGGCGATGATCGCAGGTATGCCAGTAATCTATATGGATGGAGGGCTCCTTAGTATACTGGGTAAAGGAAAGAGACAATCAGGATGTTGTAAGGATATAAAGGAAGCTAGAATTAAAATTCAAAGAGTGTTTTCTGGTGATACTCAATTAATAGAGGATATTAAACAAGATCAACAAGGAATACTTTACAATTTCTCATATGAGTATAATAAATTGATGTGGGAAAACAACTTTATTCCTATTATCGAAGATTCGAATAAGTGGTTGGATAAATCATACATCCGATCAAAGTCGATAGCCATTTTTAATTCAGAGAGTCATTCTGGAAAACATTATTTAGATTACAGCAAAATGGTAGATATCATTAATGAGAGTATCAAGCAAGTTAATCCATTAAATAGAGTTATTTTTAATAATCAATATGATGAAATGAATAGAGAACAATATCCATTACAGTGTTCAACCGAAAATATTGACTTAAGGGAGTATACATTAAAAACGATATCATCGTTAGAGACTTCAGGCTCATTAGAATTAATGTTCGTTCATGAGCCAATATGGCATAGTCAGTACGTTATCCCGGTAGATCACGCACAAAATTTTGTTGATGCTGATTATTGGTTATTTTTAGATGACAGTATTGACAGCCCTATAGCACCTATAAAACCTTATGGTTTTTTTGTTGAGACTCTGGCAGACCGTTTTTACGGTGCTTTATCAGATAAGAGAATTTATAACCTTAAGAACGCGTCATTTATTTTGACAAGCTCGAAAACTACTAAAATTGATTTGGTGAAATATCTAGGAATCGATGAGAAATTAATATTTGTCATACCATTCCTTTTCTCAACACCTAAAAAAAGTGAGAGATTATCGTTAAATGAGGATTACTCACTAATCGAAGCAGATTTAAATAAAAGGACTGAATTAGAAGTATTAATTAAAAATATTAGTGATTACTATAGTTTATATCAAGATAACCAAAAAATTAAGGTATGTCTTAGTAATTTTTCTGAGAAACGTGATCAAGAGTATGTTGATAATATAATGAAAGGCATTATGAAGACAGATTATTTGAAAAATAATATTACACTCCATGTGGATGTAGGGGTTAATGAATACAATGCCTTATATGCACACGCTTTGCGTATAATTATTCCACATCATATTCGGGGCGTTTTTTTTAAGTTTGCTAAAGCAATGCAATTTTCAAAAAAAATGATTGTGAATAATTATCCGTTTTATAAAGATTTCGAAGAGATCTTTGGGAATAATGTACAGTATGTTAAATTTTTGAAGCAAGGGCATGCACTTATGAAACTTCTTTCAGATTTTTCTCAAGTAGAGACTGCGAAGAATGATATACACGATATAAAGAGTACTGATATAACGGAAATATCTGAATTGTGGAGGAAAATACTGTGAGTAAGACGGGCATTTTTTTAGGTTTTCAACCAGGCACGAAATTAACGGCAGAGGGGATAGGAAGACTTCTTGCATTTATTCTAAAAGAAAATGGAAAGGATAATGAATCTATCATAATACTTTGTCCCTTTTGGCTGAAAGATCCTATTAATGATCTACTTAAAGACAATAAAATACCAACTGATAAATTTGAAATCTTATCTACTGGAAATGTTCCTATAGGAGTCAAAATTAAAGAGTGGATAAAATCAAAAAAGAGTAAGAAGAGAAAAAAACCTGGACATAAAATAGTTCAGAAGCTAATACAGCAAGTTATTGGATTGCTGAGAACTAGTATCACAGAATTCCTCAGTACTTCATCATGGTATTTAATAACAATAAAGTTGTTTTTATATCTGGCACTATTACTAGTCTTGTCACCACTTTTATTGTGTTTGATAATGCTATATTATATCTATTTTGTGATTCGATTAGTTGCAAATGCAGTTAAAAATATTGTAACTAAAACTCCTTCAATAGAGTCCTTGAAGAACATCAAGCTGCTGGTAGTATCGAAATGGCAAGGAAAAATCTATCAAAGTGTGTTAGAAAATGAACTTAGTAGACTTGTGAAGAAAGTAAATGCCCGAGAGGATATTGGTGTCTGCTTGATTCCATCAATGATATGGCCACAAATAAAGGATCTTAAAGCGAAAAAAATACTTGCTGCGCCGGATATAGTGTTTTACGATTTTCCCACACAATTTCCAGGAGTGAGTGGAACACATTCTAGAATACGTCAGTGCATAGATGTAGCAGATCATTTAATTTGTTATAGTGAAGCTGTTAAGACACATCATCTAGTAAATAAATGTGGTGTTGATCCGGAAAAAATTACAGTGATACAACACGCAAACGTAGATATGAGGGGGCATTTAAAAGTCTCAAACTCTGTAGAAAAGTATTTTAGTATTACTCAGAATGCTCAACAAATTGTTAGAAGATATGTAAGAGCGTATCTATCACCAGGGCATGTTCTTTATAATTCTGACCTTGCTAAAATGGATTGTATTATATATTCATCACAATATAGACCACATAAGAATATTTTCAATTTAATAAAAGCAATGAAAATTCTTAACAAGAATTATTATAAAAATGCAAAGCTAATCTTAACAGGAGACATTTCCGCTAGTGTTGACATCCAGAATTATATAAACTTGCATTCATTGCAACATGATGTTATTGTTATGCCAGGTTTACCATCTGAGGTATTAGCGGCTGTTAACAAGTTGGCAAAATGTGCAGTTAATCCGACTCTTTTCGAAGGAGGGTTTCCTTTCACATTTTCGGAAGCATATTCAGTGGGGACTCCTTCAGTTATGAGTAGTATCCCTGTGGTGGAATCGGAGATTTCTATTCCTCATTTGAAAGAAATCATGCTTTTTGATCCTTATGACCCTAGTTCTATTGCAGATCGAATTGCATTTGCACTCGACAATTTTGATGAACTTTTTAAAGCTCAAGCTAAGTTATATGAAAAATTCAGTCGGAGGGACTGGAGTATTGTTGTTGGTGAATATAATCGAATATTTTGCAAATATAAGTAACAAGGTGGTAGTATGAAAAAAATATATGTAAAGTTTTTAGTTTTCTTTATCATCCTGCTTTCAGTTATAGGAGCTACAGCTACTGTTTTAGCGGATTCGGTATCAGATTTAAGCATTGTAGTCAATTCTGAAAAAAAACAATATAATAATCATTTTAATGTTGATGCACGTATTATTTTTAGTAGGAATGAACTATACAATGAGAAAGTTTACCTTTCATATCACGTTTACGATAAAGATAATAATCCAATACTATGGGAAGGTGAAAGATTTCCTATCGTTATGGGTGAAGATGGAATTGGAAATTCTAACTTCATCTTAGATATGGGAAAGCACTCTGAAACGTTAAATTTAGACAATGCAGTTATTAAATTTGATTTAGTTGATGAAAAGAATGCGTATTGGTTTTCAGGAAATCAAGAAATAAACTTTAGCTCTGATGGAATTATTTACAAGAACAATTTCCTTAAAAGAAATGTAGAATCATTTATGTCCGCAATTCATAATAGTCCAATTATTTTTGGTATTAATATGTTAATGTTAATCTCTTTTATTTATGTCCTTTATAGAATTAAGAAGCATAATTGGCTGTAATGTGTTTTTCACAATAGTGTACAGTTTAATGTAGAGTTTATACATTAGTGTTGTTCGAGAGAGAGGTTAACATTAATGGACAAAAGGAGAAAAATATCTAATGTAATTATTTTTTTGTTATTTTGTGTAGTTGTTTCACTCGTTTATTGGGGATCAATAAGTACTACTCTACTAGTTAGTGGAGACGGACTAACAACATTGAGTTCCAAGGTTTTTTGGAGTGACAGTGTAGCAAATAGAGAATTACCATTATGGAACCCGTTTTCAGGAATCGGGATCCCTTTTGCGGCAGATATACAACAAACGGTTTTCTCGCCCTTGAACCTAGTATTTATTTTATTTGATAGTGTCACAGCATTTAACTTATTTCATATCCTGCAATTGACATTTGCTGGTTTTTTTATGTTTTTATATATCAATGAGCTATTTGATAAAAAATACGTAGGGATACTAATCGGATTTATTTTTGCATTCAGCTCCATGATTGGGGGGGACCGAATTGAACATACGACTATCATTACAACAATAATATTTTTTCCATTAATACTATTTTTTATGGAGCGATTTAAATCTACTGGGAAAGATAATTATCTAATTTACGCTGCACTAGCGATGGCAGTACATTTTCTTAGCGGCTTTACTCAAATTGTAATCTATTTTGATATTATTGTATTTGTTTACTTTAGCTATATTTGTAGGACTATAGGTTTTTCGTGGAAAATGTATTTCACTAAACTGTTCAAGTGGATAGTACCGTATGCATTATTATGCTCAGTACAAATAATTCCAACTTTGCAATTGATGATTCAGTCTGGTCGTGATGAAGTGCCGTATCAATTTTTCTCAGTCCTCTCTTTTGATATTAGAATACTTGTTATGATGTTATTTCCTTATATATATTTGAACAAGCATGAATCTTTTGGATTATATGCCTCTTCAGGAATTGATATTGAAATTTATATCGGAATAATATGCGTAATTTATTTGCTCTATGCGATAAGATATCATTATAGAGATCGATTTGTTCAGTTAATGATTGGAATAATGACAGGAGCATTTTTATATGGAATGGCCCCTAGTATACCCCTTATTGGAAAATTGATATACAATATACCTGTTTTGGGATCTTTTAGAGTATCCGCGAGGATACTGAGTGTTTTTTTACTCTGTGGACTTGTATTATGTGGATATACGATAAGCAAGTTAGATGAGAAAATGGAAGTGAAACGATTACTGAAATTTAGTGTTTATTTCACTATTCTAATTGTAGGTAATGCAGTAATCGTGGCATCGATATTTTCACAACCAAGTATTTCTGATGAACTTTCAAAGTACTATGTATGGAACGGGGAAGTGTTTTTTTCTGTAGTTACTCTGTGTCTACTAAATGTTGTATCTCTATTTTTGATGTACAAGTATGCAAATGAAAAAAAATATATAAAGCAAATCGTATTGGGATTCCTTTGCTTAATTACTATAATAGATGTAGGAAAGTATAGTATTGTTAAAAATAAGTATCCTGCCGAAGATATCCTACATGATACTGCTCCTTCACAGATACAAGAGTTAATTAAGGAAAGTCCGAATTATCGTTCTTTTGCGCTAGTGAAAGCTCTTGAACACTATGATAATCGGTTAAGTCTCTCTAAAGTTCAACGTGGTACTATTGCGAGAGCAAATTATTATAATAACTATATAACGTTTGTAGATGAAAAACTCAAAAAATATAATATAGATGAGACATTGTTGTATCCAAAAACTATAGATAATCTCAAAACCAGAAATGATCTTATTTCCATGATGTCTATTAAATATATTTTGGATGCATGGGATCAAGAATTGGAAAAATCTATCCTTATTAAGGACAGTGAAGTTGGAATTTTAAGAGAGTCCAACATACAGATACCAAATCATAATTCACAGTTATCAGTTATATCATATCCAATCGAGTTGGAGCCTAATTCAACATATAAAGTAAAGTTGAAAATGAATACGATAAACTCACCTTCGTTGTTCTATGTCGATTTTTATAATGACACCTATGATCACCCTGAGCAAGATGGACATTTTAATCCTATTGTACCAGAAACGAAGGATTATAGCGTGCTCATTTCAACCGGCGATGAGGTTCCGACCAATCAAGTTTATTTTAGAATTGTTTCACAGTCTACAACGGATATCGTAGTGGATGATTTATCAGTTAGTAAAATGAGGACAGTAGAGGCTTATAAGCAGATTGCCGACCAAGATGGTGTTGTAGTATATGAAAATAGGTACGCCAAGCCTATTCTATATGTTCCCAAACATGTGCAATCTATTGATTCTTATGAACCTCTTTATATTGGTGATAATGAGTCAAGGCTGGATGAAAGCAGTTATATTAAGGATTTCGGCAAAAATATTGACTTAACCCAAGTGAATACAGAGATATCCGATCTGAAACGGGAAAATAACAGTGTAACAGCGACTATCATATCGGATAAAGCTACATTTATTAATCATGCGCAATTATCATATCCGGGTTGGAAGGCCTATGTTGATGATGAAGAGGTACCTATTTATAATGTGAATGACTTAATTCAAGGTATAGAAGTTCCAGAAGGGACTCATCTGGTATCATTCGTATTTGATCCTCTTGATGTAAAAATAGGAGCGATAATTTCTTCGTTAGGGATTTTATTATGTGGTTACTACCTTTTTTATAATCGAATAGCACCTATTTTCCATAGAAATAGACGCGAATAGGATGTATAATAATGTAATGGTTAGTTTTTTTTAACAGGAAAGATATGGGGTGGAGAAGTTGAAACAGAGTAGTGTGGTAAGAATCAACAAAACAAATGAGCTTGGTGTTGTTGTAGGTAGCTCTGGTGAAGAACTTTATGTTTTAATACTGCAAACAGAGATTGTGGGGCCATTTCTTGATAAATATCATGTTTATGTAACTGTAACTGACAACGGTGCTTTGCTAGTAGATATTAGAAGGAAACAGACGGTTGCTATCCATGAAGCTGAATGGGTATCGGAAATTCCTACTGCGGATTATGAAAAAATTGTAAGAATGGATATTTTATCGAAGGTAGAAAACTATTATGAGTTATTTCATTCGGATCGTAATAAACATTTTGATGCGGAGAAGACAGCAATTTCGTACGGTGGCCGAATCTTTGACGAAAAAGAGATGCGTAACCTTGTCGACTCATCGCTCGATTTTTGGTTAACTGCTGGAAGATTCAATAAACAATTTGAAAAAGAATTTGCTGAGTTTCTCGGTGTACGATATGCATTGCTTACCAACTCCGGGTCTTCAGCTAATCTTCTAGCATTCTCTGCCCTTACTTCTCCTAAATTAGGAGATCGCCGCGTTATGCCAGGTGATGAGGTAATTACCGTAGCTGCCGGATTTCCGACTACTGTAGCACCCATTATTCAAAACGGAGCTATTCCTGTGTTTATCGACGTGGAACTTGGCACATATAATATTATGGTCGATCGTATTGAAGAAGCGATTACCCCGAAAACCAAAGCTATTATGGTGGCGCATACTATGGGGAATCCGTTTGAGCTTGATAAGGTAATGGAAATTGCAAATAAATATCATTTATGGGTTGTCGAAGACAATTGTGATGCGCTAGGCTCTACATTTAACGGTAAGTTAACGGGCACCTATGGTCACATTGGAACGTCTAGTTTTTACCCCCCCCATCACATGACTATGGGGGAAGGTGGAGCGGTTTATACGAATCATGCTTTGCTCAAAACGATTATTGAATCCTTCAGAGACTGGGGACGAGATTGTTGGTGTCCTTCTGGTTGTGATAATACATGTAAGAAACGTTTCGCATGGGAATTGGGATCCCTTCCGAAAGGGTATGATCATAAATACACATACTCCCATATCGGTTACAATTTGCGTGTAACCGATATGCAGGCTGCCGTTGGTATAGAACAGTTGAAAAAGGTTCCTTCATTTATTCAGGCAAGAAAGAATAACTTCAATCGCTTATATGAAGGATTGAAAGAACTTGAACCATTTTTCATACTACCAAGGCCTACGGAGAACTCAGATCCAAGTTGGTTTGGATTCATCTTGACTCTCAAAGATGATGTAAATTTTACCAAAAACGAAATTGTAGATCACCTTGAAAAGAAACGTATTCAAACTCGAATGCTATTTGCGGGTAATCTTATTCGGCAACCCGCCTACCAGCATGTGAATTATAGAATTCATGGTAATCTAACGAATACGGATAAAATAATGCATGATACTTTCCTAGTAGGTGTTTATCCTGGACTAACAAACGAAATGATTGACTACGTAGCTAATACAATCAAACAATTTGTGATAAATAAACAAAGTGAGGAAGTGACAACATGAAAGTCGTAATTCTCGCAGGTGGATATGGAACACGAATTAGCGAGGAATCTCATTTAAAGCCAAAGCCTATGGTTGAGATTGGACAGAAACCGATATTATGGCATATTATGAAGTTATATTCTAACCACGGCTTTCATGACTTTATTATTTGTTTAGGATACAAAGGGTTTTATATTAAAGAATACTTTACACATTATTTTCTTCATGAATCTGATGTTACGTTTGATTTCCGTAATCATAATCAGCTCATTACGCATGATCATACTGCCGAACCTTGGAAAGTAACACTAGTGAATACGGGGCTGGATACAATGACAGGTGGGAGAGTGAAACAGATCCAAAAATTTGTTGGGAATGAAACGTTTATGATGACTTATGGTGATGGGGTTTCAGATGTAAATATATCTGAGCTTGTGGATTACCATAAATTACACGGAAAACTCGCAACTGTTACATCGGTTCAACCCAATGGCAGATTTGGTGCTCTGAAATTGAGTGATAGTAATGAAGTTCTAGGGTTCCAAGAAAAACCCAAAGGGGATGGTTCTTGGATTAATGCTGGTTTTTTTGTACTGCAGCCTGAGGTATTTAACTATATTTCTAATGACTCGACCATCTTTGAGAGAGAACCGTTAGAGAATTTGGCTAAAGATAATGAATTAATGTGTTTTAAACACGAAGGATTTTGGCAACCTATGGACACTTTGCGTGATAAAAATTACTTGGAAGAACTTTGGAAGATAGGAAAGGCCCCGTGGAAAACATGGGATTCGGAAACGGTGAAGGCAAAATGATAAATACTAGTTTCTGGTCAGGGAAGAAAGTTTTTTTAACCGGGCATACTGGATTTAAGGGGACTTGGCTTAGCTTATGGCTAAATTCCCTTGGGGCAAAGGTAAGCGGTTACTCGCTTCCGCCTAATACAAAACCAAGCTTGTATGAACTTTGCAAGACTGATAAAATTTTTGAAAAAAGCTATATTGCGGATATAAGAGATAGAGAAGCAGTAACACAAGCATTCAACGAAACAAATCCAGAAATTGTGATACACATGGCAGCACAACCCTTGGTCAGAGAATCGTATATTTTCCCTGCGGAAACGTATGCAATTAATGTGATGGGGACAGTAAATTTGTTTGAGGCAGTAAGGCAATGTGATAGTGTTGTTAGTGTACTTAATGTAACAACGGATAAGTGTTATGACAATAAAGAATGGGTATGGGGCTATCGAGAAGAAGAACCTTTAGGTGGCTATGATCCATATTCAAGTAGTAAGGCATGTTCTGAATTAGTAACAAACGCATATCGTAATTCTTTTTTTCATATGAATAAATCAGGGAAAGTTGTTTCAATCGCTTCCGCGCGTGCAGGGAATGTAATCGGTGGTGGTGACTGGGCGAAGGATCGTTTACTACCTGACTGTATGCAATCTTTGTTAGTGGACAAACAAATAAATATTCGAAATCCGCTATCTATAAGACCGTGGCAGCATGTTCTTGAGCCCCTAAGCGGATATTTAACTTTATCGCAAAAATTGTTTGAAGAAGGTTCGAAGTATGCAACAGCATGGAACTTTGGTCCACACGATGCTGATGCTAAACCGGTTGAGTGGATTGTAAAATCATTGTGTGATAAGTGGGGATCTGATAACGGTTATCGTATTGACCCAACTGCTCACCCGCATGAAGCACATTATCTAAAGCTTGATATTTCCAAAGCTAGCATGGAGTTGAATTGGACACCAAGATGGAGTGTAAATATTGCTCTTGATAAAATCGTTGAGTGGTATCATGAGTATCAGAACAATGGTGATATGCATGAATTCTCACTTCAACAGATAAAAGAGTATCAGGGTTAAATATTATTTAGAACTAAGGTGATAACTCTTGATGAAAATATTGGTTACCGGGGCGACTGGATTTGTAGGTTCGAATTTAGTTAGAGCATTATTAAATCATCAATCAAGCGCTGGTATATATATTACTGCTAGAAACAATTCTGATTTTTGGAGAATAGATGACATTAAACATCGACTCCATAATATCTACTACCTGAATTTAGATGATAAGCAAAAAGTAAATCAACTTATAGAATCATTAAAACCAAATATAATTTATCACGTTGCGACTTACGGAGGATTTACCTATCAAGCTGATCAAGAGCAGATAATAAAGTCAAATTTATTGGCAACTATGAATTTGCTTGATGCAGCGGTCGCCAATAAAGTTAAGCATTTTATAAATACTGGTAGTTCTTCAGAGTATGGCATTAAGGATAAACCTATGAAGGAATCCGATGTTTGCGAGCCGGTTAACTTTTATGGGATAACGAAGCTGGCTGCAACGAATTATTGTGCGATGCTTGGGAAGCAGAGTGAATTTACTAAAGTGTGTACACTGAGGCTGTTTTCACCTTACGGTGAATATGAGGATTCATCACGTTTATACCCTAGTATTGTGAAAGCTCTACGAAGTGACGAGCCTCCTAGATTATCAAGACCACACTCTGTAAGGGATTTTATACCGATAGATAGAGTGGTTAACGTTTATCTGCAAATCATTAATGCGCAATACAACTCGGGTGAGATTATAAATGTTGGTTCAGGTGTGCAACAGAGTATTGAACAATTCTATAAACGTATTGCCCAACAATTGAATAAAACAGATATACTACCAATTTGGGGAGAAGCTCCTCCAAGACCGAATGAACCTAACGTGTGGGTGGCAGACACAGGGAAATTGAATAGAATTCTAAATGTCATTGAATAGATTAGGAGTTTGAAGATGACTACAAATCGTATTCGTAAATCTGTAATCCATATGATGCACTATTCCAAGTCTTCCCATATTGGTACATGTTTATCTATTGTTGATATCTTGTACGTCCTTTACTTTAAAGTGATGAATATAGACCCTACTAACCCTAAGTTTGTCGATCGAGATAAGTTTATTTTAAGTAAAGGGCATGGGGGAGCTGCATTATACGCTACACTAGCAGAAAGAGGATTTTTTTCAAAAGAGTTTTTGGACCAGTACTATATCAATAACGGTATACTTCCGGGTCATTTAGATATGGAAGCCGTTCCTGGGCTTGAAGCTTCTTCCGGTTCATTGGGCCACGGACTCTCTATTGGAATTGGAATGGCTATCGCCAATCGTCAAGTTAATAATAAAGGAAATGTATTCGTATTGTTGGGTGATGGTGAATGTAATGAAGGTTCGGTGTGGGAGGGAGTTATGCTTGCTTCTACCTTACACCTTACTAACCTAACAGCTATTGTGGATTATAATAAATTACAAAGTTTTGGGAAAACAAACGAAGTTATAAATCAAGAGAATATGGTGCAAAGATGGCAAGCTTTTGGCTGGGAAGCGGTTGAAGTAGATGGTCATAACTTACAAGAATTGGAATATGCGTTTCGAAGCCCATCAAGCAAACCTAAAGTCATTATCGCAAACACCATTAAGGGTAAGGGTGTTTCCTTTATGGAAAATAAGCTTGAGTGGCATTATAAATCTCCGAACGATGATGAAGTGAAAATTGCACTGCAGGAGATTGGTGAATAAGATGAGAGATACATTTATTAATGAATTAGTACAGATGGCTAGTGAAAATGAAAATATTTATTTAATTACACCAGATATGGGCTTTTCTATTCTTGAAAAATTCAGAGATCAATTTCCGGATCGCTTTTTAAATGTAGGCATAGCCGAGCAAAATGCAGTAGGTGTAGCAGCGGGTTTAGCACTATCCGGTAAAACAGTATATGTGTACAGTATTATTCCTTTTGTGACGATGCGCTGTTTTGAACAGGTAAGAGTTGATGTAGCGTATATGAATACGAATGTAAGATTAGTGGGAGTAGGCGCAGGTTTTTCCTACGGCCCGGCTGGTGCAACACATCATTCTACTGAGGATATCTCTATTATGAGGTCATTACCCAATATGACAGTATGTTGTCCGGGTGACCCTATTGAGGTACGAGCAATTGTTAAGGAAAGTGCAACATATAAAGGGCCGATGTATATTAGATTAGGTAAAAACAGAGAGCCAAATATTCATGCTCAAGAGGCAATTCTCCAAATAGGAAAGGCAGCCGAAATAACGCATGGTGAAGACTTGGCTATAATTACAACAAGTAATATGTTGGAACAAGGTTATGAGTGGGTAAAGAAATTAAATGAATATGGAAAGTCAGCGACATTACTGAGCATGCATACGATAAAACCTTTCGACAAACAACCAATAATTAATTTGATTGAGCGAGGAATGTCTATAGTATCATTGGAAGAACACAATGTAATTGGTGGTTTATCAAGTGCTGTGGCTGAAGTTATTGCTGACCGTGGCTTAGCTGTAAGGTTCAAAAAAATTGGAGTGCCGGATGTTTTTTCACATGCTGTAGGAGACCAACAATATATTAGAAATAAGTATATTTTGGATGGGGACAAGTTCCAAGAGATATTAGCTTGGCTGACAATATGAAATCTAGGGGAATTATAATGAAGAAAATAAGCATTGTAACGCCTTGCTATAATGAAGCAGAGAACGTTGAAGAACTTTATCAGCAAGTCAAAAAAGTATTTGATGATTTACCTGGTTACGATTATGAACATATATTTATTGATAATGCCTCTAAAGACAAAACGGTTTCAATCCTAAAGGAGATAGCAGCAGTTGATCACAATGTGAAGATTATTGTAAATGCTCGAAATTTTGGACATATTCGCTCTCCATATCACGCATTACTTCAAGCCGATGGAGATGCAGTAATTTTATTGGTAGCTGATTTACAGGATCCGCCTAATATGATTAAAGATTTCATTTTGAAGTGGGAAGAAGGTTATAAAGTTGTTTTAGGAGTGAAGACTCAAAGCCATGAAAGTCCTGTCATGTTTGCTATACGTAAAATGTACTACAATTTTATAAATCGTGTCTCTGAGATTGAATTGACTAAAAATAATACGGGGTTTGGTTTATACGATAACAAAGTTATTGAAATTCTTCGAAAGATTGATGATCCATATCCGTATTTTAGAGGATTAATCTCCGATATTGGTTTTGAAAGCTATAAAATTGAATACGTACAGCCAGTTCGTAGACGTGGAATCACCAAAAACAACTTTTATACGTTATATGATATTGCTATGCTAGGAATAACTAATCATTCAAAAATTCCCCTAAGATTAGCTGCAATGTTGGGATTTTTGATGTCTGCATTGAGCCTGCTAACGGCAGGTGGATATTTAATTGCAAAGTTATTTTTTTGGAGCTCATTTACATTAGGGATGGCTCCATTAGTAATAGGATTATTTTTATTCTCTTCGGTTCAGCTATTCTTTATTGGGATAATTGGGGAGTATATTGGTTCAATCCATACCCAAGTTTTAAAAAGACCGCTAGTTGTAGAAAAGGAAAGAATTAATTTTGATGTGTCAGATATATCACGGGAAGAATACATCCTAAAATAGGAAAGCTATTTTAGTAGAACACTTGAGGATATAGGAGTATACTCGATTTGAACAACCAGTTCTTTAGGTTTTTATTTGTTGGCGGTATTAATACTATATTTGGCTATTGCATATTCTCTCTATTACTATTTGTTGGCGCACACTATTCAGTGTCATCTTTTGTATCTACGATAATTGGTGTATTTTTTAATTTTAAAACCACTGGGAGCATTGTATTTAAAAATAATGATAATAAACTGTTATTCAAGTTTTTTATTTCATATGGAATAACATACTTAATAAATTTATTATTACTAACTCTTTTAAAGAAGTATACAAGCATGTATGTTGCCGGAGCAGTATTACTACTTCCAATGGCAATAGTATCTTATTTTTTGAACAAACGGTTTGTTTTTCGTGAAAGAAGAAGAGGGCAAAAATAGTAACCAATTTAATTTTTTTGTGTAGTGGCAAATACCAAATCATAAGTAATATGAATTATTGATGAGTTGGGGGATTCATACATGAAAGGTATTATTCTAGCAGGCGGGACGGGTTCTCGTCTGTTTCCTTTAACAAAGGTAACTAATAAACACCTTTTACCAGTTGGTAGGTATCCGATGATATACTACGCTATCCATAAATTAAAGGTAGCCGGTATTGTGGACATTTTAATCGTCACTGGCAAAGAGCATATGGGCGATGTCGTTAACCTTCTAGGCAGTGGCAGTGAGATGGGAGTCTCTTTTACCTATAAAGTCCAGGATGAAGCCGGAGGTATTGCACAAGCTCTTGGCTTAGCTGAACAATTCGTAGGTGACGATCAAATGGTCGTTATTCTGGGGGATAATGTCTTTGCAGATGATATTACCCTCTATGTAGACAAATTTCGAGCGCAAAAAAAGGGTGCCAAAATACTTCTTCAGGACGTTCACGATCCGATGCGTTATGGTGTAGCAGAGCTGAAGGGCGATCATATTATCTCGATTGAGGAAAAGCCGCAAGAACCTAAAAGTAATTACGCCGTAACAGGTATCTATATGTTTGACTCCATTGTGTTTGATATTATCAAAACGCTTAAGCCATCGGGCCGGGGAGAACTTGAAATTACTGACGTAAATAATGCTTATATAAAGCGGAATGAGCTTACGTTCGATATTCTTCAAGACTGGTGGACGGATGCTGGGACCCATGTATCGCTTGCGCGTGCCAACGAACTGGCCAAAAATATTACGTTCGGTGAAGAGTTCGAAAAATTAAAACTGTAAGGAGAGAGGGAAGTAATGAGAGTAGAAACATTATCTCTGTCCGGCGCTTATATTATAGAACCGGTGATCCATGGTGACCACCGGGGCTTTTTTATGGAAAGCTATAATGAGGAGAAATTAAAGGAACAGGGGATTTCATTTAACTACTTTCAGGACAACCAATCGCTTTCTGCTCAAGCAGGCGTAATTCGAGGTTTGCATTATCAGCTTCAGCCTAAGGCTCAGACGAAGCTTGTTAGGGTGATTTCTGGAGCAATCTATGATGTCATTGTTGATATTCGTAAAAATTCGCCGACATTTGGGCGGTGGGTTGGGGTAATTTTAAGTGAATATAATCATCGCCAGCTTTTGGTTCCTAAGGGGTTTGCCCACGGTTTTTGCACGCTCGTCCCTAATACTCAAGTATTTTATAAAGTGGATGAGTATTACACTCCAGATTACGATCGAGGTATTTTATGGAATGATCCGGAACTGGGGATAAATTGGCCAACATCACATCCCATTCTTTCCGACAAGGATAAGGTGCATCCTGTCCTCAAAGAGGCAGAAATCAATTTTGAATAGGAGAAGTCTCATGAAACTACTCGTAACTGGTGGCGCGGGATTCATCGGAAGCAATTTTATCATGTACATGTTGAAGCAGCACCCGGACTATAGAATAATCAATGTAGACGCATTAGCCTACGCCGGCAACCTTGAGAACTTGAAGGATATTCAAGGTAATCCAAATTATCGTTTTGTTAAAGCAGATATTGCCGATGCCCAAGCGATGAAGCAATTATTTAGTGAGGGTGAGGGTATTGACGTCGTTGTCAACTTTGCGGCAGAATCCCATGTCGATCGGAGTATTCTTGACCCTGAAATCTTTGTAAAGACAAATGTATTAGGAACACAAGTGCTTCTCGATGCTGCCAAAAAATATGGTGTCAAAAAATTCATCCAAGTGTCGACAGACGAGGTTTACGGTTCACTTGGAGAAACGGGTCTTTTCACAGAAACTACTCCGCTAACACCTAATAGCCCGTATTCCGCTAGCAAGGCTGGAGGAGATCTCCTTGTTCGAGCCTACCACGAAACGTTCGGGCTTCCTGTCAACATTACACGCTGTTCAAATAACTATGGACCCTATCAGTTTCCTGAAAAGCTGATTCCTTTAATGATTGCCAATGCTTTGCATGACAAGCCACTCCCGATTTATGGGGACGGGCTTAATATCCGCGACTGGCTGTACGTTGAGGATCATTGCAGCGCGATTGACTTGGTTATTCATAAAGGCCATGATGGTGAAGTGTATAATATCGGCGGGAATAATGAACGGACGAACATTCACATTGTTAGAACCATTCTTGAACAGCTTGGAAAGCCGGATTCGTTAATCAAGTATGTGGACGACCGCTTAGGGCATGATCGCCGTTATGGAATTGACGCGACCAAGATTACGACGGAACTCGGTTGGAAGCCGAAGCACACCTTTGAGACAGGGATTAAAGAAACAATTGAATGGTACTTGAACAATCGAACATGGTGGGAGAGAATACAGTCCGGAGCCTACCAAACATATTATGAAAAACAATACGGGAAACGGCTGGAGGAGTAAGGTATGAAAGTACTCGTAACAGGCGCTACTGGGCAGTTAGGGGCGGACGTAGTCCGTCTTTTTGCTGAAAAAGGGCATCATGTAATGGGTATGGGCAGAGCGCAATTCGATATTACAGACGAGAAGCGATGTAAAGATATGATTACTGAAGTACAGCCAGAGGCTATCATTCATTGTGCGGCTTATACCGCGGTCGACCATGCAGAAACGGATCAAAACAATGCCTATCTGGTGAACGCCATCGGGACAAGAAATATTGCCGTAGCAGCAGAACAAGTGAAAGCCAAAATGTGTTACATCAGTACAGATTACGTATTTGACGGCAATAGCTCAAGCCCTTATTATGAATATGACAATACCAACCCAGTAACCGTGTACGGTAAATCGAAGCGAGCGGGGGAACAATTGGTTCAGTCCTTATGTTCCCGTTGGTTTATTGTAAGAACGTCCTGGGTGTACGGAGCTTCGGGCAGCAACTTTGTCAAAACGATGGTAAAGCTGGGGGCAGAACGCGATTCCTTGCAAGTCGTCAATGACCAATGGGGATCGCCGACATACACTTATGATTTGTCGTTTTTTTTGGAAGAACTCGTTGCGTCTGAAAAGTATGGCATCTATCATGCATCGAATACGGGAGTATGCACCTGGTATGAATTTGCCAAAGCCATTTTTGAAGAAGCCAAGATGGCTGTTAAAGTTGACCCCTGTACGACAGAGCAATTCCCGCGCCCGGCTCCCCGGCCTCGTTACTCGGCTATGGAGCCGATGGCCATTCGAGTGAATGGCTTTACGCCGATTCGGCATTGGCGAGAAGCGCTGCGTGATTATTTACATCAACCTTGAAATGGGACGTGAAGAGTGTTATGGGAGAACAGCAAGGCAAAGTTCAGATTCTTGTTTCTACGTATAACGGGGAGAAGTATTTGGCGGAGCAGCTTGATAGTCTGTTGCAGCAGACTTACTCCCATTTCTTCATTACCATCCGTGATGATGGTTCATCTGATCGTACAACAGCAATCATTCGCAAATATGTATCCCATTATCCCCACAAAATCGAGGCTTTTTCCGACAGTAACGTAGGAGTTATAGCTAGTTTTTTTGAGCTTCTTACCAAGCATGTTCATAAGGACACGGACTATATCTGCTTCTGCGATCAGGATGATGTATGGATGCCGGATAAAGTAGAGCGGGGCTTACATGCGCTAGGCGGGCATACGGGCGATATGCCGATGATGCATATCACCTCAACACAAATGGTAAATGATAGGTTGCAGCCACTTCACTGTTGGCCCCCGGCTCCCCGCAGAGGACCTTCTTTTTTTAATGCATTGATAGAGAATATAGCGGTTGGAGCTACGATGATGATAAATCGTCCGGCCATAGAGATGATGCAGCGCCATGTGCCACATCCGGAGCATATCGTTATGCACGACTGGTGGGCCTACTTAGTTGTATCTGCCTTCGGCAAAGTCATTTATGATGAAAAACCTAGTATTCTCTATCGTCAGCATCAAAGAAATGTTGTTGGTGGACAAAACGGGATGATGGAAACGTTGAAAAAGAAATGGAAGAACTACGTAAAGCACTGTGAAGCTAAAATCTATTGGAAGCAAGCGCAAGAGTTCGAACGCTGCTGGGGAGAGTTATTGCCAATGGAGCTCAGAAGGGGATTGCAACAATTCCTTCTATCAGGCCGGACCCTGGCAATGCGGTTCCATTATGCTTTGACGACGCCGCTTTATCGGCAATCCAAGTTGGACAACCTCGTTTTTCGCTTTATGATGATTAGAGGGGATATTTTGAATGATTGATTTATCTATTATCATCGTCAATTACAACACCAAACAACTCACACTAAACTGCATAGAGTCCGTCTACCAATCGGCAACGGGTTTTCCGTATGAAGTCATCCTGATCGACAATGCTTCACATGATGACTCCGTACAAGTCTTCCGCCAGCAATGTCCGCAAGTCAAGCTTATCGCGAACGAACACAACCTTGGCTTCTCCAAGGCCAATAATCAAGGCATGCGAATCGCTGAAGGCCGGTATGTTCTGCTGCTTAATTCCGATACGGTAATTCAACCGGATACGCTCGATGTGATGACTCGGTTCATGGATGAACATCCTGAAGTCGGGGCGTCGGGATGTAAAGTCGTACTGCCGGACGGGTCGCTGGATAAGGCGTGCCGGAGGGGGTTCCCTACGCCGTCGGCCACGTTCTTCTATGTGTCCCGCTTAGCGAAGCTATTCCCGACAAATCCGAAGATCAATGCATATCATCGCGAAGATTTGGATCCTGACGAGGCCTATCCGATCGATTGTTTGATCGGGGCTTTTATGATGGTTAGGCGCGAAGCGATGGAGCAGGTCGGCATGTTGGACGAGCAGTTTTTTATGTATGGGGAAGATGTCGATTGGTGCTACCGGATCAAGCAGGCGGGATGGGTGAATTATTACTACCCGAAGACCCGGATTATTCATTATAAACGGGCCAGCAGCCGGAATAAACCGTATAAGATTACGTATGAATTTCATAGGGCGATTTACGTCCTCTACAATAAGCATTTTAAGAAAAAATATCCATTCTGGGTTACTGCTCTCATGTATGCCGGGATAGGAACTAAGCTGGGTCTCGCGATGCTCATGAATGCATTAGCTCGAGCAGGAGCGTCTATCCGCCCACCCAAGCCAGCCTATTCCGACAAAAAAGATATATCGTCTTAACCTTATTGCTCAATCCTAGTATAATGGGGCTAGGTCTAGGAAAAAGAGGGTTGCATATGCTTCGTAAAAATCAAAGTTTTCTGTCGAAGATATACATGATTTTCGATGTCCTAACTATCGCGTTCGCGTTTGGGATGGCATGGTGGATCAAGTTTATAAGCGGATGGCTGGAAAGCGACAGCGCACTTCCCTATTCTACGTATGTTGCTTGGGGCGGGATCTATGCGGTTATCGTACTTCTGATCGGCGCGATGTCTTCATTGTATCATTTTCATCGGAAAAGGCGGTTCGCGGATCAGCTTATTCGCATTATCCAAACACATGCCATCAGTTTATTTGTATTGCTTGGCCTGTTATTCTTTTTCAAGCAGGTTCACATCTCCCGTGAATTTTTGGCCATCTTTATTACGGCGGCCACAGTAGGAACCGTTATGTATCGATATACGGTCAAGGTGATGCTGCGCTCTCTGCGGCAAAAGGGATACAACAAGCAATTTATCGTTATTTTGGGAGCGGGCTCTTTAGGCAAGCGGTTCTATGAAAATTTGCAACATCACCCGGATATGGGGTATGAAGCTATCGGCTTTCTGGACGATCAGGCAGCGTGGGATGCCCTAGAGAAAAAGCGCTATAAGCCCATCCTCGGCACCCTCAACGATCTGGAGCAGCTTCTTAACGACAAGCTGGTCGACGAAGTCATCATTGCGCTGCCGCTGGACGCGCATCACAAGTTCCCTGACATTATCGCCGCTTGTGAAAAGGCGGGGGTGCGGACGCTCATTATTCCGGACTTCTTTGATTATCTGCCAGCGCGGCCCTACTTCGACAACTTCGCCGGAATGCCAATGATCAATGTCCGTGATATTCCGCTTGATGTACTTCGCAATCGGGTGTTCAAGCGCGGCTTCGATATTTTATTTTCGCTTGCCGCGATTATCATTACTTCCCCGGTCATGTTGCTGATCGCTTTGGGCATGAAGCTGACTTCGCCAGGGCCGATTCTGTTCAAGCAGGAGCGGGTTGGGCTGAACCGTCGCACCTTCCCCATGTACAAGTTCCGCTCGATGAAGGTAAGCGCGGACGTCGTAGCGGATACGGTGTGGACGACAGAGCATGATCCGCGGAAGACGAAGTTCGGCAGCTTCCTGCGCAAGACGAGCCTCGATGAGCTGCCGCAATTTTTCAATGTGCTGCTCGGTCATATGAGCGTCGTCGGCCCGCGACCGGAACGGCCCTTCTTCGTGGAGCAATTCAAGGAAGAGATACCGAAGTATATGGTCAAGCACCATGTCCGTCCCGGCATTACCGGCTGGGCGCAGAGCAATGGCCTGCGCGGCGACACATCTATCGAGGAACGCATCCGCTATGATATTTTCTATATCGAGAACTGGTCTTTATTATTTGATATGAAAATCATATGGAAGACGATTTGGAACGGCTTCGTTAATAAAAATGCATACTGAAATCACAATAGGGGTGATGCAGGGATGGCTTGAATCTACCGGAGTAAGGGCGTTTGTCATTCCTTGACATTGGACATGATAATAGGATGGTAGATTGATGCTAATGAACGAGGCAAAAGATAGAGCGGGGGTGAAAGACGGCTATGCCGGCGTTTACGTTGAAAGATGTGAAATTACTTTGCGGACCCACTTCCTATAGGCGCGGGGAAGATTATTACCGCTTAGGCAAGGTGTCCGGCTTGAAGAAGTCTGCAGATGGATGCAACTATACGGCGCGCGTAAAGGGAAGCCAAAGCTACTCGGTTGAGGTTGAGATATGGTCCGATGGGGAGATTAGCACCTATTGCGACTGTCCTGCTTACTATTCCTATGATCATGATTGCAAGCATATTGCAGCAGTGCTTATCGCGATCCATGACCAGGAGAGCGGAAGAGAAGCTCTTGACGTGGAAGAAAGCCTCAGTTCGGCGCCGACCCGGCTCAACACGTATCGGCCCGTGGACAGCCGGGCTCCGATGTTGATGATTGCGGAGCAAGAAGCGGCCAAATATCGGGCCGCCGGCGATCTCATTGCCCAATACAAGTCCAGCCAGGCGTTCGGGGTGGCGGAGGCAGCCATGCACAGCGTGGATGCAAGCCAGCGTAGAGAACGGCTGAAGTTCGAATACACGTTCCGCGTTGAGAACAACCGCTTTTTCAACAATCCCAGATTGATGATCGAGCTGCGGACCGGTGTCAAACGGCTGTATGTAGTTCAGAAGGTGAAGTCTTTCCTTGACAGGGTAGAGCATGTCAAGCCCCATCCGTTCACAGCGCTGTTCTCTTATGATCCGGCACGGCATGAGATTGGGGAGCGCGATCAGGCTGTGTTGAATTTGCTTATTCAAATGAAGCATAATGATGATGCCTATCGCGAGTATTACTCCGGATTGGCAGGGTATTTGCCCGGCTCGGATCGTAGGGATATGTTCATAGATCCTAGACTATGGATGGAATTGCTGCCGCTTCTACCGGATGTCGATGCGAGACTGGAAGGAGTGGAAGCGCCGGGAACCAGGATGGAGCTTGGAGAGGACAAGCTTCCACTTCAGTTCCACATTACCCGGAAGGCTGACGCGATCTACAACTTGGATGTCGGGGATCTGGCACGGGTGACGGTATTGCCGGCTTATCGTTGTGCGATGATGAACGGCAGGTTATACCTGCTTGATTTGCAAGAGCTTCACAAGCTTAACGATCTGTTAGGTACAATGTCTGTGACTCCGTCGAAGGGCAAGCTGGACATTTCAGAGCAGCAATTGAATGGCTTCGTACAGCATGTATTGCCGCCGCTGCGCGAACTGGGTCAGGTGAAGATCGCCAAGCCGCTTCGTGAACGCATCCGGGAACCGGAACTGCAGATTGAACTCTATGTGGATAATGCCGACGGCCGCCTGACCGCCCGGGCGCGGTTCAAATACGGGGATATCGAAATCCGCCCGCTAGAGGAGCGACAGGATGCGCCGTCCGGAGAAGACTGCATTCTTATTCGCGACGCCAACCGCGAAATGAAGTTCCTGCACCGGCTTGACGCGGCGGGGCTGCGGCATGACGGGCAGCGGTGGATCTGCGAGACGGAGGATGAACAGTATGAAGTGCTGTATCATTTGCTGCCGGAACTGGAAGAGGAAGAGAGAGCCGAGATCTATCTGTCGCAGACGCTGCAGAATATCGTTCGCAATCGCAAGCGTCAACCGAAGGTGCGCGCCGATCTAGCAGGGGATATGAACTGGCTGGAGATATCATTCGAGCTGGAACATGTCGAGGAGCGCGAGCTGCTGCATATTATGCGGAGCATCGTCGAGAAGAAGAAATATTACCGACTGCGCGATGGCTCCTTCTTGTCGCTGGAAGAGGAAGAGTATCAAGGCTTCGGCAAAATGATGGATAGCCTCGGCATGGATGCGGATGACCTTCGCGGTAGCCGCATCCAGCTTCCCGCTGTACGAGCGCTGCAATTGCCAGAGCGGCCGGCTGCGTTCGGAAATATACACTTTGGCCGGGATTTGCGTCAGTTCGTGAAGCGATTCAATGACTTGGATGAACTTGATTATGAGCTGCCGAACGGGCTTCAGGCGCAGCTGCGCGATTATCAGGCACAAGGCTATCAATGGCTCAAAATGCTCGCATGCTATCGGTTTGGCGGCATCCTGGCCGACGATATGGGCCTTGGCAAAACCGTGCAAAGCATCGCTTATATTCTGTCGGAACGGGAACAGGGAGAAGAGAAACTGCCCGTTCTCATCGTGTCGCCCTCTTCCTTAACCTACAATTGGGCGCATGAATGCGCCCGGTTCGCTCCTCAGCTGCGCGTGCTTGTGGTCGCAGGGCAGAAGAAAGAGCGTGTCGCGCTATGGGCGGAGATGAAGGAGGCGGATGTCATCGTGACCTCCTATCCACTGCTCCGAAGGGATATCGAGATCTATGCGGGGCAGCCGTTCCACACCCTGATTCTCGATGAGGCGCAAGCGATCAAGAACGCTTCGTCTCAGACCGCCCAGGCGGTATCCGAGATTCAAGCGTCGCGCCGCTTCGCGCTTACGGGCACGCCGATCGAGAATTCGCTGGACGAGCTATGGTCGATTTTCAATGCGGTCTTCCCCGGCCTGTTCACGAACCAGAAGTCGTTCCGCGATCTTCCGGCGGAGCGGGTCGCCCGTATCATACGCCCATTTATTTTGCGCCGGTTGAAGAAGGATGTCTTGACAGAACTGCCCGACAAGATAGAATCGGTGCAGTACCCGGAGCTGGGGACGGAGCAGAAGAAGCTGTATACGGCCTATCTGGCCAAGCTGCAGCAAGCGACGGAACAAGATCTGAAGACGGAAGGCTTCCAGCGGAGCAGAATGAAAATATTGGCCGGCATTACCCGTCTGCGCCAACTATGCTGTCATCCTGCCTTATTCATTGAAGGGTACAGCGGTCCTTCGGGCAAGCTGCAGCATCTGCTGGCGCAAATCGAGGAATTGACCGCTTCCGGCCGACGGGTGCTTATCTTTTCCCAGTACGCTAGTATGCTTCAATTAATTCGAGAACAGCTGGAGTCTGCCGGAAGGACTCTCTTCTACCTGGATGGACAGACACCGGCCCAAGAGCGTGTGGACATGTGCCAGCGTTATAATGCGGGGGAAGCGGATCTATTCCTAATCTCGCTGAAGGCGGGAGGTTCCGGGTTGAACTTGACGGGTGCGGATACGGTCATTCTGTACGACCTGTGGTGGAATCCGGCCGTAGAGGAACAAGCGATCGGACGAGCCCATCGCATGGGGCAGAAGCGAGTGGTTCAAGTGATCCGTCTCGTAGCCGAAGGAACGATTGAAGAGAAAATATTGGAGCTGCAGCAGCGTAAGCGCGACCTGATTGACGAAGTGATCGATGCGGAAGGAAACGCCTCGTCCGCCCTGACGGAAGAGGATATTCGCCAGCTGCTGAGTGTCACGTAACAAGTACAAGCATAGACAATATTCATCTTGCCTCCTGACGGCGCAAGCTACAGGGGGCAAGTTTTTGGAAGCCGCGTATATCCACCGGCACATTCCGTCCACAATGAGGATATACGGAATATGTGGAGGAATGACGATATGAACTATCGGGATAAGAGCAACGACACCGACCATCTGGCAACCGGCCGCGGCTGGGTGATCGCGTTGCTGCTGGGCGTAGCGCTATGGATGATCATCATTAGCATCGTATATGAAGTCTGGTTTGGCTAAGTTTCATAACCTACACATCCAGTGCTGACAGTCTCGCATCCCAACGTACTCTGACACGCCCCCTCCATGTCTCCAACTTCCCCGTGACTTCCTCTCTCATTTTGATTACAATATTACAATAAGAACGTACATTCTGCTTCTGGTACGCATCTCTTCTCATTGTCCGCCTCCGGACTGCCATTCGTAGACCGAATTTGATACACTAGGAAGAGCAGTTGAATCGAAGCTTGGAGGACATGGAGGACACCATCGTGCATACCCCTGTTATTTCATTTGAAGCATGGCGACACGTGTTCAAATTAGACCCCGACAAAGATATCAGCGATGATGATCTGGACCTCATCTGCCTGTCCGGAACAGACGCGATCGCGGTGGGCGGATCGAGCGGCGTAACATTTGAGAATACGGTGGAGCTGATGTCGCGCATTCGGCGCTATGAGCTGCCGGTCGCACTGGAGGTATCGAATCTGGATTCCGTGGTCCCCGGATTCGATGCGTATTTGATCCCAATGGTGTTGAACACGTCGAATCCGGACTGGATGATCGGCCAGCATCAGCGTGCGATTCAGCAGTACGGCGATATGATTCCGTGGGAGCTGCTTATCCCGGAGGGCTATCTTATATTGAACCCCAAGGCGACCGCGGCCAAGCTGACGGAAGCAGAGACCGGGCTGACGGCGGCGGAAGCGCGAGCGTATGCGCAGGTGGCGGACAAGCTGATGCGGCTGCCGATCGTCTATGTGGAATACAGCGGCACGTATGGCGATATGGAATTGGTTCATCATGTTCGCAAAGGCCTTGGCTGTGCCCAATTGTTCTACGGGGGCGGCATTCGTACGGAGGGGCAGGCCCGGGAAGCCGCAGAAGCGGCAGATACGGTCGTGGTCGGCAACATTGTGTACGACGACGTGGAAGCCGCGCTGCGGACGGTCGAGGCTGTCCGGCTTGTCTTATAAGGCGAGCGGCCTTCATTCTATCCTCCACGATCAATGACATCATGTAATCATATGACAGCATAATCAGCCGGTGCTCAGAGGCACCGACATCCGGCCGCTAACGCTGGCAACCCTAACGGGCGGTTAGACAGTAAGGATGAAAGGAGCACTTCCTCATGTTTGAATTTCTAGAATCGTCCCACCCCGGGGTGGATCTCCATGAATCGATTGCGAGACTGAATCCGGAGCAGCGCCGCGCCGTCGAATCGATGGACGGCCCGCTGCTTATTATGGCCGGCGCCGGCTCCGGCAAGACGCGCGTGCTGACGCACCGTATCGCCTATCTTATCTCGCAGCGCAAGGCGCCGCCTTGGGCCATTCTCGCGATTACGTTCACGAACAAGGCGGCCCGCGAGATGCAGGAGCGGGTCGCGAAGCTTGTCGGCGCGGACGGCCGCGACATCTGGGTGTCGACGTTCCACTCCATGTGCGTGCGCATCCTGCGCCGGGACATCGAGCGCATCGGCTTCTCGTCGAACTTCACCATCCTGGACTCGACCGACCAGCTGTCGGTCATCCGGGGCTGTATGAAGGAATTGAACCTCGATACCAAAAAATTTGAGCCCCGCGCCATCCAGGCCGTCATCAGCAGCGCGAAGAACGAGCTGCTCAAGCCGAAGCGCTTCGAGCAGAACATCGGTGATTACTTCCAGGGCATCGTGGCGAAGGTCTATACGAAATACCAGCAGCGGCTCAAGAGCAACAACGCGCTTGATTTCGACGACCTCATCATGACGACGATCGAGCTGTTCAAGGAAGTGCCGGAGGTGCTCGATTTTTATCAGAACAAATTCAAATATATCCATGTCGACGAGTACCAGGATACGAACCGGGCGCAATACATGCTGTGCCGCAGGCTGGCGGACAAGCATCATCATATTTGCGTCGTGGGGGACAGCGATCAGTCGATTTACCGTTGGCGCGGCGCCGACATTACGAATATTTTGAACTTCGAGGAGGACTATCCGGAAGCGACGGTCATCTTCCTCGAGCAGAATTACCGTTCGACGGCGAATATTTTGAATGCAGCCAACCGTGTCATCAACCAGAATACCGGCCGCAAACCGAAAAAGCTGTGGACCGATCAAGGAGAAGGGCAGTTGATTAAGGTCTACCAGGCCAATTCAGAGCATGACGAAGGCTACTTCGTCACCGGCGAGATCCATAAGAACAAATCGAACGGGAAATCCTACAGCAAACATGCCGTTTTATACCGGACCAACGCGCAGTCCCGGGTCATCGAGGAAATTTTGATCAAATCCGACATTCCGTATCAGATCGTCGGCGGCATCAAGTTCTACGACCGCAAAGAGATTAAAGACATTCTTGGCTACCTGCGCCTTATCTCGAACCCGGACGATGATATCAGCCTGGAGCGCATTATTAATGTGCCGAAGCGGGGCATCGGCGCGACGACGATAGCCAAGCTGGCTGGAGCGGCGGCCGAGCGGGGGGCGTCGATGATGAAGGTGCTCGACGATATGGACGGGCTCGACATCGCGGCGAAGACGAAGGGCGCGCTGCGCGAGTTCTACGCGATGATCGACAGTCTGAACCGGATGGTAGACTATTTGTCGGTGACGGAACTGACCGAGAAGATGCTGGAACTGTCCCAATACCGGCTTGAATTGCAGCGGGAAAATACATTGGAATCGAAAGCCCGTCTCGAGAACATCGACGAGTTCTTATCGGTAACCCAGGAGTTCGAGCAGCGGAATGAAGCCAAGTCGCTCGTCGCCTTCTTAACCGACCTGGCCTTGATCGCGGATATTGACTCGATGAACGACGCGCCGGAGGAGCAGGATGATGCGGTCATTCTGATGACGATGCACAGTGCCAAGGGGCTGGAGTTCCCGTACGTGTTCATCATCGGGATGGAGGAAGGCGTCTTCCCGCACAGCCGGGCCTTCAGCGACAACGAGGAGCTGGAGGAAGAGCGGCGTCTGGCGTATGTCGGCATTACCCGGGCCGAGGAGCAGCTCTATTTGACCTGCGCTCGCTCGCGGACGCTGTTCGGACGGACGAACGCGAATCCGCCGTCTCGGTTCCTGCGGGAGATTCCGGACGAGCTGAAGGAGGATGTGTCGCCGGCAGGCGCGCGCTACGAGCGCTTCGATCGGTATGGCCGCAGCAATTCCGCGGCCTCCTACGGCGGACGCGGAATCGGCTATAACGGCGGTGCCAACGGTGGTGCAACCACAGGCGGCTTCGGCAGCCGTACAGGCGATGCGGCTGGCCAGCGCACGTCAGCGGCTTCGTCCAAGCCGGGCGGTGTGACAGTGACCTCCGCGCTCGACAAGGCGAAGCAGAACGGCGATTCGTCCTCCTACCAGACCGGAGACAAAGTTGCGCACGCGAAGTGGGGCACCGGCGTCATCGTATCTGTCAAAGGAACGGGAACGGATATGGAGCTGCAGATCGCCTTCCCGGCCCCGGTCGGGGTCAAGCGCCTGCTGGCCGCATTTGCCCCGGTAACCAAAGCATAACGCGACAGCGTGCGCGTGTCCGGCAAGAAAATGTGTTCATAACAACCTCATCACGAATAGGAGATAGAAAGGGGTAGCTCCGTGACGAACGCACAAACTCGAATGGAACAACTCGTGGCGGAATTGAACCGGTACAATTACCATTACTATACGCTCGACAATCCGGTGATCGGCGACAAGGAATATGATGCCCTGTATGATGAATTGGTCGCACTGGAAAAAGAAACAGGCACCATCCTTCCCGATTCGCCGACCCAGCGCGTGGGCGGAGAGCTGCTGAAGGGCTTCGCGCCGCACCGCCACCTGGCGCGGCTGTGGAGTCTGGACAAGGCCCAGTCGGCTAACGATCTGTACACCTGGCATCAGCGGGTGCTCCGCCTGATTCAGGATTACAACGCCAAAAATCCGGAACGGGAGCCGCTGCCGGATCCTACTTATGTCGTTGAATTGAAATACGACGGGCTGACGCTCAATCTGACGTATTTGGACGGCAAGCTGGTCCAGGCGGCTACACGGGGCAACGGCACCGTCGGCGAGTCGATTCTGCCGCAAGTAAAGACCATCCGTTCCATCCCGTTGACCATTCCTTACAAGGAAGGGACGATAGAGGTACAGGGTGAGGGGATTATGAACCTGTCCGTGCTGGAAGCGTACAACAAGACCGCCGCCGAGCCGCTCAAAAATGCGCGCAACGCCGCAGCCGGCGCCCTTCGTAACCTGAATCCGCAAGTCACGGCGCAGCGGAAGCTGAATGCGTTCTTCTACAATATCGGTTACGCGGGGCAATTGGCCTTTCAGACCCATCAGGAGATGATGGCGTTCCTGAAGGACAACCATTTTAAGGTCAATCCGTATATCTCCTATTTCAATTCGATCGAAGCGGTGCATACCGAGCTGGAGCAGATTCAGGAACGGCGCACGACACTCGATTATCTGATCGATGGGGCGGTTGTGAAAATTACCGATATGCGTACGCGGGAGGCCTTGGGCTGCACCGACAAGTTCCCGCGCTGGTCGATCGCCTTCAAATTCGAGGCGGAGGAGACGACGACCGTCCTTGAAGAGGTCAACTGGGAAGTCGGCCGCACCGGGAAGATTACCCCGGTTGCGCGCGTCGAGCCAGTGGAGCTGGCCGGCGTGACCGTCCAGAACTGCACCTTGAACAACATCGGGGACATCGAGCGCAAAAACTTGAAGCACGCCCTCGGCTCGCGTGTACTTATCCGGCGTTCCAATGACGTCATCCCGGAGATTCTCGGCAAAGTGACAGAGGAGCAGGATGGAGAAGAGATCGTGTGCCCGACGCACTGCCCGTCCTGCGGGTCGGAGCTGGGGATACGCGGGGCCCATCTATTCTGCAACAACAAGCTGAACTGCAAGCCGCAGATTGTCGGGCGGATCGTGCACTTCGCGTCCCGGGATGCGATGGACATCGAGACGTTCAGCATGATGACAGCCGAGCAGATTTACAATGAGTTGAACGTACATGATCCGTCCGATCTGTACACGCTGACGTTCGACCAGCTCGTCGGCCTGAACCGGTTCGGGGAGAAGAAGGCGAATAATTTGCTCCAGGCGATCGAATCGAGCAAGACGCGCGACTTAGCCGCGTTTCTGTTCGCCCTCGGCATTCCGAACACCGGGAAGACGACGACCCGAGCGCTTGCGGAGCATTTCGGCACGCTGGAGGGCGTCATGAACGCGACGCGGGAGGAGCTCATCTCCGTTCCGGATGTCGGAGACATCGTTGCGGACAGCATCGTCTCGTTCTTCGAGGATGAAGTGAACAAGACGAGCGTGAAGCGCCTGCTTGAATTCGGCGTGCGTCCGCAGTCGAGCGAGAAGCCGAAGCCGGTCAGCACGGATTCCTTCTTCTACGGTAAGACCGTTGTCTTGACCGGAACGCTGCATCTCATGACGCGGGAAGAAGCGACGGCGAAGCTGGAAGCGTGCGGCGCCAAAGTAACCGGGAGCGTGTCCAAGAAGACGGACCTCGTTATCGCCGGCGAGAAGGCCGGCAGCAAGCTGGCGAAGGCCGAGCAGTTGGGCATCCCGGTCATTCCGGACGAGAATGAGCTGATCCGGCTCCTGCAAGAGGCGATGCCTGCGGAATAACGGATACCACAAGCCGGACGGCGTGCAAATAAAGCGAATCGAGATGGCCCTGGCCAGTATGTGTTCGACCGGGACGGCAACCCGATCGACTACAACAGCGACCGTCGAATCTCTCGGCTGATGTTGATTAGTGCTTAATCCCGTGCGATATGGACAGGTGGGCGATATCAATGAGCATGAAGGGGAGGAATGCTCATTGATTTCGGTAATTTTATTTTCATTTGTAAAATAATACATGTTGCAATGGAGTATTTGGATGTGGTACATTATTTCCTGTCAATTCGACACGAAGCTTGATGAAACATCTCGATAAAAAAAGATGTTGACAAGGCAATGTCGGTTTGATATTATAAATAAGTACTGACGCTTTTGGAGCGAAAGTCGAAAAATGTAATGAGTTCCTTGAAAACTGAACAAATGACGAAGCGTATGAGAACTTCAAGTTCTCGTCAGCAATAGAACGAGCAAGTCAAACTTTACACGGAGTTCGCAAGGCTGTCAGCGACAGCGCGAATTCCATTTTATGGAGAGTTTGATCCTGGCTCAGGACGAACGCTGGCGGCGTGCCTAATACATGCAAGTCGAGCGGACTCAACGGTTTCCTTCGGGAAACCGTTAGGTTAGCGGCGGACGGGTGAGTAATACGTAGGTAACCTGCCCTTAAGACTGGGATAACTCACGGAAACGTGGGCTAATACCGGATAGGCGATTTGCTCGCATGAGGGAATCGGGAAAGGCGGAGCAATCTGCCACTTATGGATGGACCTACGTCGCATTAGCTAGTTGGTGGGGTAACGGCTCACCAAGGCGACGATGCGTAGCCGACCTGAGAGGGTGATCGGCCACACTGGGACTGAGACACGGC
>NZ_BALG01000041.1 GCF_000315235.1 Paenibacillus popilliae ATCC 14706 | reverse complement strand
TGTCGAATGCTTAAGGCAGCTAAAGCCACCTCGCATCCGAAGCGCCTTATATCCCCCTAGCTAAAGCTAGGGGTTTTACGGCGCTAAGTTATAAGCCGCATTCATCTCATCGATATCCCAGCACTTCTGCACCAGTTGGCCAGGCTCGCTCCAAGCGACATGATCCGCCCTGAAAATTTCCACCTATCCGGAAATGCCACGTGATTCCACGATGTCCCGCTAACCAGCTTTTGGGATACTGTTGTGGTTCATGTCAGACTGCGCATTGTGAAAATCGACTTGCAAGATGACATTTTCCTTGTACCCGGCAAACTTCAGTGCCTGTAAAAAACCCTGTCTCGCCATATCCAGAGAAGGATGATTCGCGTACTGCTCCATACCAATCTTGACCATCTTCGTACCGTCTTCATTCTGCCCATGTCCTTCGGTGCGCTCAAGTTCCCGCATGCCGCCAGCAGCAATTATTTGCGCTTTCAACAGAGAAATAGTTAAACAGCGTATTGGCGAGTATCGGTGTATAAAGCTCTCTTGCGCTCATCAGACATGAAATGTGTTCACGCAGATGCTTCAAGAAAGGAGCGTGATGAGTCTGTATCCTGCATTCGCATGGAAGCAAGATGTGAATGCGCTGCCCTCGTGGCTTAGCGCTGCTGCTTGGTAGCACAGATACAAAGATGTTGCGTAAACATCTAAAGAGGGCATAGATTGCGCAGTGTCGTGCTGAAGCATGCAATCGGATATCGAGGTTCTTCAAGGAGATCATCGCACATTATACTACGTTTTTTCAATGGTGCGTTATTTTGCCGTTATAATATCACGGTATCAAAATGAATGTCAATATTTGGGCACATCTAATATATTGAGTGTAATAAATATAATGGATCTTGCTCCGCAAAAAAAGGAAACCTTGACAGACGTGAAGCCCATCCAGGTTTCCTTTCCCTAATTTGTTACCGACATGTTATTCTGCTTTATTCACTACCGGAGTTACCTCATAAGCGTAGTCTTCTTCATGAAGGTCTCTTTTTACTCTTCCATTTTCATTTAGTGGCTTCGGCTTCATTACTTGTACCATAAATTGTGTGCCATATTCTGCTTCATAATTGCCTGCGCCCACTAAAGTGATCGTTTCATCTGGGTTTGCATACACATTTGATAGCTTTTCATATTTCGAAGCCTCGTCTACGATATCATGAAATGATAGATTGTAGAAATATTGAACACTAGGATTATAATAAATAATAGACCCGGTCTTCTGGCCTGACATTTTGCTAAGCAGCTTTACATTTCCACTCGCCTTCACTGTATCCAGTTTGACAATAACTTCAACAGAGGAATGTGGCGGAACTTTTATATTTTGTGGTTGAGCTGTGTAAGTATGAGTTTCAGTCTTTGTATTGCTGGATGTATCTGAAAAATCAAATTCAGTCGATACTTCTGCCCCCACTTCAGCAACGAGAGGAATCTCAAACTTAGAAGAAATTTTTTCTCCGAATTTAAAGCCAGTCGTCGTTGAGCTAGTGACGGAATTGGTAAACTGCTGTGTGAAACTGTCTGTGCTCAGCGTTTGCTCCATATCTGAATCATTAACTAAAGTGCTTGATCCCACAAATACCGTTTTCGAATTCGAAAGGATCGGCGAACCATCCGCTTCTACCGAAAATTCGCGATACTTCACATCAGTAAAACCTCCAAGAAGGCCACTCCCCCCATAGGTTCCTGGCTTTCCTGCATGCTGCCCATATATATCCATTGCATGATCGATAGGAGTCGACCAATCTACGATACCCGCATCTGTTGCAGCCGTATTTGTTACGCCTGCTGCAGCAACTACAGGGACTGCGGGTGTTATGGCGAGTAAAGCGCTAATGGAGGCAATCGCAATGGCAGTTACAATTTTCTTTTCTTTCATCATCAACATCCCCTAACTCTGTTAAAGTTTTTTCTGCGTTTGGATGAAAACGGGTAGCCCCTGCAGGGGAGATAAGCGTCAGTGCCTAATGCCCTCCTATCAGATGATGGTCAGTCCTCAATTCTAACTTTACGGCCGGTGGCGATGAGGAAGTCCCGGACAAAACAGCTTGCTGGGAGCCTAAAAATAAGACGCAAATCAAAAAGGCGCTCGCTATCTTCTTCATTGCTTCCCCTCCCTTTCTTACCTAATCTAGTTGTTGTTCGCTGATTACAGTTTAACGATAACATGATTTGATCTCGGTTATTATATAAGAGTAGTTATATTGTGTTTCAATAATGTGAAATTGTGTAGAATCATGTCGAAATTATCAAAAATATAAAATACTTTGTCGAAAAACATTAAAATAAGGCTCTATATTCCGACAAATAAAGTAAGGAGGACAATGACCTCCCTTAGGAAAAGCTTTTCTTCTCCAACATTTTGACACAAGTGAATTACGCAAGGGGGAGACGGTATGGTTTATCCGTTAAATTCCATTGAAATCGGGAGAATTATTAAGGACTTGCGCTTAAAGCAAGGGTTGAGCCAGCAGGCTCTGGCGCAGGGGATTTGTACGCAACCTCATATCAGCAATATTGAAAATGGGCGAGAGGTTCCATCTGGCTTCATATTATATTTACTGTCAAAAAAATTAAGAGTAAATGTAAAATATTTATTTGATATCAACAACGATTCCACTATCATCTATAAAAATAATATTAAATTAATTGTCCACTCCTTTATTCAAGAAAATGATTTCGGACAAGTCCTGAAGATACTGGAAGAAGAAAGCTATCTTTTTGAAGCACCCGAAGATCAGCAATTCCTCCTCTGGGCGAAAGCTATATCTCTGTATTATTCCTCTAAGGACTTTCGTTCAAGCTTCATGATGCTGAAAGCAGCATTAAAAAAAACTTGCAAATCTTTGAAGTTTTGTTCCGAACAGGAACTGACGATTATTAACAGCATCGGCATATTGTTATCTGAATCCAACCAAAATCGTAAGGCGCTGCGCATTTTGCATTGGACTTACCGCCATATTCATCGGCATTATTATATAGAAGACAGAGCATTGCCCATCAAAAACATCTACGCGATCGCACGTTCGCTTTCAAGAAATAAGGACTATCAGAACTGTATACACTATTGCAATAAAGGGATCGAACAATGTTTGAACTATAATTCTCTCTATCTATTTGGAGAGATATATTATGAAAAAGGGTTGAACCAATATTTTTTAGACCACTATGAATCTGCATTAGAAGATTTTGAACAAGCCATAATGCTGTTCAAGCTTAAAAAACAATATAACTTCAAAAATATTGTCGAAAATAAAATAATAGAATTAGGACTGAGAAAAGAATGAAGTTTTTCTTAAATCTCATTGCGCCGGGGACGATCCTGGGCTTGTCCAGGGACTTTGCTGGGTTCATGGGTTATGTTTGAATCCACTAATTCCATAAAACATCTCACCTGTCTGTATCTACTGTAACGTTCAATACTTTTGCATCTATCTTACCGCCAGTTGTCTATCTATTCAAAATATCCAAAATTGGTAAATATATCTAGGGAATATACCTGAGCATGAAGGGAAATATATCTATTGAACTTCAGATTCCATCAGGAGGAGATATTACCGATGAAAGCCATTTGTATACTCGCTTTATTAGCTTTATTGGCGTGTACGGGCTGTGGCCAATATAAGACAAACCAAGTGAAGCCGAAAGGAGTAACGGATAACCGGATCAAAACTTCCCAAACACCGAATTTGCTCGAAGGCCCGGAGGGAGCAATACGAGCTCCTCATCCGCTTTCGTTATCGGATTTGCGCGCGAAATATAAAAGTACTTTTTTACTTAGTGCTCCTTCGACGAAGCGCGAAGTTGCTTTAACTTTTGACGATGCCCCTGACAATGTATTTACTCCTCAAGTGCTCGATGTTTTAAAACGCGAGGGAGTGAAGGCGACATTTTTTCTAGTCGGCAACCGGATCGAAGCCCACCCCGAAATTGCACAAAGAATCGTCAACGAGGGCCATATCGTGGGAAATCATTCGTACAGTCACCCGAATCTCCCACAACTAAGCGATGCTGCTTTTCGGGAAGAAATCATTAAAACAGACAATGTAATCCATTCGATCTCGGGGTATAAGCCTACATTTATTAGGCCCCCGTATGGAAATATTAGCGAAAACCAAATTCAATGGCTGGCCAGCCAGCAAAAGTTGATTGTAAACTGGAATGTCGATTCGTTGGATTGGAAAGGATTGGATGCCGAACAAGTCAAGACGAATGTTTTGGCGCAGGTGCATCCGGGTTCGATTATTCTTCAGCATGCGGCGGGGGGAACCGGAGAGGATTTGTCGGGCACCGTTCAGGCGTTGCCGGAAATCATTAAAAAACTCCGAAACGACGGAGTCAAACTGGTTACGATTCCTGAATTGCTAAATATTCCAAAACAAATCAATTTCTAATCATCTCAATGGCTTATTCCAACTTTACAATAAGGAGGAGTGAGCTTTTTTGCTGGCCATCAGCGAGAATAAAGAGTTAAAATGATTGATTTTGAACGAATAGTGAACAAACCTAGTGAAATATGATTGATTTTGATTGCATAAGATTGATTTTTGTTGGCGTTTTCAATACAATAGCGTTGAAGGAGATGATGAGATGTTAACTCCGGAACGACATCGATTGATTTTGGAATTGCTAAAGGAAAAGGGAGTCGTTAAGATTCAAGAGCTCGTTGATGAGACCGCTTTCTCCGAAGCAACGATTCGGCGAGATCTGAGCCATCTGGAAAGCGAGAATCTGCTGAAGCGAGTTCACGGCGGTGCTGCCCTGCTCCAAGGGAAAGGGATGGAATCTTCTTTACGTGAAAAATCGACCCAGCAGTTAAGTGAAAAGAAACAAGTAGCTGAGCTTGCCGTTTCTCTTATTCAAGAAGGCGATTGCATTTACCTCGATGCCGGAAGCACCACATACGAGATGATACCTTTGCTTGTTGATAAAAAGGTGACCGTCGTAACCAATGGACTTATGCATCTTGAATCTCTTTATAAATATGACATTCCGGTTTATGTCGTCGGGGGCAAGATAAAGGGGCTTACAAAAGCATTTATTGGCAGCCAAGCGGTACGCGGCTTGCAGGATTATCGATTTGACAAATGCTTCCTTGGCACCAATGGCATTCATGAGGAACTTGGCTATACGACACCCGATCCCGAAGAGGCGAATATCAAGAAGATGGCTCTCTCCTTATCCGAGAAGAGCTACGTCATTGCTGACAGAAGTAAGTGGAACAAGGTCTGCTTCGTACAGTTTGGGGCTATCGATGAGGCAGCGCTTGTGATTGATCAGTTGGAACCGGAAACAGAGAGCTCCATCAATAACAAGACGACATTAATAAAGGTTGTGAAATAAATGATTTATACAATGACACTCAATCCTTCGATTGATTACTACGTATACGTGGACCCATTCCAGGTTGGCTGCTTGAACCGAATGACGAAGGATGAGAAGTATCCGGGTGGAAAGGGCATTAATGTCTCACGGGTATTATCCCGAATCGGTGTACCAACGAAAGCCCTTGGATTTATCGGCGGCTTTACGGGACAGTACATTCAAGACCTATTAAATAACGAAGGCATCGATACCGATTTTGTTCAGGTCGAAGGAGATACCCGAATTAACATCAAGCTGAAGACGGGGGAAGAGACCGAGATCAATGGCACAGGTCCCGCCATCTCGGAAGATAAGCTCCATGAACTGCTTGATAAGATTGAGGAGATGAGCAATTGCGACACGCTGGTGCTTGCAGGCAGCATTCCTTCCAGCTTGGATGCAGGTTTATACGGCGATATCATGAGACGCTGCTTGGATAAGGGCATTCGAGTTGTTGTCGATACGAGCGGCAAAGCCATGCTTGAGCTGCTAACCTACCGTCCATTTCTCACAAAGCCCAATCAGTATGAGCTGGGAGAATTCTTCAATGTGAACATTGAATCCTTGGAGGAGGTCTTGCGCTATGGCCGCCAATTGGTTGAGATGGGTGCACAGCATGTCATTGTCTCCATGGCAGGTGACGGCGCAGTGCTTATTACCAAAGAAGCAGCCTACGTGGCGAATGTGCCGCAAGGCAAAGTGATCAACTCGGTAGGGGCAGGAGACTCGCTCGTTGCAGGCTTTATTGGAACTTATGCAGTAAAAGGCTCTATTCAGGAGGCTTTCGCTTATGGCGTGGCAACCGGCAGCGCAACGGCATTTTCAAATGACTTATGCAAGAAGGAATATATTGAAGAACTGCTTCCGCAAATTAAACTGACACAAGTGGGGGAGAGAACATCATGAGAATTACAGATCTACTGAAGCAGGACACGGTCATCCTCAATCTTCATTCGACAGGGAAAGAAGCCGTTATTGACGAGCTGATTGCTACGTTAGACGAAGCAGGACGCTTAAGCGATTCGAAGGCTTTTCGAGAAGCGATTATGCTTCGCGAGAGCCATAGCACAACAGGGCTTGGGGATGGAGTGGCAATCCCACATGCGAAGACGGCTGCAGTAAAGGTGCCTGCGATATGCTTTGGACGCTCCATCGAAGGCGTGGATTATGAGTCGCTGGATGAGCAGCCTGCGCATTTGTTCTTCATGATCGCTGCGACGGATGATGCGCATGATACCCATGTCGAGACGCTGTCAAGATTGTTTACGCTGCTGGATGAGGATATGCGTGAGGCCATGTTGAAGGCGGCTTCGGTGGAGCAATTGCTACGCATTGTGGACCAGCGTGAAAATGAAGTGCTGGCAGAGCAAGAAGCGGAAGAGAAGGCGCAAGCCGAGAAGCGAGGCGAGGATCAAACCAAGGATCAAGCCAAGGATCAAGCCAAATCCCAAGCGCCAAGTGAAGCTTCTGCTACGAATGCTCGGCCCGCATCTGAACAAGATCGTCCATACCTGATTGCTGTAACGGCCTGTCCGACAGGCATCGCTCATACTTATATGGCAGCGGATGCCTTAAAGAAAAAGGCGAAAGATATGGGCATCGAGATGAAGGTTGAGACGAACGGTTCCACAGGTGTTAAAAATGGACTGACCGCAGATGACATTGTTCGAGCTACGGCAGTTATCGTGGCCGCGGATAAGCAAGTCGAGATGAATCGTTTTGCGGGTAAGCATGTCATTCAGGTTCCTGTTGCGGATGGAATTCGCAAGACCGAGCAGCTCATTGATCAGGCACTAAAGCAAGACGCACCTGTGTACCGCGCTTCTGAAGAGAAGACGGTGCAGAAAGAGGGCGGCGGCAAGCGCGGCGTCTACAAGCACCTGATGAATGGGGTAAGCAACATGCTTCCATTCGTGGTTGGGGGCGGTATCCTGATAGCGTTATCATTCCTTGTTGGAGGGATTAACGCCGAGGGGGATATCGCGGAGCTTTTATCCAAGATCGGGAATGCTGCCTTTATGTTTCTCGTACCGATTCTGGCTGGATTTATTGCAAGCAGTATCGGAGATCGTCCTGCGTTTCTGCCGGGTATCGTCGGAGGTTATCTTGCGGCTGAAGCCGGTGCCGGCTTCCTTGGCGGACTTGTTGCGGGATTCCTGGCCGGTTATGTTGTTATTCTATTGAAGCGTCTGCTTCAGAACCTGCCCCAAGCATTGGAAGGAATTAAGCCCGTGCTGCTGTTCCCACTGCTTGGCTTGCTCATCGTGGGCAGCTTGATGGTTACGGTCATTAATCCGCCAGTCGCTGCTTTGAATGGCCTGATGACGGACTGGCTGAACAGCTTGAATGGAGCAAATGCGATTCTGCTCGGTATCATCCTAGGCGGTATGATGGCGGTCGACATGGGTGGCCCGATTAACAAAGTAGCCTTTACGTTCGGTATTGCAGCGATTGAAGCGGGCAACCTCGGTCCTCATGCTGCGGTAATGGCAGGCGGGATGGTGCCGCCGCTAGCGATCGCACTGGCGACAACGTTCTTCAAGAACAAGTTCACCGAGAGCGAACGGAAGTCCGGCGTGACCAACTATGTCATGGGGTTGTCGTTCATTACGGAAGGAGCAATTCCATTTGCTGCGGCTGATCCGCTCCGTGTACTGACGAGCTGTATTCTTGGATCGGCGATTGCAGGCGGTCTCGCGATGGCCTTTGGCATTACGCTCCCGGCTTCACACGGGGGAATCTTCGTTATCGCTTTAGTCAATAAGCCATTCCTTTATCTGCTTGCGATATTGATCGGTTCTATCGTAACCGCCCTTACGCTTGGCGTATGGAAGAAGAAAGTAACGGTATAGAGTCTGAATCATAGCGGCCGTTCCAAGGAAGCGAACTCTTGGAACGGTCTTTTGCGTCCGTATCATTGTGTAAAATAGCTTCTTCCACATCATTGAGGAGAGCCATGTTCAAATCCCCCCCTTTACATAAATTCACTTCTGTCTAATGTTATCATCGCCCCGAGGTCAGATGGAATCTCTCACCCATTTTCATTTTCAGAGTTTTTTTATCAGTAAGGTTTTTCACATCCTTGCCAATTGCGGCACGGATTCAGAGCATTTCACATTGTTGATATGAAATATAACTATTCTTATGTAATAGTCGAAATCGAACCATGTTATTATTAATTTGTAACTTAGTAACTATGATTCATATAAAAAATTTAATTTGTTAGGGGCTGATTTTTTTGAAGAAGAACAAATTGTAGCTGTCGCTTGCATTTCCTTCATATAGAAAAATAGTAAATATTACTCTTACCATCCCTTTAGAAATAGATGTAATCTTGATTCCACAGCTTGATAATATCATGCTCCTGTGATCTCATCCTGGGAGCATTATAAAGGAGGACTAAGAGGTAAAATCATCAGCATAATCAAATTTGGAGGGATACATAATGACAAAATATTTTTTGAGAAAATCGCTTTGTTATCCTAAAATGATGCTAGGCTTCCTGTTCCTGATCGCGTTACTCGCGGTTGGCCAACAAGATGCAAGCGCGGAAAAAGTCCGTCCTGAGTTTCATGCCGAGAAGGTGGAGGATGCTGTTTCTATAGCGCCAAAACTTTTAGATAGTTATACAAAATCAGTGAACATCGGTGAAAAATATGGGCTTGATTTCAAACCATCAGTAACAAGCGTTGCGGTTGATGCTACCGATACTTCCAGGGTTGGATTTGGATGTAGTGGTATTTACCGAAACAATCCAAGCATCGAAAGTAAAGAATTTTCCAGTGCGAGCGAATATGTTGAATTCTACAGAAGTGCATTAACTGATGAATATATCGATGAACTTGTAGCAAGTAAACCGTCATATTTTGCTGAGAAAAATATTGATTCTATGAAGACGGAAATGGGGAAATTAAGAATCTTAATTCAAAAGACAAAGGATGTAGCTACATCTAAAAATAAATATTATAATGATAATAGCGAACCAAGTATGCAAAAAAACTGGCTTGTGGAAAATTGTGCTGAAGTTTGGGCGGTTAGAGACGCAATATTGCAAGGGGGAAAAATTGATAACGTAGTATTAAGATCAGTTAACGTCGAAACTGGATCAGTTAAACCTTTCTGCAAAAACTGTAAAATAACCTTTAAAGATTTTATTACATCAATGAAATAGGTGGGAGAGATAGATTGGAGATCAGTAAAGAGACTTTGAAAATGTTAAGAGAGTCTGGATGGTTTGAAGGAAGGAATATTGACATTAAAGAGATTGAAGAGAATTTAGAACAATTAGGTTACGTTGTTTTCCAAGAAGTGAAGAATTTTTTAAAGGAATTTGGAAACTTAGTAATAGAAGATACTTTAAACGAGGAAACTCACAATACAAGTATAAGATTCACTAATTATTATGCTCATGGAAGTTTTGTTTCTGAGGAGAAATATGCTAAAGAAAAGTTGATCCCAGTAGGAAAAATCGATAGTGATTATTTAGTATTACTTGTTTCAGAAAGCGGAAAAATATACTGTAGTACTGGAAAATTAGGAGACAGTGCTTTAGAAGCATGGGAAAACTTAATTAACGGTCGTGGTGTCCAACCATGGGGAAGTTACTGATAGCATATTAATGGCTCATTCCAACTTGAACAATGAGATGGAAAGAGCCTTTTTTTTGCCCAAAATCTAACGAGAAATAAAAAAGGAAAAACGAGATAGAAAATCTTCAAATAAAAAGATGGCCCCCGATTGCTTCGGAAGCCATCTGCTGACACGGGCGACGGCGTCCCCCTGCGGCACATTCATGCCGGCTCCTATATAATGGTGGGTGAGAGCGATTGACAATGACCCATTCAAGGCCTACTTCAACCAGGGGGATCAGCCGGGCCGCGATCGCGTTGCGAATGTAACGTATTCCTTGATTTCAAGTGAACTACCTCCAAGTAAGGAATAATTACCCCTGGCCAATACGGGGTCGATCTGTGGGCTTGCGAAGCCACGCTGACGCTGAAGGCGCAATATCCGCATCTGAAATGCTCGATCATTGCGGCCTACAGCCAGCAATGGCACTTACCTCGGAAAATGGCAGCTCGACGCCTTCGGTGGATGCTGAAGTTGGCCTGCAAAGCTGCTTGCTGTCTTGATAGCTATAGGTCCGCCATCTACACCGAGCTAGAGCGTCTGCCTTTAGTGGAACTCCACCATCACTTTGCAAATATCATTCGTGAATTGCACCGGATCGCCAATCGGCAGCCCTTCAATCAGCAGCGCCTGATGATACAGCAGATTCGTGTATAGGATCAGCTTCTCGCGGTCATTCGCGAGGACGTCCTTCAGCGACTGGAACACGTCATGGTTGACGTTGATTTCCAGCACCTTGTCCGCCTGGACATCCTGGCCGTTCGGCATCGCCTTCAATATTTTCTCCATCTCGATGGACAATTCGCCTTCGCTGGAGAGGCAGACCGGATGGGACTTCAGCCGCTTGGATGCCTTCACATTCTTCACTTTGTCCTTCAAAATCTCTGTCATCGCATCGAACAGTTCTTGGTTGTCCTTCTCTTCCGCAGCGGCATCCTTCTCGCTATCGTCTGCGTCAATGCCCAGATCGCCGCTGGAGACCGACTTGAATTCCTTCTCCTTGTAGCTCATGATCATCTTGATCGCGAACTCGTCGATATCATCCGTGAAGTACAGAATCTCATAGCCCTTGTCAGCCACCAGCTCCGTCTGAGGCAACTTCTCGATCCGGTCGATCGAATCACCGGAAGCATAATAAATATACTTCTGATCTTCCGGCATGCGGGAGATGTACTCATCTAGGCTGACGAGCTTTTTCTCCTTCGAGGAGTGGAACAGGAGCAGATCCTGCAGTACTTCCTTATTCATGCCGTAATCGCTGTAGACGCCATATTTCAGTTGACGGCCGAACGATTGATAGAATTGTTCGTATTTCTCTCGCTCTTCCTTCAACAGGCGCTGCAGCTCGCTCTTGATCTTGCTCTTGATATTTTTGGCGATGAGGCTGAGCTGGCGGTCATGCTGCAGCATCTCGCGGGAAATATTGAGCGACAGATCCTCGGAGTCGACCATCCCTTTGACGAAGCTGAAATAATCCGGCAAGAGATCGGCGCATTTATCCATAATAAGGACGCCGTTGGAGTACAACTCCAGCCCTTTCTCATATTCCTTCGTATAGTAGTCGAACGGCGTCTTCTCCGGAAGGAAGAGAATCGCATTGTAAACGACGGCGCCGTCCGCCTTGATATGGACATGCGTGATCGGCTTATCGAAGCCGTACCGCTTCTCGGCATAGAAGTTCTCGTAATCTTCCGCGGTCAGTTCATTTTTATTTTTGCGCCAGATCGGAACCATGCTGTTGATGGTCTGCTCTTCCGTAAATTCCTCGAATTCATTCTCGGCGCCTTCCTTCGGCCGCTGCCCCTTCACATCCATCTTAATCGGATAACGGATGAAGTCGGAATATTTTTTGATGATCGATTTCAGGCGATAATCGTCCAGGTACTCATCATAGCGATCATCCTCGGTATTTTCTTTGATTTTCAAAATAATGTCCGTTCCTACCGAATCCTTCTCGCACGGCTCGATCGTATAGCCGTCGGCCCCCTTCGACTCCCATCGGTACGCTTCCTCGGCGCCCAGCGGCTTGCTGATGACGGTGACGTCATCCGCCACCATAAATGCGGAATAGAAGCCGACCCCGAACTGCCCGATAATATGATGGCCGTCCTTAAGCTCGTTCTCGTTCTTGAAGGCGAAAGACCCGCTCTTGGCGATGATGCCCAGATTGTTCTCCAGCTCGTCCTTCGTCATGCCGATCCCGGTGTCGGAGATCGTCAGCGTCCGGTTCTCCTTGTCCGGAATGATGTGGATGTAATAGCTGTCCTTGTCGAAGACGAGCTGCTCATCGGTCAACGCTTGGTAGTAGATTTTATCGATCGCGTCGCTGGCGTTCGAGATCAATTCTCTCAAAAAGATTTCCTTCTGCGTGTAAATGGAGTTGATCATCATCTCGAGCAGTCGTTTCGACTCTGCTTTAAATTGTTTTTTCTCCATGATGGGTCTCCTTTCGATAGCATGATTTTAGCACTCTAGATGCGTGAGTGCTAACACTTCCTTTTATATATCATATTCTGAATTTGAATGTCAATATGTTCAAGCAACGGCCGCCCGCAGGCCGCCATGCACGACTGCCTTCTCCGCTCCCAGCTTCCCCCTTTACTAACGCGAAAAGCATGTCTGTCGATTATTGTATCATTGTTGACTCCAAAATCATATGTCGATCACATGGGCTTTTTTCATGTCTACCGCCGGTACAATATCCAAGCCGAGAGGATACGCCAATGTTTTGATTCGTCAATTGTTTTGCAATTTGCAGATGCGATTCAGCGTGTTCCTGCCAGCGTATGATATTTTCGATTACAGGCTTGTAGGCTGCAGGGGCGGCGTCTCTCATGGCAAATAAACCGGAATGTACGTTGCGATCGAGCCGCTCTGCGTTCTGTATGCAGGCAACCAGTGTATCAACAAGGGTCTACGCACTCTCTCCGTTCACCATATAGACTGCGATATAATTCAGTTACTACAGACTGCCACATCGCATGATCATTGACTTACACGAACTGCCGGATGTCATTGTTGCGGTCGAAGCGGAAGATCGCGATAAGCGCGAAGACGACGGCGAAGGCGATCAGAATCGCCATATGCAGAGACAAGCTGCCAAACGTAACACCTTGCTGCAGCTTATTGATCATATCCAATAGCCAATGCTGCGGCATGAAGTTCGAGATTTTGCGCATCGTATCCGGCATGATGTCCATCGGGAAGAAGCAGCCGGCGAGCAGACATGACGGCGTAATAATCAGATTTTGCAGGGCGCCTGTACCCGCGCTGCTCTTCGAGAACGCGACGATCAAGAGCGAGAGACTGATGGCCGTCAAGGCGAACAGGAACAGCGCCGCAATCATAATGCCGTACGGGATCCCGGAGTCAATATGGATAATGTTCTTCATCACGATCAGCGTGACCGTAATCTGCAACAGCATCATCACGACATTGACAGCCACGTTCGAGAGCACATACGTCCTGGCCGAGACGGGCGCGGACAGAAGCCGCAGGAAGGTGCGGTTCTCCTTCAGAATCATCTCTGACATATTGACCGCGGAGTACATCATGAACGCGACGAGGAAGCCGAAGATTTCCCCTTCGCGCACATTCAGCGAAATATTGTCGACGGCGATGAAATCACCGAATTTTTTGGTTAAATGGTGGATTTCCAGTACGTTACTCACCCGGCTCACTCCTTCCATGATGATGTCCGTATTGTAATAAAAAAGGATGCGCTTATGTCAGTGCATAAGTTCATCCTCTGTCCATGAGAATATTCATGTTATTCGGCATGAGCATGTTCACCGGTCTCCGCAAGGCAGAAGCATCGTTACGGTGAAGCCATTCGTTCCGTCGACGATAACCGTGCCGCCCACGGAAGCGGCCCGCTCCTCCATGCCTACATCCCAAGCCCATTCACGACCTTCGCCGCTCCGACGCCGTTGTCCGAGACGACCGCCTTAATGAATTTATTCAGCACCCGAACTTCAACATGGATGGCGGTGGCCTGCGCATACTTGAGCGTATTCGTGACCGCCTCAGTCGCATTATGCTGAATGATCTTCCATTGCAACGGCGTGATGGCGTCGATATCCCCGTCGTAGGTCAGCGTCGCGGCCACGCCATCCCGAGCCGCCACCTCGTCAACGAACAGGCGGAGCCGGTTGATCCCCATCTCCTCCGGTCGCGGCTTCATCTCCTTGAGCGTCAAGCAGATGCGCTCCAGCCCGTCCTTAGAGATTGCGATGGCATTGCCCAGCAGCTCGGACGCCTTGTCCCGGTCGGTGGTCAGCAGCAGCCGCACCGCCTCCATCTGGATGAGTGCGCCCGCCATGGCATGGCCGACATCGTCATGAATCCGCTGGGAGAGACGGTTCCGCTCCTCCAGCTTAATCGTATATTCGGACTGGCGGATATATTCGTTGTTCTCGCTCAAGGTGCGGGCCAACCGCTGCAGATCTCCCCGCACATGTTCCCGTTCGTTGTCCACCCTGGCGAGCTTAACGCTGAGGCGATTTCTTTGTTGGATAAGCCGCGGGCGATATGGTCCATCACGCCCAGCTCCCGTTCGGTGAAGAGGCTGCGGTCGATCTTGCATCCGTTCGGATCGGCAGTAGGCAACGCCGGGGTCTTTTCGCACTCGGGCACGGCTGCGGGCGGGGAAGGAAGGCCGCCTGCGGCAAGGTTCGCTTTGATCTTGTCCACCACGACATCCTGCAGAACGTGATGGTCGTTGCAGACGCTCTTGATAGCGTCGCGAATCCGTTCGGGGTCATTATTCTTAAGCAGATATCCGCGCGCTCCCACCCGGATGGCTTCAAGCACGAACTCATCATCGTCGAACGTCGTCAGAATGAGCGGCTTGACCGCGGTCTGCTCCGTCAACAGGCGGGCTGCCTCGACGCCGTTCATATTCGGCATCCGCACATCCAGCAGCGCAACGTCCACGTCGTTGCTCTTGCAGAATGCAACCGCTTCGGCTCCATCCTCGACCGTACCGGCCACTTCGAATTCCTCGAAGCTGGACAATATGATTTTCATACCTTCCCGAATAAACGAATTGTCGTCCGCGATCAGCACTTTGATAGTCAACTGCGGTCCGCCTCCTGTCGCACGAGCTTTATTTCTGTAGTATGACCGACATCCAACAGCCCCCGTCTTAGGGCAAGACGGGGGCTGCACGATAGTTGGCTTATTCCATTACAATATCATGTACGAGCACCGGCGCTTCCGCATGGTCGCTGATGCGGATGTTTGCGTAAATTTTCTCGATGACATCATCGACGTTCTCGCGGTTGGCATGGATCGTGACCAGGGATTCGCCGGCCTGAACCGCGTCCCCGATCTTCTTGTTCAGCATCAAGCCGACCGCAAGATCAATCTCGGAATCCTTCGTCGCGCGTCCCGCGCCGAGCAGCATGGCCGCCGTTCCAATCTCGTCCGCGACGATCTCGGCGACAACGCCGGCTTGACGTGCCGGAACCTCGATCTTGCAGGACGCTTGCGGAAGCAGACTCGGATCGTCGACCACGGCTGGATTGCCGCCCTGATTCGCAATGAATTGCTTGAACTTCTCCAGCGCCTTGCCATTGCGGATGACTTCCTTCAACTGCTGCTCCGCTTCTTCCAAGGATGCGGCTCCGCCCGCAAGATACACCATCTGCCGGCCAAGCGCCAGGCACAGCTCCTCCAGATCGGCCGGACCGTGCCCGCGCAGCGTATCGATCGCTTCCTGCACTTCCAGGGAGTTGCCGATCGCGCGCCCAAGCGGCTGGCTCATATCCGAAATAACGGCCATCGTCTTGCGGCCGACGTTGTTGCCGATGCTGACCATCGCGTGCGCCAGCCGCTTCGCATCCGCGGCCGTCTTCATGAAGGCGCCGGCCCCGGTCTTCACGTCAAGCACGATCGCATCGGAGCCTGCCGCGATCTTCTTGCTCATAATCGAGCTGGCGATAAGCGGAATCGAGTTCACCGTGCCTGTGACGTCGCGCAGCGCGTACAGCTTCTTGTCCGCCGGCGTCAGGTTGCCCGTCTGTCCAATGACGGCAATCTTATGCGTATTGACAAGATTCACGAACTCGTCCTTGCTAATCTCGACATGGAATCCCTCGATCGATTCCAATTTGTCGATCGTGCCGCCTGTATGGCCGAGCCCGCGCCCCGACATCTTCGCCACCGGAATACCCAAAGCCGCGACGAGCGGCGCCAGCACAAGCGTTGTCGTATCTCCGACGCCCCCGGTCGAATGCTTGTCCACCTTGATGCCTTCAATGGTCGACAGATCGATCTTGTCCCCGGAGTTCACCATCGCCATCGTCAAATCGGCCCGCTCCCGCTCCGACATGTCCTGGAAATAAATAGCCATGGCCCAGGCGCTCATCTGATAATCGGGAATATCCCCATTCGTATATCCTTCGATGACGAAGTTGATCTCCTCCGTCGTCAATTCCTTGCCATCCCGCTTCTTCGCGATCAAATCCACCATTCTCATCGTCAATGCTCCTCCCTGTCTCTGTTGATTGATGCACTGCCGCCATCTGTGGCGAGCTTGTTTGATCAAGAGCTTGTCCAAGAGCTTGGGCCGCTAGATCGAGATAGCCGTCTCCAGCGCGACCTCCATCATGTCGTGGAAGGTCGTCTGACGCTCGGCCGCCGTCGTTTCTTCTCCGGTCAGCACATGATCGCTTACCGTCAAGATCGTCAGCGCCTTGACGCCGTATTTTGCCGCGAGCGTATACAGCGCCGTCGTTTCCATTTCGACGCCAAGCACACCGTAATCCATCAGCTTCTTCACGACAGATTTGTCGCTGCGATAGAACATATCCGAGCTGAATACATTGCCGACGTGCAGCTTCAATCCCTTGGCCATTCCCTGCTCATAGGCCGATTGCAGCAAGGGGAAGCTGGCAATCGGCGAATAGTCGTACCCGCTGAATTCATGACGGTTCATGCTGGAATCGGTGCAGGATGCCTGGGCAAGAATGACGTCGCGCACATGCACATGCTCCTGCATCGCGCCGCAGGTGCCGACCCGGATCAAGGTTTTAACGCCGTAATCCGCAATCAGCTCATTGGCGTAGATGCTCGTCGTCGGAATGCCCATGCCCGTGCCTTGAACCGATACCCGCTTCCCTCGATAAGTGCCTGTAAAGCCCAGCATGCCCCGTACTTCGTTATAGCAAACGATGTCCTCCATATACGTCTGTGCAATATGCTTCGCTCGCAGCGGATCGCCTGGAAGCAGTATCGTCTCTGCAATCTCGCCTTGCTTCGCTCCAATGTGAACGCTCAACCTGTTCATCCTCCTCTGTTCGCTGCGAGCCTGTTCCCCCAGGAACTTCAGCATCGCGATCATGGATTGTCTGCGATTTGTTACAGGAACAGACCGGCGACCGTGGCCGACAGCACACTGACCATCGTAGCCCCGTACAGCAAGCGCAGGCCGAAGCGGGCGACCGTGTTGCCCTGCTTCTCATGCAGCCCCTTCACAGCCCCGGATATAATGCCGATGGATGAGAAGTTCGCGAACGAAACCAGGAAGACGGATACGATGCCAATCGTCCGTGAAGACAAGATGCTATCGTTCGTCATGGCGGACAGATCGAGCATCGCCACGAATTCGTTCGCCACCATTTTCGTCGCCATGATGCTGCCCGCATCGACCGTTTCCGCCCAAGGCACGCCCATAAGAAAGGCGAACGGCGCAAAAATATAACCCAAAATTTGTTGGAACGTAATGCCGAGCAAGGTTCCGAACAGACCATTAATCATGGCAATCAGGGCGACGAAGCCGATCAGCATCGCGGCGACGACAATCGCTACCTTGAACCCGTCCATTATGTACTCGCCCAACATTTCGAAGAAGGTTTGCTTATGCTCATCCTGAACTTCGAGAATGTCCTCTTCCTTCGACACGGTATACGGATTGAGAATCGAGGCGATAATGAACCCGCCGAACAGGTTCAGCACGAGCGCTGTGACGACATATTTCGGCTCGATCATCGTCATGTACGCCCCGACGATGGACATAGAGACCGTCGACATGGCGGACGCACACAGCGTATACAAGCGGCGCTCCGGCAGCATGCCAATTTGTTTCTTGACCGAAATAAACACTTCAGATTGCCCCAATATGGCGGAAGCAACCGCATTATACGATTCCAGCTTGCCCATACCGTTCACCTTGCTAAGCGCAAGGCCAATATATTTAATAATGAACGGTAAAATTTTTGTATATTGCAAAATGCCAATCAACGCGGAAATGAACACGATCGGCAGCAGAACCGCCAGGAAAAATTGCGTGCCCTGCCCTTCGTTCACGATGCCGCCGAACACAAAATTAATGCCTTCCGCCGCATAGGCCAGCAGCGCTTCGAATATGGTGGAAAATCCCCGAATCAGCTTCTCGCCCACCGTCGTGTTCAACAATACAAACGCCAGGACGATCTGTAATACAATCATTTGTGCCAGCGGCCGATAGCGGATACGGCCCCGGTCCTTGCTCGCCATGTAGGTTAGTCCGAATACGACCAGCAATCCGACAATAGCAATTACATATTTCATCTGAAGTTCCTCCCAAGCTTATGCATGCAATACAAATCCGGATTCCTGTTATCGCTTACAAAAGGCCCAGAACGGGAAACGCTATTTGCTGTCCTGTTCCATATCTTCGGCGGAAAAAGCGCCCGGCAGCAAACGGGAAATCGTCCACTCCTCGGTATTGCCATGAAGATTCGACAAAAAGATTCTCGTCTCGCTATCGCAAAATTCAGCCAGCACCTGACGGCACGCACCGCATGGAGCAACCGGACCTTCGGTATCCGCTACGACGGCAATGGCTTCGATCCTCTTCTCGCCCTCGGACACCGCCTTGAACACGGCGGTTCGCTCCGCGCAGTTCGTTAAGCCATATGACGCATTTTCCACATTGCACCCGCGGAATATTTTCCCTCCGGCAAGCACGGCGGCCCCCACCTGAAACCGGGAATACGGCGTATAAGCCTGCTTGCGCGCTTCCAGTGCCTCTTGAATTACTTGCTCCTTCATGATCTGCTCCTCCTTCATCGACGCTTCTCCGCCAACGTTTGCTTTCTTACACAGCAATTTAGTATGAAGATGACGACTCCATCCCATTTATAATGCTTACTCCGGAACTCGCTCCGATTCGGGTAGCTCCCGCTTCAATCATCATGTTGACATCCTCCAGGCTTCGTACTCCGCCGGATGCTTTCACGCCCGCTCGCTCTCCAACCGTTCTGCGCATTAACGCCACGTCTTCCCGCGTAGCTCCGCCCGTAGAGAAGCCGGTCGAGGTCTTCACGAAGTCTGCGCCAGCCTTCACCGCCAGCTCGCATGCGCGAACCTTCTCCTCCTCCGTAAGCAGGCATGTCTCAATAATAACCTTCACGAGCGCTTTCCCGGCAGCGGCTGTCACGACGGCCGCGATGTCCCGCTCGGCATCGTCATCGTTCCCCGCCTTCAATTGTCCGATATTGATGACCATATCCACTTCCGTTGCCCCGTTCGCAATCGCGTCCACCGTCTCGTAGGCTTTGACGGCAGATGTCGAAGCACCGAGCGGGAACCCGATGACCGTGCACACCTTGACCGAGGTGCCGGCCAGCCGCTCTGCACAGTACGCCACCCAGGTAGGATTGACGCATACCGAGGCAAATTGATATCGTTTCGCTTCTTCTATCAGCTTCGTAATGTCGCCTTTCACTGCGTCTGCGCGCAACAGCGTATGGTCAATCATTTGCGCCATGCTCATGATGAATCCCCCTTGAACGATTTCGTCTTCATACGTAAAGGTTAACCATATTAATGCAAAAGTATCATAACACGCGCCTGAACCGATGTAAACACTTTCAAGAAATTATGTTCATTGCAAATTCATGAACTTGTCGCTTGAAGCATAGGATGACCCGTTTCCGGACACTCATCTGACAAAAAAAATCCCCCTGAAACAGCGGAAATCGGACGGATCGCTTTCTTGTTCCAAGGGGAAAGCGCTGAAGGCAGCGCCGGAAGCCAGAGGCAATCCAGACGCGGTCGCAGCGCAAGGGCTGGCGTATTGCAACCAGCTGTTTGCGATTGAACGCGAGCGGAAGGAGGCCACGCCGGAGGAACGTTACAAAGCACGGGCAGAGCGAAGCCAACCGGTGCTGGATGCGTACTATGCCTGGCTGTCGCCAGCAGAAATCCCAGATAATGCCCACACAAGTCTGCTGGGCCAGGCGATGGCCTACAGCCTGAATCCGTGGGAGAAGCTGAGCGCTTTTCTGAAAGAGTGAACGTCAAATAGGCCCCACCTAGCGGTCAGATTGGGGCCAGTGTATGATCGATGTAGATTAGTTCAGACGGCAGAAGTCCGGCAACTGCGGCGACCACGGCATAA
>NZ_BALG01000042.1 GCF_000315235.1 Paenibacillus popilliae ATCC 14706 | reverse complement strand
GCCGTTCCCGGTATTGTTCGGCCCACCGCCGCCCCTCACGTGTATAGTCGATCCAGTTGTGACATGTGCCTGTATTGACGCTAGGCCCGCATAATATGGCCACGTCATTTGCGGTCGTCTCGTCCAGCTTCCAGCGCCTCACCAGATGCGCGCATTGCAGCGTCCCGTATTCTTGGCTCCCTGGTTTCCCGCAGCGCTCACAACGCCCGCCAGCGCGGTCATACGCAACTTGATATACTTCGGGGGATATTCTCCCCCGCTGTTTGGTTGTAGGCTTCAGGCGGCGCGTCTTTGGCTTTGGTGCTGGGTTAAATGGTAGTGTCATGCCCTTCTGCCCCCCTAGAACGGTAAATCACCGTCTGGTATATCGATCGGTCTGCCGTCGTCAGAGAACGGATCCGCTGCCGGACCGCGGGACTGGCTAGAACCTCCTCCTCCGCTGTCGCGGTTGAATTCCAGGAACCGCACATTATCCGCTACAACCTCCGTCACGTATACACGCCGTCCCTCGGTATTGTCAATTTGAGTTTAGTTTGCATCGCTTTCGACATTCCCTCTCACCTCCTCTTAAAATTCTTAAAATCTAAATCCCCTATCAAAATCTAAATCCCATCCGCTCGGCCTCAATGGCCGCCCAGGTGATAAATTTGCACTTCCTTGGGTCGACATACTCCCGGTAGTAACGCTCGGCTAAGTGGTCAAGTACTTCATCTGGTATTGGCATCATTGGTTTCTCCTTTCATAGGCTTGTCCTGTAAATTATGTAGGTTCATGTTGTTTCTTCGTACTTAATTTGCTTCCTTGCTTTTTGCCGCCGAATTAGTTCAACAGCTTCTGGCACAACAATTTTCACTAGCCGTTGCATCTGCTCGGGCGTGAGTGTGATCTTTATACCAACCACCTCATTTTCCCTTCCTACTTGCCCCTTCCCAATTGCTCTTGCTACCATGTATAGCATTTTAGTAATATATACCAGTAGGAGAGTGTCATATTGCCCCCTCACGAAGTAATTCGCGAGTGCGCATCGGGTGAATTCAAGGAAACCTAAGTTCTATGAATATGGCAATCTTGAGCCAAGCCGAGGGAAGTCGCTTGTGTACCTCGGAAGGTGCAACGCATAGGCAGTGCGGACGATAACCAATAACCTGCCCACGAGCGCCCGACATCCCCTTGCGGATGATGATATATGCTGAACTGCATGGAAACATGTAGATGTGTCGGATAAAAAGCCGATACGATAACAATTTGGTTGACTCATTTGCTACGCATGCCACCAGAATTTCTGAAATCTTTGGAGGTGTTTCACCTATGAAGAAAGCACTTTCTAACATGAATCGCCTCGAAGAAACAGTCGCTTCCGTCTCTAACATTGCTGATTTTGTCCCTAACAGAGCACTTATTGGCATGCATCAGGCATCTGGTAAATCGACACTTTGTTTCCATGCAGTTTGAGCTATATCATCATCCCCTCCTACTGGGCTTGTCCTATAAGGCGACTCCGTTAGGAGCCGACAGTTACCATTGCATTAACAAATTCATACTTCTTTCCCGTAGCCATTTCTGCCAACGCCAACTTACAGCGGTTGGGTAGATCAGTCTTACTTGGGTCGATTTCAAACCTTTCACCATTGATGATCATATAGTGCCCTACGAGCTTTAGCTGAGGTCTTTCGCTTTTACGTTTACCCACTCACATCTCCTCCTCGGTTGAGTGTATGTTGTTACGTTTGTCCGACTTGACGGTCTTTTTGTTCTAAAAATTTCCCCTTATGCAGGATAATCAACCTCCCCTGTCGAATATTGGTAGTTATTACTTACCATTAAAAGGAATAGGGGAATTCACTTATGTTAGAAGTTTTACCTCGTACTGAACGCAAATTTAAAGGTAAAAGCTTAACTTCCATTTTGCAGGACTATACAATTCTTGATCTTGAAACAACGGGTCTTGACCCTCGCTTTGAAGAAATCTTAGAACTGTCTGCTATAAAAGTTCGAAATAATGAAGTGATAGACATATTTCAATCTCTAGTCAAACCTGAACATAGAATTGGCGACTTCATTACCAACCTAACAGGCATTACAAATGAAATGGTTAAAGATGCACCTAAAATCGAGAATGCTTTGCCAAACTTCCTGCGTTTTATTGGTGATGATGTAGTTGTTATTCATAACGCTCATTTTGACGTGAATTTTATCTATGACTTTAGCTTGACAATTACTGGAACCCCATTCTCCAACAATTTTGTTGATACTTTGCGATTATCAAGGAAACTATTTCCGGAGTTAAAAAACCATCGTCTAAAAACTTTGGCAGACTATTTTGAACTTACCCTGCCTAACCATAGATCTTTAGATGATTGCAAAGCTGCTATAGAACTTTATCAATTCATTTCAAACCACGTAGCAAGCAATAATTTAAGTTTAGAAAAATTATTTGTCAGAAAGAAATACACTAAGGCTTCCTCAATAACTACCGAAAAAGAAGATTTTGACGAATCACACCCTCTTTATGGAAAAGTTTGTGTTTTTACGGGAACACTTGAAAAAATGTCGCGCAAAGACGCTATGCAAATAGTTGTTGATTTAGGTGGACATTGTGCTGATGGTGTTAACAAAAAATCAAATTATCTCATTTTGGGTAATTTTGATTACTCGAAATCTATAAAAGATGGTAAGAGTTCAAAATTGAAAAAAGCTGAATCACTTATTCTTTCAGGACAAGACTTAGAAATAATCAGTGAAAATGTATTTTATGAACTCGTTGATCAAGATTGATACGATGTACATACTTATTTAAAGGTGCGGCTCTACGCGCCTTTTTGTTCTTGCGCGGATTTATCATTTGTTTCCTGGCTAAACAAGAGAGCATTTATTGTGTTTAAAACATAAGACTGATTCTTAGGGGTTAACTGCCCCGCCAACAAACCAATCTCAAATGCAGCTTTGACTGCTGTTATCTGTGGCGTATTCACTTCCATCACCCCCGTTGCTTGTTTGAGTACATTTTCCTTGTTTAACTCGCTTGTACAATTACAATTTATCTCATTCTTTTGTTTGTGTCAATACAATAAAATAAATAATTTTGTTTATTTCAGTTCTATATGTATTGACATAAGCATTATTGATTGATACTATGGAAACTGTGGAGGTGACAATGTCAAATGAAATTTCCCGAAAAACTCAAGCTTATAAGAAAAGCTAACAATCTTACACAGTCCGATTTCGCTAATTCCATTGGCATATCACGAGGAAATTTAGCCAATATTGAACTTGGAAATGTTGAACCCACTCAACTTTTTATTAACTGCGTATCATTGATGTATAACGTTGATAAAAATTGGTTGCTGGACGATAGTAACGATGACTTAAGCGCCTTAAACGGATCCGTTAATATGCTTGCTCTAATAATGGACAAGTACGAACAACTTGACGATAAATACAAAGCGTTTGTGGAAAAGCAAATAAATCAATTATTAGAACTACAGAGCCAAGGCGGCGAAGGTAATTAAAAACCAAAACCCGCCACGGCGGCTTCCCAAATACATTAAATAATGCGATACTAGACCTACAACCCAAAGGAGCGTGTACGATGAGCGAGCAATTATTACAACAGATTCTTACTGAGCTGAAATCCACCAATCAACGGCTTGATCGAATGGAAACCGATATGAAAGACATGAAAGCCGAGCAACAATTGATTAAACGTGCTGTCATGGAAACCAACGAATCAGTAAAGCGCCTCGAAACTATCCAAGAGCAGCAACACCGTATTATTGAAGTATTGTCTGTCCGCTCCATTGAACAAGAAGCCGCAATAAAAAGCATTAATTAACTAATCCCCTTCCGCTCCGCCTCCTGCTTGAGTTCCTTCATTAGCTCATCAGGCAGGCGGATTGTCGTTTGTCCATTTTGACCTTATGAAGCACTATAATCCTGCGCTTTTTGTGTCTCTAAATGACACGATAGTTCCAAAAAATTTTCGATACTAATCCCTAGTATTAAACTGATTTTTGCAATCTCATCAACGTAAAACCGTGTCTTCCCATTCTCTTTCCTGAGATACCCGGTTTTCGATAGTCCGAGTCGGAAAGCCATCTCTTCTGCCGGAATCCCCGATGTTATTCTAGCTGCTTTAACTGTAACAAACATTCCCTCACCTCCGTTCGTGTCTTTTTGAGACACCACTATCTTACCGGACCCAAATAATTCATGTCAAGACCTAAAATGACACAATGGATAATTTTATTTGTGTTTCGTGTCTTTTTGTGTTTATATAAATATATAAATACCACTGTTGGAGGAATATTTAGAAATGCATGACTCAAAGTTGTTTTATCTAGCGGTCGGAAAAAATATCAAAAGGTATCGCAGTTTGAAGGAGTACAGTTTGCAGGATGTAGCCGATAAGGTAGGGCTAACCAAGAAAACAATTCAAAGATATGAAAATGGCGAAATAAAAATCGATATGAAAAGAATCAGCGACATCGCAAACGCCCTAGATGTAACTGTAAAAGATCTTACAGAAGGAGCCACGTCTTATTTAGGCTTAGATGTCAGCGATCTAAACTCCGTTAGTTTGCCGGTTGTGGGAAAAGTGTCATGCGGAAACGGGGGCTTGACATATGTAGAAATCAGTGGTTATGAATCAACCCCAAAACAGTGGTTGGATGGAGAAGAATATTTCTATTTACGGGCTAAAGGAGACTCCATGACCGGCGCTCGTATTTTTGAAGGGGATTTGCTTCTTATCAGAAAACAGCCAGATGTTGAAAACGGAGAAATAGCAGCGGTGCAAATTAATGATGAAGCAGTATTGAAACGGGTTTTCAAAAGTAGCGGCACAATTGTTTTACAATCCGAAAACATAAATTATGAACCAATTATTTGTCAGGAAGGCACAGTTCTCATTTTAGGGAAACTAAAAAAAATTATGATCGATGTATGAGGAGGTCAAGATGAGAGTAGCTGCATATATCCGTGTATCCACTGACGAACAGGCGGAAAAAGGTAATTCCCTTAATGAGCAACAGGAACGACTCTCAGCGTATTGTAAAGCTATGGGCTGGCAAACTCCTACGTTTTACATTGATGATGGCTATAGCGCAAAGGATTTGCGTCGCCCCGGAATCCAGCGCCTCCTATCCGATCTGGAGCAACGAAAATTGGATGTCATCCTGACATCAAAGCTTGATCGCCTGTCTCGAAGCTTGCTCGATCTGCTTCAGACTGTAAACAAACTTAGTGAATACGATTGCAGATATGTATCCGCATCTGAAAGTTTTGATACTTCAACAGCGGTCGGGCGCATGGTACTGCAACTACTCGGCGTATTTGCAGAGTTTGAGCGAGAACGAATCAGCGAACGTGTAAAGGACAATATGCTTTCTCTCGCTAAAAATACTACAAGGGCGATTACACAGCCTTGTTACGGATATGAAGTAGAAGATGGGCAGTATGTAATCAACGAGGATGAAGCTCGCTTTGTCCGAATTATGTGCGATCTCGCGGAAGAAGGGGCTGGCCACCGCATGATTGCCAAAAAATTAAACGATCTCGGATCAACAACTAAGCGCGGTAAGATGTGGGATCAAGTAAATATAAAGCGCCTACTTCGCACCGAAACAATTGCCGGGATTATGGTTTACAATAAACGCGAAACCAAAAACGGTAAGGTTATCATGCGTGATAAGTCTGAATGGATCATAAAAAAAGATAATCACCCCGGCATCATTACTCCTGAGCGATTTGCACGAATTCAAGCGATTATGCAATCTCGATCGCGAGCCCATAAGCATGCTGATAACGAAACCTATCTACTAACCGGATTAGTTAAGTGCAAGCATTGCGGCAAAAATATGAAGGGAAGCACAAGCCGACACAAAAGAATAAATAACGAATACACCTATTATCGTTATATTTGTTCATCATATGTTCTTGGTTATGGGTGTAAGCACCACGCGGCGCACCGCGATGACTTAGAAAAAATGATCCTTGAAGAAATGAGAAGGATAGCAACATCCTCCGATAAAGAACTGAAATTAAAAGTAGCACCATCGAGTAAGATCGCAGACGAAATAAAAGAAATAAGGGCTCAACTCATAAAAGTGGATAAACGTATCCAAAAACAAATTGAAGCATATGAAAATGATCTAATTTCAGCAGAGGACTTAAAATCTGCTAGTAAACGAGTTGAAATTGAACGACGCCAACTAAATGACCAATTATCGAAGTTGGAAGCAGAAAAAAGGGGGGCTAGCGAAGTAAAAAACAATATCACTAAACGCTTAAACGAGGTAACAGCCATAGACCGGTTAACAGCGAAAAGAGCAATGCGCGATTTGATCTACATGATTGAATTAGGGGACGGTGAAATCAGCATCACGTGGAAGGCATAGATCTATGTCGTGTCTTAATATACATTCGTATCGCCCTTCGCTTGAATATAGGCCGCCGTCCAAGGCACCCCGCCCGCATTTTCATAGAACAGCGCGCTGTCGTGAGCGACATAATGCGCCCCGAGCCCGGCCGCTTCCAATTGCTCCGGCGTCGCGTCCTTGGTCAGCTTGTATACCATGGTGGCGATCATTTCCAGGTGGGCGAATTCTTCCGTCCCGATATCGGTCAGCAAGCCGATGACCTTATCCGGAATCGAGTAGCGCTGATTCAAGTAGCGAAGCGCCGCCGCTAGTTCCCCGTCGGCTCCACCGTACTGCTCCAGCAGCAGCTTAGCCATGCGTGGATCGCATTTGCTGACGCACACCGGATATTGAAGCTTCTTCTCATATACCCACAATGCCGCTTCCCTCCTAATGTTGTTTCCCCGTCTTCCCCGGGGCTTCCGTTACACCTGCCACGGCCACGGCGTGTCTGTCCAGGACCAAGGGCAATTCGAATAGAAGCCGCCGGCCTGAAGGGGGCCGAACTTCTCCTGGAACTGCCTCGCCACCTTCATCCGCTCATGAACATAGTAATTGAACTGTTGGATCGCCTGAGTGTCACCGGGATGCGTGTCCAGATACAGATTCAGCTCGACCAGCACAAAATCGATTTCCTGCAGTTGGAGCAGGCTGTCATAATACTCCTGAGTGCAGAACGGGTGCGTGCCATGAGTGCTCAAGCCGTTCCCTCCTCCCGTCCGCCCTTCGGTCGATAAGGACTATATAATGCCGGCCACAGTGTTCCACACCGCAGCGCCTGCGGCGGCGGGAATTGCGGCAAATTCGGGGGTTGAAACGTAATGAACAGATTCGGCGGTACGACATAGGTCTTGTAGGGCAGCGACGGGCAAGGATCGCACGGACCACGATACGGTATATAAATCCGTTCCTGCGAATGCGCTCCCGACCCGCATGCGGACGGCATCGCTGCCGGGTCGGTCCAGCCATACGCTTGCTCGTTCTCCATGATGCTCGGTTACCTCCTTTATCAAGCGGATACATAACGCTTCACTTCCTACTCATATGAGCTTCCTGGAATGTCCCATGACATGAAATAAGCCGCTCATCGCTTCGTCATGGAATTGTCACTCTGCCGGAGCAGACGGTTGACCGTCTCGCGCCGAACTCCGATCAACTGCCCGATCTCCTCCTGCGTCAGCATATCGGTAAGCGGGGTCTTGTTCGTCATGCTGTCCAGCCACCGGGTCAGCAGCGCCAGCCGCTCGGCAGGAGATCCGATTGTCAGATGATCGAGCCGCTGCTGCATGAAGCGAAGCTTCTCCTGCAGCAGCTTGGCCACTTCGAGCGCTTTCCCGGAATTGTTCCGCAGTTCCTCATACCACGCCTCCGCTTTCATCCGCTTTACCGTACTGGTGACCATGGCCGTTGCCGTCCCATGGCAATCCTTCGGGGAGATAAGGGAATGATGCGGCACCATCTCGCCCGGATACAATATATTGAACAGCACAATGTTCCCGTTCTCATGCAGCCGGGTCACTTTGAACAAGCCGCTCACAATCCGGTACAGGTACGTGCCCGGATCGCCTTGGCGGAACAATATCTCCCCGCGATGCAGCGTAATCTTCATTCCTGCTCACTCCTTCTTCCATCCCAGCTCTTTCCTTTTCCTCTGTTCTTCATTGTAAACCATTTTGATCCCTTCCACCATTATTTACCGATTGAAACAAGAATACTTGTTCGTTATATTAGTCATAAAACAGAACTCAAGTTCGTATAATGGGGTATAAGCATATCCTCGCACCTCCCGATTTCAAGCAGGGGGGCCGCATGGATGGACGTTACGCAAGGAGGAACCCGGTATGACTTTATTGTCCACGACAAGCGGACCTCCGCCTCATGACGGGGAAGACGCCCTGTTGGTGAAGCAGTATACCCTTCAGACCTTCGTCCTCGACGTGCTCGAGCGCGATATCGGCCGCATTGCCATCTCGGGGCTGAAGATGGGAGAAATTTATATTCAGGGGCTCCGCCAGGCGCAGGATGACGCTGCCTCCGATCTGTTCCGCATCCGGAAGCAGTTCCGGCACCGCGGGATTAAGATCGTGTCCGAGGAACGGCTGGAGCACGGCGTGCGCGTGCAGTACGTGTGCCGGGGGTACCACCGCTCCTTCTACATGATTCGCGGCCTGATCCGAGCCGAGGTGAAGAGCCTGCTGCAGCGCTATCTGCATATCTCTGGCGACCCGGGTGAACCGAAGGGGACAGCAGACAGCTAAGCCGTATCCGGCGTGGAACGGGCAGCCGATTCCATAAACTTCATTTGCATAGAGAATATACGTTCGGTATATAATAGACACGAATACATGTTCTTATTTTTTAGACTCGATTGGTTGAGGTGGGTGGTTACATTGAGCGGAAGCAAGGAACGGAGTATCTTTTTGGCGGACTGTCAAAGCTTCTATGCCAGCGTGGAAAAAGCGGAGCACCCGGAATATAAACATATGCCGCTCGTTGTGTCCGGAGATCCCGCGCGCCGATCGGGAATCATTCTGGCCGCTTGCCCGATAGCCAAAAGCTATGGAGTAACAACGGCCGAACGGCTTGGGGAAGCCCTGAACAAGTGCCCCCGCCTGATCGTGATGCGCCCCCGCATGCAGCATTATATCGACGTCTCGCTGCTCATTACGCAAATCTATGAACAATTCACCGATCTCGTCGAAACGTTCAGCGTCGATGAACAATTTCTCGACGTGACCGGGAGCCGGACGCTGTTCGGAGACCCTGTCACCATGGCCAGAGAGATTCAGCGCCGCGTACTCGAGCAGACCGGAGTATGGATCCGGATCGGGATCAGCTCCAATAAAATTTTGGCCAAGATGGCTACGGATATATGGGCCAAGAAAAACAAAGAGGGCATCTTCGCCCTGGCTCCGTCCGACATCGAGACGCTGCTGTGGCCCCAGCCGGTCAACAAAATGTTCGGTGTCGGCTCCCGCATGACAACCCATTTTGCCCGCCTGGGCATGACGGCCATCGGAGATATCGCCAGAACCCCGCTGCCGCAGCTCAAGGACAAATTCCGCGCCCGCTTCAGCAAGCAGTCGGACATTCATGCCGAAGTGATGTGGCGCACCGCCAACGGCCTTGATGACAGCCCCGTCTCCCCGGATACGTTCCGCACGCCGCCGCAATCGGTCAGCCATATGATGACCTTGCCCCGGGACTACGCCACGGAAACGGAAGTAGATACGATTCTTCTCGAGCTTACGGAGGAAGTGTGCCGGGATTGCCGACGCAAAGGATATATGGGCTCGGTGGTCACGGTGAACTGCATGTGCAGCCCGTACGAAGCGCCGACCGGGTTCTCCCGCCAACTGATGATGCCGGATCCGACAAATAATACGAACAAAGTATTTACAGCGGCCAAGCAGATTTTTTATACGTTTTGGAACCGCAGGCCGGTCCGCCGCGCCGGCATCACGTTAAGCAAGCTGGTGGACGATCAACTGTATCAGCTTACCCTGTTCGAGGATCAGGAAAAAGCCAGAGCATTGGAAAGAGCTACGGACGGCATCAAGGAACGGTACGGCAATGCGGCGATCGTCCGCGCCTCGTCCCTGAGCGCCGCCGGTCAGGCGGCAGACCGCGCAGCCAAAATCGGGGGGCATTATAAATGAGCAAAAAACTCCAAAAAAACGGTCTGTGGGAATCGAGCAGAATGATGCTTCCCCAGCATAAGGAAGCGCTGTTGAACCGCCGCCTCGATCTCGATCAGCCCGCTCGCCCTGCTCCACCCTCCCCTCCGAAGCGGGAAGATCTGGAGCTGATGAAAAACTATGTCATGCTTTCCCATTTGCAGACGATAGTGACCCGAAAAATCTGGGACATCGAGCGCTCCTCCGAAACACTGAAGTCGCTGTATGCCCAGGCCGGCCAGATTCTTGCGCAGCATATTGACCGGGATTTGTCCAAGGCAGGACGCGCCATGCTGGACAATAACATCCATCTCTTCGCGGGGGAGCACGACGGCCAGGCGATCACGTACCCCTATACATGCCGCTGCTGTGAGGGTAGCTTCCTTATTACACGAGAATATATGCGTGCCGACATAAGCAAGAGGCTGGGAAGATATACCGATCATCTGGTGGCGGCTCTCCGGAAGTCCTCCATCCGGTCGTGATCAGAGGGAACCAGCCAGTCCAGTCCCATCTGAAGAGTACGGCACCGAAAATCAGTTTATCGTCGGCTACCGTAGAGGAGTCAGACGTTTCCTGCTACGAGGCCTGTAGTAAAAAACTGCTTATGGGACAGCCCCTTTGACGAGACAGCCTCCTGCCTTAGCGGAACATCCCCCACAGCTTCAGGAGATGGAACGTATTGTTCGGGTCAATCTTCTGCGCCAGCACGAACTGCACCATTGCTTCCTCCTGCTGAGCGCTGATGGACTCGTTCAGCACAGAGGCGATCTGGCGCAGCAGCCGCCGGACCGTATGGCGGTTCTGGAGATCCGCCTTCGTCACGCCGTCTACAATCTGCTTGACCCGCTCCTTCAAGGCGGGCTGCTTCATCTTCCGTTTCATCCGTTCAACGAGCTGCGGGCTGATCCCGTATTTCGTATAGCTCATCTTCGTCGACACACCTCCGGAACACAAATTGGCCAGAGCTCATCGCAGCGAGCTCCGATGGCGCTCTGTTTCAAATATATGTCCGAACGCTTGTCTACTATCCGCCCGAATGGCCGAAGCCGCCGGAACACCATCCGTCCGGCGCCCGGGTACGGCTCGGGGCTAGTCCATTCGCTCGCCCTGGAGCAACTGCTCACGCTGCAGCACCTCGCGCAGGCCACCGTAATCCGGCGACGTCCAGAACGTTTCCGACCGGATCATCGCAGCCGCATCATCGCGCGCCTGCTCCAACACCGCGTAGTCGTTCGCCATATCCGCCAGCCTGAACTCCGGCAATCCGCTCTGCTTCGTCCCGAAAAAATCTCCCGGACCGCGCAGCTCCAGATCGCGCTGCGACAGCTCGAATCCGTCCTCGGTCTCGGTCATGATGCGCATCCGCTCCCGGCCGACCTCCGACTTCGGATCGGCGATCAGCACGCAATACGACTGATGCCCGCCCCGGCCAACCCGGCCCCGCAGCTGATGAAGCTGCGACAGTCCGAACCGCTCTGCATCCATCACGATCATGAGCGTCGAATTCGGCACATCCACGCCGACCTCGATGACCGTCGTCGAGACGAGTACCTTCGTCTCTCCTGCGCTGAAGGCACGCATTGCCTCATCTTTCTCGACCGGCGTCATCCGTCCGTGCAACAGCCCGACAGACAGATCGGGGAAGGCCTGTTGCATCTGCACATGCACGTCGATGGCATTTTGCACGTCAAGCTTGTCCGATTCCTCAATCAACGGACAGATAACATAAGCCTGATGCCCGGCTTCCGCTTCCCGGCGAATGAAGCCCAGCACCCGATCGAGCATGTCGTGCTTGACCCAATACGTCTTTATCGGCTTGCGGCCCGCTGGGCGTTCCCGAATCGAAGACACGTCCAGGTCGCCGAAGACCGTAATCGCCAGCGTTCGCGGAATCGGGGTGGCCGTCATCATCAGCACATCCGGATTCCAGCCCTTCCGACGCAGAATGCTGCGCTGATTGACCCCGAAGCGATGCTGCTCGTCGGTGATGACGAGACCGAGCTTACGGTAATGGACATCCTCCTGAATCAGCGCATGCGTCCCGACCATGATGTCGATCATGCCCATCTGCAACGCCGCAAGCACATCGCGGCGCTTCCGCTCGGTCAGACTGCCGGTCAGCAGGCCGACCTCAATGCCATGGGGCTCGAACAGCTTCGACAGCGAACGCATATGCTGCTCCGCCAAAATTTCCGTCGGGACCATTAACGCCCCCTGGTATCCCGCCCGGACTGCGGCATACAAAGCGGTCGCGGCAACGACCGTCTTGCCGGATCCGACATCGCCCTGCAGCAGCCGGTTCATGCAGGACGGTTGACGCATATCATGCAAAATGTCGGTAATCGCCTGCTTCTGCCCGGCCGTCAGCTCGAACGGCAGACTGCGAGTAAATTGGCGCACCGTCGTATTGTCAACCATGAACGCAACGCCGTCGGAACGCTGGCGGGTAAGAGCCCGGAAGGCATGCAGCTTCAACTGGAACAGCAGTAATTCTTCATAGACGAGCCGCCGCCGCGCCTGCTTGCCTTCTTCGACATCATGCGGCAAATGCATCGCCCGTACCGCTTGCTTGCGCGGCAGAAGCCGATAACACCGGAGCATCTCTGGCGGCAGTGGTTCCGTAATCGCTTCGCCGAACTGCTGCAGCGCCTGGGCAATCGTCTTGCGCATCCACGCCTGCGTAATCTTGCCCCCGATCGAGTAGACGGGCTGCAGCGTGCCAATCCGGCTCGTCCCTTTATCGGGGAATTCCGATGTCGACACGGTCAGCTGCATCCGGCACTGATCCCACTTGCCGGTCAGCACAATATCCCGCCCCTGCTCCAACTGCTCGCGCAGGTACGGGCGGTTGAACCAGGTGGCCGTAATCAGCCATTCCTCCACCAGCACGCGGCAGGTCAGTCTGGATTTGCGGCCGAACCGCTGCAGGAGGGGCTGGGTCATAATGCGTCCTTCGACAGTAGCTTTGTCTCCATCCTTCACTTCGTTCAGACGGCGAAGATGAAAATCTTCATAGCGGAAAGGGAAATAATCGAGCAAATCGGCAACGGTAAAAATGCCAAAGGCGTGAAGCTCAGTTTGTTTCAACGCGCTCACGCCTTTGACCATGGTTACGGGACATTGACTCAATGAAATCATGGCCGGTAACGTCCGTATCCTGTCAGGACGATGCTTCGTCCGCAGGCCACATGAAGACGGCGGCGACGCCAGTACCGACATGCGTGCCGATGACGGAGCCCACGATCGTGTAGTCCATGGATCGAACATCTAATGTATTCTGAATCGCTGCTGCCAAGTCATCCGCTGCCGACGGATTGCTCGTATATCCCATGACCGTATGTACCGGTCTTCCCTCGAATTCCTGTTTTAACATTTCCAAGATGCGGGCCACCGCTTTCTTATGTCCGCGCACCTTTTCCACCGCATACACTTCCCCCTCATCATCGATAGAGAGAATCGGTTTAATATTGAGCAGTGTGCCGAACAAAGCCGCTGCTTTGCCGATACGGCCACCCTTTTGCAAATATTCCAATGTATCAACCAGAAAAAAAAGCTTGCGTTCCTGCTGATATCGTTCAATCATGGCCAAAATTTCTTCTTTCGCATGGCCGGCCTCCGCCATCTTGGCGGCCTCCACCACGGTAAGCCCGAATCCGTAGGATGCCGACTTCGAATCAACAATCGTAATGTCGGACTTTTCTTCCATCATGTTCTTCGCCAGTACTGCGGATTGATACGTTCCGCTGAATGCAGCCGACAGATGAATCGAAATGATCTGCGTGTCCGGCTCGGCATTCAACCGCTTGAACACTTCCAGGAACTCGATAGGAGAAGGCTGGGACGTTGTAGGCAGCCACTTCGCTTCAACAAGCAAATGATAGAACCGCTCTGCACTGATCGTGACCGCATCCTGATACATATCATTCCCGAAATGCACCTTGAGCGGAATCATCTCAATGTGATAGCGTTCGCGTAATTCCTGCGGAATATCCGCTGTGCTATCCGTGACGATACGGATAGATGCCATTCACATCCCTCCTTCGTTACTCTACTGAGACAAGATATGCATAAATAGGCTGTCTGCCCTCATGAACTTCCACTTCCGCGTCCGGATAATGCTCGCTCAGCCATTCGATTAGCGCTTCCGTATCTTCCGCCTTCGCCTCTTCGCCGGTAAGCAGCGTAATGACCTCGCCCCCGTCCTCCAGCATCTTCTCGAGCAATTGCTGCAGCGTGTCGCTTATGGATTCGGTCGTCACGATAATCTTGCCGTTGGCGATGCCCATATAATGGCCCGCCTTGATATCCAGCCCGTCTAGCGTCGTATCGCGCACGGCATAAGTAACTTGTCCAGACACAATATGGCTGACCGCATCCTGCATCGCGGTCCGGTTCACCTCCAGATCCTCGTCCTCCTGGAAGGCGAAGGCCGCCGCAATGCCTTGCGGTATCGTCTTCGTCTCGATGACCGTCACTTCACGATCCACGAATTCGGCAGCCTGCTTCGCCGCCATCACAATATTCGAATTGTTCGGCAGGATGAAAATGTGCTGCGCCGTAATCTTGCCAATGGCATCGATGAAATCCTGGGTGCTCGGATTCATCGTCTGTCCGCCGGACAAGACAATGTCCACCCCGAGGCTGGTGAAAATGTCGTGGATGCCCTGCCCCATCGCAACAGCGATGAAGCCGTAAGGAGCAATCTCATCAGCAGGCGGCTCCATCAGGGCGCTCTCCGTGACGATATCCGCGATCGGCATCTCCGCGAACAGCTCCGGCATCGCGGACACTTCTCCATGCTCCCCTTGCAAAATATCGCGATGCTGCTCGCGCATGTTCAAAATCTGAATCCGGATCAATTCCCCGTACTGCATCGCCAGATCAAGTACTTCGCCCGGCTTGCGGGAATGAATATGGACTTTGATCATATCGTCGTCTGCGATGACGATAATGGAATCCCCATTTTTCGCAAGCGCTTTCCTGAATATATCTTCATGAAACGGCATAGCTGCAGCGCGATTGCGGGTACGATCGATAAAGAATTCCATATCGTATAAAAACTCGATGTCTTCCGTTTGCAGCTTGGCTTGCGCCGACATTGGCGCCGCAGTCGTCTTCTCGGCCGGAACAACCGCCACTTCCGATATGACAGCTTCGGCGGCAGTTCCTTTCGCCCCTGCTTCCAGCACAGCCAGAAATCCTTCATAAATATAGACCAAGCCTTGTCCGCCGGAGTCGACGACACCGACTTGCTTCAGCACAGGCAGCATATCCGGCGTCTTGGCCAGCGCTTCCTTGGCCTTGTTCGTCACTTCCCGCATGAAATCGACCAAGTCCGGCGTCCGGCGCGCAATATAGACGGCATGCTTCGCCGCTTCTCTAGCGACCGTCAAGATCGTGCCTTCCACGGGCTTGACAACAGCTTTATAAGCAGTGTCCACGCCGCCTTGCAGCGCGTGGGCGAACTGGAATGCGTTCACTTCGTCAAGGCCGGCTACGGCCCGGCTAAATCCCCGGAACAATTGGGACAGAATCACTCCCGAGTTCCCTCGAGCGCCCATAAGCAGCCCTTTCGACAGCACCTCCGCCGTTTTGGCGATAGACGTGGACGGCTTCGCTTTCATTTCGGTTATGCCCGCAGTCATCGTCAAATTCATGTTCGTCCCCGTATCTCCATCCGGGACTGGAAAGACGTTCAACGTATTGACGTGTTCGGCATGGCGATTGAGCGAATCGGCCCCGCCCAGCACCATACTGGCAAATTGTGCTCCATTTAAAGAACGCTTGTTCAACGAAAATTCCCCTTCCTAGCTTAATACGCGTACGTCCTGTACAAAGATGTTCACTTGATCCACCGCGAGACCGACGTCGTGTTCGAGTACATACTTCACCTTGGCTTGGATGTTGTGCGCCACCTCGGAGATTTTGGTTCCGTAACTCACAATAATATATAAATCGATATGTAGACTATCGGATTGTTGGCGCACTTCAACACCACGCGACAAATTACCACGTCCGAGCAACTCGGCAATACCATCCTTCAATTGCTTGCGCGATGCCATTCCAACGAGTCCATAACATTCCATAGTCGCAGAACCAGCAATCACCGCCACGACTTCTTCCGAAATGTTCACCTTGCCGAATTCCATATCGAGTTGGATAGCCATGGTTCACTCCACTCCTTTTTTTGAGTATTATGGACTAATCAACATTGTACTATAATAGAAAAGAGAAATAAACAAAGTTTTTGATTTGGTTGACTACAGATTTTAAAATATGATATCATATTTAGGTATTTAACGTATGAAGGGTGCTTTGGGATAAGGAGGTGTAAGGCATGGCTCGCAAATGTTATGTAACGGGGAAAAAACCAGGCTCGGGTAATCACAAATCGCACGCGAACAACAAATCTCGCCGCTCTTGGGGCGTAAACGTACAAAAGGTTCGCATTTTGGTCGATGGCAAACCGAAACGCGTATACGTGAGCACGCGTGCATTGAAGGCAGGTAAAGTGACTCGCGTCTAGTCCCGGCCTCCATATAGAAAGAGCACCTGAAGCGCAATCAGGTGCTTTTTTTGATTGCCCCTTCCTTCGCGATCATTCATCTCGACGAACCTTGGATAGGCTTGTATCTCAACGGCTTGGGCTTGCCTCGGGGGAATCACGGCCCCGGCGCTGTCATACCAGCGCGGCACCGCCGGCGACTGGTTATGGATGGTTCTTGTCCGGCAGGGTGTATGGCGGATGCCACCACGGCAATCCTCCACCGAACGGGCATCCTCATCCAAGTGCGGCTGGGCCGCTGCCCCATGCTTGCCGGACAGCCGTCCGGAGCTCATTACCGTTACTGCCTGTTGCCCCGCTCCCGCATATGCGCTCACAGATCGGATGGATGGATACCGACTCAGCTTCAATGCCGCCTGGAACGTCAGCTTTTTTGAAACGTATTTAAAATCGCCTTGACGAAACCTCCCAAAAACTTCGGCAGCTTAAATGTATAAAACTTCATCCTCCACCCTCCTCGTCATTCTCATCCTACCCCGCTAGTCTCTTGCAACATAAAAAAGGTTACATGAGAGATCTGTGCTCATGTAACCATCATATGCCGCAGGCCATTCATCTATGCACGGGCGACAAGCCTGATCCGCGCCCAATTATGTGGCAGGTGCCGGCATCTACTGCATGGATAAATTAGGGATATATGAAAGCTATACGATGCCAGCGGCAGCGCCGTTCTTCACATCGACATTCTCCCCTTCTCCGGCGCTCCGTTTCTGTCATTGCCGCGCGTGCACTGCCGATTCACGGATGGACTGAATGGCCGCTTCCCGGCTGGCCGCTCCGTAGACCGCGCTGCCTGCCACGAGCACGTCCGCTCCCGCCGCAGCGACCAATGGCGCCGTCTCCGCCGTAATTCCGCCGTCGACTTCAATATGAGTCTCTGCCCGGCCCAGTTCGTCCAGCCGTTGGCGAAGACGGCGAATTTTGTCCGTCATCGAAGCGATGAACTTCTGTCCGCCGAATCCCGGATTAACCGTCATGATAAGGACCAGATCCAGATCCAACAGCACCTCTTCGATCGCTGACAGCGACGTTCCCGGATTCATCGCCACGCCTGCCCGGGCACCGGTCTCCTTAATCTGATGCACAACCCGATGGAGATGAGGGCATGCTTCCGCGTGCACCGTAATGACATCGGCGCCTGCGGCGGCGAACGCAGCGAGATACTTCTCCGGCTCGACAATCATCAAATGCACGTCCAGCGGCAGCGCCGTATGCGGGCGGATCGCTTGCACAATGTTCGGCCCGAGCGTCAGGTTCGGCACGAAGCGGCCATCCATCGCGTCCACATGAATCCAGTCGGCGCCTCCCTGCTCCACATTCCGAACCTCTTCGCCCAGCTTGGCGAAGTCGGCCGATAAGATAGAAGGGGCGATACGAATCGTTTGCAGTGCTGTCATGTCAGTACCTCCGTCGTTTGTCTTTCATTTCGTCGAAAAATAACAGGTAATGTTCATAGCGCGAATTGGCGATCAAGCCTTCCTGAACAGCCTCCTTCACTCGGCAGCCCGGCTCGTGAATATGAGTGCAGCCCCTGAACTTGCAGTCGCCCGCATAGCTTCGGAATTCACGGAAGCACCAGCCGATCTGCTCCACCCCAAGCTCAAGGAAATCAAGCTGGCTGAATCCGGGCGTATCGGCAATATATCCGCCCTGCGGGAGCGGCAGCAGTTCGACGTGGCGTGTCGTATGCTTGCCCCGGCCCAGCCGCTGGCTAATCTGGTTCGTCTCCAATGACACCCCTGGGAGCATCGCGTTCAAGAGAGAGGACTTGCCGACGCCGGACTGACCAGCGAATACGCTGATCTGATCGGCTAGCCGGTCTGCCACGCCTTGATAGCCGAATCCCCCCTTGGCGCTTGTGACAATAACTTCATATCCGATGCGCTGGTACAAGGCGATTAACTCTTCCATCCGGCAACGCATACGGGCCGACTCCTCCTCCGGAAGCCGATCGAGTAGATCCCACTTCGTCAGCAAAATGACCGCCTCCACCTCCGCATGCTCGATATGGACAAGGAACTTGTCCAGCAGATGCATGTTCAGCTCCGGCTCCGTCATCGAGAACACGAGCGCCGCCAGCGATACATTGGCGATGGGCGGCCGGATCAGCTCGCTCGCGCGCGGATCGATCTCGTCCACCACGCCCTCTCCGTTCTCGGTGAAGGAGTAGACGACACAGTCGCCGACGAGCGGGGACACGCCCTTCTTCTTGAAAATGCCGCGCGCCCGGCACTGCACTGTCTCTCCGCCCTGCTTCCCCTCTTCTTTCACGTAATAATATCCGCTCAACGCCTTGACGATAAGGCCTTTAGGCATGCTTATCTACCACGAACATATCGATTCCCTCCATGTGATTCGAAGTTAGAAGGGCCCCTCCCATCGTCACCGCAGACCCGATGGAAGGGTGGCAATCCCCGCCCGGAAGAAGGCTTGCAGGCAATCACTCGTCCGAGCCTATTCCTCCCCCTTCTTTTTGGCCTTCCCATTCTCCTTCGCTTTGTCCTTGATTTTCTCCTTCAATCTCTTGTCCTTGCTTGGACGGGAGAGCGTCTACAACCGGTATCTGCACTGTGCCCTGCTTGGCATCTTTATAACTTACCGTATACGTATCCAGGAATTGATCATCCCGGTACAATAGGATGACCCCGTCTTTGTTCGGAGCGAGCACAAGCTCTACGTTCAAGATTTGGGTTGACGTTATTTTCTGTGTTCCCCATTCTTTATTCTCTCCGGTTGCATCCGTATAGACGATGCGGATCGTGCTTGTCTTGCCATCCACCTGCGGAGCCACAATCAGCGGGAACGTATAGTGCAGCGCCTCCGGCGGGTAGCCCGAACTGACATAAATGCGAACCTCCGAGCCCTTGGCCACCGGATCGTTGGGCTCGAACGGTTGCTGCTTGAATACGCGGCCAGCCGGCTGCTCGTAACTCGACTCCTCGATAATGCCGTCCTTGGCCAGCTTCAGCCCGCTCGCCTCAATCTTGGCGATCGCCTCTTCCTTCGTCGTGCCGACGAGATTCGGCATGCCGAACGTTTCTCTGCCTTTGCTGACCAAGAGCTTCACGGAGGCATTACGCGGATCAACCTTCTCTCCGGAAGCCGGAGTCGTACCGACTACCGTTCCCGGCTCGGCTTCATCGTCGAATACCGGCTCCTGCGTGATGCGAGAGCTATCGAACCCGATCTCGGTCAACCGCTGAATGACCAGTTCGGACGGGTTCCCGGTATAGTCCGGCATAGCGATATACGGCGAACCTTCACTTACATAGAGCCGGACGCTCGATCCTTCCTTGACTTTCGTGCCTTCCGGCTTGCCCTGATCGAAGACAACGCCCTGCTCGAAGCCCTCCTTCGGTTCCCTCACAATCGGGTCCTCAACCTCAATCTTCAGCGCGACCAAGGTGTTCAACGCCTCCTGCTCCGTCATTTGAACGAGGTTCGGCATGACGACTTCCTTGACGACAAGCAGGCCTTTCACATAGAAGACGACGCCAATCAGGATGCCAAGGAACAGCAGCGTCACCCCGATCCAGACCGTCGGCTTCACCCACCCTTTTTGCGCCGGCTTGGCTGGTTCACTTCCAGCTGCCATAGCAGCGGCTGCTGGCGCCGCTCCGGGGTACGTATCCGAAGGCTGCCGCTCCTCCCGCTCCTGGGCCCGAATGGCCGGCATGACGCGCGTTTCTTCCGGGTCCTCATATAATTTGCGCTGGGCGAACATCACCTTCGCTTCATGCGCCCGCTCCGGAAACAGGCTAGTCTCCAGATCGCGCAGCATTTCCGCGGCAGATTGGTACCGCTCTGCTGGACTTTTACGCATCGACTTTAAAATAATATTTTCCACGCTTTGCGGAATATGCGGATTCACCTTGCGCGGTTCCTCGAACGGCTCCTGCAAATGCTTGAGCGCGACGCTAATCGGGCTTTCGCCCAAAAACGGCAGTCTGCCGGTAAGCATTTGGTAGAGCACGATGCCGAGAGAATACAGATCGGACTTCTCCCCCGCCGAGATTCCTTTTGCATGCTCTGGCGAAAAATAATGCACCGAGCCAACGACCGATCCCGTCTGGGTGATGGTCGAAGACGTGACGGCCCGCGCGATACCGAAATCCGTTACTTTCACCCGGCCATTGCGGCCGATGAGTATATTATGAGGCTTAATATCTCTATGAATAATCCGGTTCTGGTGGGCATGGTCGAGCGCATCGCATATTTGCGTCGCGATCCGAACTGCTTCCTCGACCTGCAGCGGAGCACGCTGCTGTATAATCTCGTTCAGATTATGCCCTTCTACATATTCCATAACAATATAATGCGTGTCGTCCGTTTGGCCGACATCGTAAATGCTGACTACGTTCGGGTGGCTCAGCGAAGCGGCGGACTGGGCCTCTCGCCGAAATCGCTGGATAAACTCCTCGTCATGCACGAACTGCTGGCGCAGCATTTTGACCGCGACATAACGGTTCAACAGATTATCCAATGCCTTATAGACGAGAGCCATGCCACCCCCGCCGATTCGGGCGGTAATCTCATACCTTCCGGCAAGTGTTGTTCCTATCACGTACTCAATCCTCCTTCCCGGCGTCAGGATGCTCCAGCAGCACGACCGTAACGTTATCGTCTCCGCCGGCCTCAAGCGCCTGGCTAAGCAGCCGGTCTGCCCGTACACACAACGGGAGCGACGGATCGATGACGGTGCTCCAGATATGGTCCTCATCGACCATGCTGGTCAAGCCGTCGCTGCACAGAAGCAGCGTATCGCCTTCGTCATACTCTACCGGGATAATATCCACCTTCACCTGCTCATCGGTGCCGAGCGCCCGCACCAGCACGTTGCGCCGCGGATGGCGCTCCGCCTCTTCCGGGCCAATCTGGCCGCTCTTGACCAGCTCATTGACCAGTGTATGGTCCTCCGTCAGCTGAACGATCCCCCGCCGTCCGATTCGATAGGCACGGCTGTCGCCGATATGCCCTATGTATCCGCTCGTCTGCCCAGACGGAAACAACACCGCTACAATGGTCGTTCCCATATGGTGGTACTTTTCATCCTGGGACGCAATATGGAAAATCGTATGATTGGCGCGTAAAATCGCGTCTTCCAACGCTCCCGCCAATTGCTGCTCCTCCATCTGCTGCGGCAGGGCTGCCAGCTCGGAGACTACGGTCTCTACCGCTAGGAGGCTCGCGATATCGCCTGCTCGATGTCCGCCCATGCCGTCCGCGACAACGGCGATTTCATAGCCGTTCGCCAGCTCGGATACATAAGCCCGATCTTCATTGACTACGCGTACGCGCCCAACATCCGAACGATGCACCGCTCTCATTCTTCCTCACCTCGCATTGGACTCCAAATGCTTGGCACGCAGTTGGCCGCAAGCGGCGGCAATGTCATGCCCCTGCTCCCGCCGGATGGTCGAGTTGATGCCCCGATCCAGCAGCGTGCGATGGAACTTGAAAATATCGTTGCGCGGAGTGCGGATATAGTTACGCTCGGGTACATAGTTGACCGGAATCAGATTGACGTGGGCCACCATCTCCATCCGCTTCAGCACGTCCGCCAACTCCTCCGCATGCTCCACCTTGTCGTTCACGCCCCCGATGAGAGCGTACTCGAACGTAATTCTGCGCCCGGTCTTCACCTGATAGTGCTTGAGCGCCTCCATCACCTCAATGAACGGAAAGCGGCGGTTGACCGGCATCAGCTTCGAGCGCAGCGCGTCATTCGGCGCATGGATCGAGATTGCGAGATTAATCTGCGTGTTCTCGTCCGCGAACCGGTAAATGCTCGGCACAATGCCGCTCGTCGACACGGTAATATGGCGCTGCCCGATGTTCAGCCCTCTCTCATGAATCATCGTCCGCAGGAACGCCATCGTCGCATCGTAATTCTCGAACGGCTCGCCTGTCCCCATAATGACGATGCTGCTAATACGCTCGTTCGTCTTGTCGAGCATCTTCTGCGCTGTGACGACCTGAGCAACGATCTCTCCCGCTGTCAGGTTGCGCTTCAGCCCACCCAGCGTCGAGGCACAGAACGTACAGCCGACGCGGCAGCCGATCTGAGTTGTGACGCAGATGCTGTTCCCGTAGCTATGCCTCATGATGACCGTCTCGATCGCATGATCGTCATGCAACCCGAACAAAAATTTGACGGTGCCGTCCTCGGACTTCATATGCGTAATGACCTTCAAGTTCACGAACGCGAAGCTCTCATCCAGCTTGCCGCGCAGCCCCTTGGACAGATTGGTCATCTTCTCGAAGCTGGTTACCCGCTTCACATAGAGCCAATTAAATATTTGCCCGGCCCGAAAAGCAGGCTCTCCTTGTTCCTTTAGCCACTGCTGAAGCTGCTCGAACGTATAGTCATATATAAATGGTTTCATGTATAGTTCAACCTTTCGCTTCATCACTTGTCATGCAGTCGATCTATTTTACCACAAATGGCGCCCTTGCCAAAAGCCAAGCCAAAATCGCATCCTCCGTGTTACTCTAACCGTCGACAGCCTCTTATCCGAGTATATAACCAACCCTCCCCCATATATGCGCATGTCCCCCTGTAACGCCGAGAAAAATTCACCCCGCAAGCAGATATTCCAATCGTCCATGGGCTCGTTTTTCTGAAACCGATGAGGGGAGACGACGCAAAAAAATGGCGAACCATCACGTTGCTGTACACAAAAGGGACTTACGCACATCCTCTTTCCTGACTGTTTAGGAAAATGAGCTTATAGAACGCCAATAGCCGCATCGTCCAAACGGAGCAACCGTATAGTCGATGCGGCCATATACCTGTTCTATTGCCTCAGTTCCGTTCCGCGCCCGCTTCTCCAGGCCCGTCCGTGCGCTGCAGACAGGCAATGAAGAAGCCGTCAGATCCGGCATCCTGAGGGAATACCTGCAGCATGCCGGCCGGACTCCTCCGCAGCGCGGCGTCCAGCGCGTCCTGCGGCAGGGCGTGCGTCCACGACGCATCCAGCGCCCAGCCCGGCGATCGTTCCAGGAAACGGCGGACGGCATCCCCGTTCTCCTCCGGCTCCACCGTGCAGGTCGAATAGACGAGCCGGCCGCCGGGGCGCACCATCCGCGCCGCTTCCGTCAGCAGCCGCTCCTGAAGCGCGGCGATCGCGGCGACATCTTCCTCGCGCTTCGTCCACTTTATGTCCGGCTTGCGGCGAATGACGCCGAAGCCGGTGCACGGCGCGTCCAGCAGCACGGCGTCGAATGATGCGGGCGGAAGGGCTTGTCCCAGCTCCGCCGCATCAACGTTCATTACGTGCAGCGACGTCAAGCCGAGTCGGGTGGCTTGCTCCTCGATAAGCCCCACCTTGTAGGCGTGAACGTCGTTCGCCGTGACTTCGCCCCTATCACCCATCCGTTCGGCGATATGGGTCGATTTGCCGCCTGGCGCGGCACAGCAATCAAGGATGCGCATGCCCGGTTCCGGCCGCAGCGCCTCGACGACGAGCATCGAGCTCTCGTCCTGCACCGACAGGCGGCCGGCGCGATACCAGGCGCTGTGCGCCAGGTTTCCGGCGCCGGCGGCTACGATGCCGTCCGGCGAGAGCGCGGACGCTTCGGCCCGGTAGCCGTCCGCGCGCAACTCGGCCAGCAGCGCCTCGCGCGTGCCGCGCAGCCGGTTTACCCGCGCGCTGCTATGGGGCGGCCGATTGTTCGCCGCGCACATGGCAGCCGTCTCGGCTTCGCCGTAGGCTGCGATCCAGCGGGCGATGAGCCACTCCGGATGCGAATGCTCCCAAGCGATGCGGTTGACGGCGCCGTCGGCCAGCAGAGCGGTCCACAGCTCCGGTTCGCGCATGACAGCGCGCAGCACGCCGTTCACGAAGCCGCCCATCGCCTGCTGCCCGCGCCGCTTCGCGATCGCGACCGCTTCGTTCACCGCCGCATGCGGGGGCACGCGGTCAAGATAGCGAAGCTGGTAGGCGGTCATCCGGAGCAGATTGCGAACCCAGGGCTTCAGCTTCGCCAGGCCGCGCTGCACCTTCCGCGCCAGCACGCTGTCGATCGTATTGAGGCGCTGAATCGTGCCGTACACCAGCTCCGTTGCCAGCGCGGCATCCGCCCGTTCCAGTTGCGCTTCCTTCAGCGCTCGGTTCAATTCCAGATTGCTGTAGGAGCCTTCCTTCTCCACCCGGACGAGCACCTCCAACGCAACGTCACGCGACGTCAACCGTCTGCGGGGCGGACGTCGTTCTCCTCCGTTCATGACAGCACCGTCCCTGGCTGCATTTTGCCGCCACGAAGGAACTCGGAGGCCGGCATGGCCTTCTTGCCTGCAGGCTGCACTTCAAGCAGAGAGAGGACACCTTGTCCGGTCTGAACGCGAAGGCCGTCCGCTCCGGCCGTCAGGACGGTGCCCGGGGCCGCCGCGGCTTCTCCCGGGACCACAGGCTCCGGCCGACACACCCACACCTTGAATACTTCACCGTTCCAGGTGGTGAAGGCCCCGGAAAACGGAACGAGGCCCCGCACCTGATTGGCGATCTGCTCCGCCGGGCGCATCCAGTCCATTCGCTCGTCCTCGCGCTTCAGATTCGGGGCGTAGGTCGCCTCGTCATGGGGCTGCGGCACAGCTTCGACCCGGCCGGCAATCATATCCGGCAGCGTTCGCCGGAGCAGATCCGCTCCGGCCTCGCTCAGCTTCGCGAACATCGTGCCTGCATTGTCGTCCGCGCCAATCGGCACCTCAACCCGGCTAATCATGTCGCCGGTATCCATGCCTTCCGCCATATACATAATGGTGACGCCCGTCACCGTCTCTCCGTTCATAATCGAACGCTGAATCGGCGCGCCGCCCCGGTACTTTGGCAGCAGCGAGCCGTGCACGTTGATGCAGCCGAGCCGGGGAATATCGAGCACTGCCTTCGGCAAAATCTGGCCGTACGCCGCCGTCACGATCAAATCGGGCTGCAGGGCTCGGATATCGTCCACCGTATCCGAGATGCGAAGCTTCTCCGGCTGCCACACCATCAATCCGTGCTGTAGCGCTTCCGCCTTTACCGGCGTCGGGGTCATAACCCGCTTGCGGCCGATGAGACGATCCGGCTGCGTCACGACAGCCACGATCTCATACCCTTCCTGGATCAGCATGCGGAGGGAAGCGACGGCAAAATCCGGCGTCCCCATAAATACGATCTTCATCATTCCGCCTTCCTGCCTTCACGCGGAACTTCATACACGCTCTCCGCAATCTCGGTGAACAAAATGCCGTTCAAATGGTCAATCTCATGCTGGAAGGCGCGGGCCAGGAAATCCGACGCCTCCACCGTGAACGTTTTGCCGTGGCGGTCAAGCCCTTGCACCGTAATATGCTCGTAACGGCGCACATCGCCGTTCAGCCCCGGAATGCTAAGGCATCCCTCCGTGCCGAGCTGTTCTCCTTCCGCCTTGAGAATGATAGGGTTAATCATCTCAATCAAGCCGTGCTCGTCTCCGACATCGACGATGATCACGCGCTTCAAAATTCCAATCTGAGGCGCGGCCAGGCCGACGCCGTCCGCGTGGTACATCGTGTCCGCCATATCATTCAGCAGCTTGTGAATATTCGGGGTCAGCTTCGTGACCTCCTTCGCCATCTGATGAAGAACCGGATCCGGTTCATGTACGATAATTCGCAATGCCATAGGGCACACCATCCTTTTTCGTCTTAAAAAATAGCGATCTATGCGATTCAGCCGGGCTACATCATCATCTGCGGGTCGATATCGACGCTGAACCGGACGTCCTGCTCTTTGGCGACCAAATCGAACTCGCGCATCGCTTCCGCCAGCAGACCCGATAGATTTACGTCTCCCCGGCATTTGATCATGCATTGGAAGCGGTAGCGGTTCTTGATACGCGGAATCGGGGAGGCGACCGGTCCGAGAATCTCCATCGCCTCCGCATGCTCATGCAGCGGATGCAGCCAGCCTTGGCGTTCCGCCAGTTCCTTGAGCCGCTGGGCCGCGTTCTCGGCCACGCGCACGAGCAGCGGCAGCTGTTCATGTGATATCGACAGCAGCGCCAGGCGGCAGAAGGGCGGCACCATCAGATTGCGGCGGTGTCGCAGCTCTTCGGAAGCGAAGCCGCGGTAATCATGCCCCGACGCATGGATGATCGAGTAATGCTCCGGCGCATAGGTCTGCACGATGACTTCACCCGGCAGCTCATGGCGTCCGGCCCGGCCGGCAACCTGCGTCAACAGATGGAACGTCTTTTCCGCCGCGCGGAAGTCCGGCATATGCAGCGCCGAATCGGCGGCAATGACGCCGACCAGCGTGACATACGGGAAGTCCAGTCCCTTCGCCACCATCTGTGTGCCAAGCAGCACGTCGGCCTTCCGTTCGCGGAACTGCTGCAGCAGTCGTTCATGCGACCCTTTCTCCGAGGTCGTGTCCACGTCCATCCGAATGACGCGAATGCCGGGGAAGCGGCGGGCGAGTTGTTCCTCTACCCGCTGGGTCCCCGTGCCAAAATAACGGATATGCTCGCTCTCGCATGACGGGCATACTTCCGGCGCCCGCTCCGCGTGGCCGCAGTAGTGGCAGCGCATATGCCCCGTCTTCATATGATACGTCAGCGAAATATCGCATTCCGGACACTGAGCGACATAGCCGCAGCTGCGGCACATGACGAACGTCGAGTAGCCTCTGCGGTTCAACAGCAGCACCGTCTGCTCCTGACGCTCCAACCGCTGCTCTAACGCCGCCTCCAACGGCGCGCTGAACATGGAACGGTTGCCGATCTTCAGTTGCTCCCTCATATCGACGAGCGTCACCGGAGGAAGCGGCCTGCCGCCAACGCGCGAAGGCATCGCCAGCGGGATCAGCTTCCAAGGCGGAGCCTCCAGCCCCGCAGGCAGCTGCTCGTAGCCGTTCAGTCGGGAGGCGTAATACGTCTCCATCGCAGGCGTCGCCGAACCGAGGACGACGATGGCGCCTTGCCGGCGCGCTCGTTCAATCGCCACGTCGCGGGCGTGATATTTCGGCGTCTCTTCCTGCTTGTAAGATGATTCATGCTCTTCATCCATAATAATAAGGCCAATCCGGGGAAAAGGGGCAAACACCGCTGAGCGGGCACCGATCGCCACCTGCACGCGGCCTTCACGGATTTTTCGCCACTCGTCGTAACGTTCGCCCTGGGAGAGTCGGCTATGCATGACCGCTACCCGGGAGCCGAATCTTCCCTTGAAGCGCTCGACCATCTGCGGAGTCAGCGAGATTTCCGGCACAAGCACGATCGCTTCGCGTCCGGAATCAAGGCAACGCTCGATCGCCTGCAAATAGACCTCCGTCTTGCCGCTCCCGGTGACCCCATGCAGCAGGAAGGTCTGATGCTCCTGTTCGTCCACCGCGAGCACGATCGCTTCGAAGACCTGCTGCTGCTCCTCTGTCAGCGGCAGCGGCTTCGATGGCCGAAAGCGGCGTTGAGTGTATGGATCCCGCATCACCTCAACCTCAGCGACAGCCACATAACCTTTTGCCTCAAGCGCCTTGACCGCAGATGCGTTCAAGCTTTTAAGCGGCAGCTCTCCGCCATATTCCTCAAGGAGCCGCAGCGTTTCCTGCTGTCTTTCGGCTCGGTTGCCCAGCCGGCCAACCGCCTCGCCGACATCATCGACCGTCAGCGTCACCCGCTTCAGCCGCTTGATACCGATGCGATCCTTAATCCGCTCCGTCTCCTGCAGCCAGCCGTGCTGGAGCGCTTCCTTAATGAGGCGTGCTGCCTGAGGAAAGGCCTGCAGCAGCTTTCTCGCTGGCAGCGGCTCGTTGCGCTGCACATAAGCAAGCAGGCTGCGTGTCTGCGGGTCGTCCAGCAGACGATCCGGGCGCAGCGACAATTCATCTGCTCCGCTGTCGGCGCCTTGAAGGAACAAGCGCGCATCGGCGCCCACCGAGAGCGCCTTCTCCCGCTTACCCTTGATGGCTCCCGGAATCATCGCCTGAAGAGCAGCCGTCAGCGTGCATACATAGCGGTCGCTCATCCACATTCCGAGCTCAATGAGATCGGCCGGGAGCGGCGGGACGACATCCAGTAGCTGCTGAATCGGCTTCAGCCGGGACAGCGGCACATCCGTCCGGTCGGATAACCCGATAACGAAGCCTTGCACGGTCCGCCCGCCGAACGGGACACCGACCCGACTGCCCGTCTCGATCCATTCCACCATAGATAGAGGAATCGCGTAGTCGAACGGCCGGTCCGTGTCTTTGACCGACACATCGACGATGACGCGCGCGATCAACAAGTCAGGATGAGCCCCGACTGCCCCCGCTTGCCATTTGTCCCGCACCCGCTCCACTTCATTATGGTTCAAGCGAATGTACCTCTCCAGGCTTGGATGGCGGTTCGTCTCCTGCGGCGGACGCTTGAGCCGCAAGCCGGAGCAGACGCCGGGCCACCTCGCGCTTGGCCGTGAGCGGGATGCGCTCGACGAGTCCATTTATACTATATATATGCACTTCATTGCGGTCGGAACCGAAGCCCGCGTCGGTGCGGGAGACATCGTTCGCAACGATAAAATCGAGATTTTTGCGCACCAGCTTGTCCAACGCATACGGCTCCATCTGTTCGGTCTCGGCAGCGAACCCGATCAGCAGCTGATTCTTCTTCATCTCGCCCAGCTCCTGCAAAATATCCGGGTTCCGCTCCAGCTCGATAACGAGCCGCTCGCCCGTCTTCTTCAGCTTCTGGGCGGCCTGGTGCACTGGCCGGTAATCGGCGACCGCCGCCGCCTTCACAACAATATCCGCTTGCTCGTACCGCGAGATGACGGCATCCCGCATATCCAGTGCCGATTCGACGCGGATCAGCTCGACACCCTCTGGAGGAATCGCCTGGGTCTGGCCGGCGATGAGCGTCACATAGGCCCCCATGTCGCGAGCGGCTTCCGCGATCGCGAAGCCCATCTTCCCGGACGAATCGTTCGTAATGTACCGGACCGGATCGATGCGCTCGACTGTGCCGCCTGCCGTGACCAGCACCCGCTTGCCTTGAAGCAGTCCGGACCGTGCGCTTTCTTGGTCGGCTGGCAGCAATGCGGATTCTCCGCCGCTGTCCGCGAGCCACCGCTTCACATATTCCACAATATGCTCCGGCTCGGCCAGCCTTCCCTTACCGGTATAGCCGCAAGCAAGGAGCCCTTCTTCCGGCTCGATGAACCGGACGCCGCGCGAGCGCAAGATGTCCATATTGTGCATGACGGCCGGGTGGGTGTACATATGTACATTCATGGCCGGAGCGACCATGACCGGCGCCGTCGTGGCGAGCAATGTCGTGGTCAGCATATCATCCGCCAGGCCGTGCGCCATCTTGGCGATCACGTTCGCCGTAGCCGGCGCCACCAGCACAAGATCCGCATGATCCGCCAGATCGATGTGGGAGACGACCGAAGCGTCCCGCTCATCGAACGTGTCCGTATACACCGGCTGACGCGACAATGTCTGGAACGTCAGCTCCGAAATAAACTGAGTCGCCGATGCCGTCATCATGACGTGCACCTCAGCCCCCTCCTGCTTCAACTTGCTGCACAGCGCTGCAGCCTTGTAAGCCGCAATGCCGCCCGTGATGCCGAGCAGTATCGATTTTCCTTGCAGCATACGCCCCCCCGCCTTTCCGCTCCTCTAGCGCGCAAGCGCTCCATCCCGGCGGCTGCCTGCCCCTCCCGGATAGGAAGCATTCTCGTCATTTGAAAAAAATAACAACCTGACGGTTGTTATTTGCTTTCCTGCTCAATTAATGGGCGGCGGTCATTCAGCCGGTTCGGCTATCCCGCTCACCGTCTATGAACCGATTCCACTGCCGGTTCGGAGTTACACCTCGTCGCCCTGTTCGACCGTAACCTGATCGCCGTAGATCTCTTCCAGCGCCACGCCGACCTGCTTGTATGATTTGGGATTATGCAATTCGGTCCGCTCCCCGTCGCGCAATTGGCGCGCCCGGCGGGATGCCGCCACAACCAGCGAGTATTTGCTGTCGACTTTTTTCATCAATTCGTCAATAGATGGATATAGCATAGTTCCGCACTCCTTCTCCTGCTTGTCCCGTTGCCTCTTGCCGCCGGGATCGCTTCTTACTCAACCTCGAATCCTGCGCCGCCCGGACGCAGGACAGCGCGTCACTAGGCACACTTTATCGAAAGTGCGCCTCTCTGACTGCCGTCTTACCGGTTAGGCCTGATTTTACAATGTTCGGCTATAATAATGCTCTCTATACGCTTGCATGCCAAGTCGATCTCATCGTTCACGACGGCATAATCATAATTCGCCATCATGGCCATTTCCTCGACCGCCGCCGTCATACGGTGATCGATGACCGCATCATTCTCGGTGCCGCGTCCGCGAATCCGCTCCTCCAGCTCGTCCAGTGATGGAGGCAGCAGGAAGATAAAGATCCCATTCGGGAACTTTTCCTTTACCTTCAACGCGCCCTGCACTTCGATTTCCAGAATGATGTCCTGCCCTTCGTTCAGCGTCTGCTCCACGAAGTCGCGCGGGGTGCCGTAGTAGTTGCCCACATATTCGGCATGCTCCAGCAGCTTATCGTTCTCGATCATATCCAGAAATTCTACCCGCGACTTGAAGAAGTAGTTCACTCCGTCAACTTCTCCGAGACGGGGCTGGCGCGTTGTGGCGGACACCGAATAGATCAGTTCGGGCAGCCGCTTCAATAAAGATTTGCATATCGTGCCTTTGCCAACGCCGGAAGGGCCGGATAGCACAATCAAAAATCCTATCTTCATGTTCATCCCCATTTTATTCGTCGTTGTCGTCGTCCTTCGTTGATAAGCGATGCGCTACTGTTTCCGGCTGGACCGCAGACAAAATGACATGGTCGCTGTCCGTAATGATGACCGCGCGGGTGCGTCGGCCGTAAGTCGCGTCAATCAGCATATGACGATCGCGCGCTTCCTGGATAATTCGCTTAATAGGAGCCGATTCCGGACTCACAATTGAGATGATACGGTTGGCAGATACGATGTTACCAAAACCGATGTTAATCAGTTTAATGGCCATTACAGATCCTCCCTCTACTTTCGAACGCTCCCTATTTATTCCAAGTTCGCGGCTTGTTCACGAATCTTTTCCACCTCTGCCTTCATGTCTACGACATGGTTGATAATCTCCAGATGGTTCGCCTTGGAACCGATGGTGTTCGCTTCCCGGTTCATCTCCTGGATGAGAAAATCGAGCTTCCTTCCGATCGGTTCCGTGCTGTCCAGCAGCTGTCTGAACTGGTTGAAATGACTCTGTAGCCGCGTCAATTCTTCATCGATATTGGAGCGATCTGCAAACAGAGCTACCTCCATGCCGAACTTATATTCGTTCAAGGAAGACTCGGCATCCAGCAGTTGCTCTATCCGCTGTTGCAGCTTGGCCCGATACTCGGCAACGACGAGCGGAGCCCGTGTGGAAATATCCGCATGCAGCGACTTGAGGCGGTTCAGTCGTTCCTTCATATCCTGGGCGAGGTGGCTGCCTTCCATGACCCGCATACGACATAAACTATCCATTGCCTCCGCCAGGCCGGATTCAAGCTCGTGAAGCAGCTCTTCTCCGGACAGCGGCTGCTCCTCCTGGATGGTAAATACATCAGGCAAGCGAAGCCAGTCATTGACGGTCATCTCCCCGGAGATGCCGTATTGGTCTCGAAGCAGCCGACCGGCCTCCCTATAGGCCTTCACGGTCTGCTCATTGATGGCTATCACTGTCTTCGCTTCCCCTTCACGTTCTCTGTTAATAAACACGTCTACCCGCCCACGCTTGACGGATTGCTGAACGAGGCGGCGCAAAGGCTCCTCGCAGCTTGTCCATTCACGAGGCATGCGCAGCATGATCTCGCAATAACGATGGTTAACGGATTTCGCTTCAATCGTAATCTTGTATCCGCCGACGGTCCGGACGGACTGGCCATAACCGGTCATGCTGTATACCATGGGTACCACATCCATTATCCTATTTTAATTCATTACGTATGCCGATACAAGGGGTCGGTTGGGCGTTCCGCCTTTTGCCATACATGTTCCGTCAGTTCGACGGTCATCTCGTAGAACATGAACGGGGTCATGAAGTAGATTCCGTTGAAATTCTTCATCGCCACATCCAGCAGATCCTTGGCGATGGCGACGCCCTCCCGGCGCCCGTTCTCGCCCTCGAGCCCCTTCATTCGTTCCCGCACCTCGTCCGAGAGATGAATGCCCGGCACTTCATTATGTAGGTATTCCGCATTCCGCCCGCTTGCCAGCGGCATGATACCGAGGAAAACCGGCACATTCAAATGCTTCGTTCCTTCGGCAATTCGTTCGCTCAGAGAGGCATCATATACCGGCTGCGTCATAATATAGTCCGCGCCGGCTTCGATTTTGCGCTGTAGGCGTTCGATCGCCTTGCTCAGATGCTTCACGTTCGGGTTGAATGCCGCCCCGACGACAAAGTTCGCACGCTGCTTGAGCGCCTTGCCCGAGAAAGCAAGCCCTGAATTCAGCTGCTTGATCATGCGGATAATCTCGAAGGAGGTCAAGTCATAGACCGAGCTGGAGTCCGGCAGATCGCCGAAGCGGGCCGGATCCCCGGTTACCGCAAGCACATGATCGATGCCGAGCGCATTCAGCCCCATCATATGGGATTGCGTTCCGATCAGGTTGCGATCCCGGCAGGCGATATGGATGAGTGGCCGAATGCCGATCTTATCGAGCGCCAAATAACCGAGCGCCATGTTGCTCATCCGGGTGACTGCAAGTGAGTTGTCCGCCAGTGTCAGCGCGTCAGCCCCCGCATCCTTCAGCGCCTGGGCGCCCAGCATGAACTTGGCGATGTCCAGATCGCGCGGCGGATCCAGCTCCACGATGACGGCATGGCGTTCACGAACCGTATCGATAAGTGACGGCTCGCGTGCCGTCGTCCCCTGCCCGGACACCGACTCCGCGCCGTGATCTCCGATCTCGAGCGGCCGAACGGCCCGGGCCTCCTCCTTGGCCAGTGTAGGGAGGACTGTAACCTTCGCATCCGCCAGCGCCAGCGCTATCGCCTGAATATGATCCGGCGTCGTCCCGCAACAGCCTCCGATAATGCGCGCGCCCAAATCGGCGAAGCGCACGGCACGCTCTGCCATATAGTTGGCCGTAGCCACGAAGTTATACCTTCCGTCCACATAATCCGGTAGACCGGCGTTCGGGTAGGCCGACATCGGCAGTGCCAGCCGACCGGCAAGATCCTCCATCGCCCGCATCAGGCCGTTCGGCCCCATGCGGCAGTTCAAGCCGACAACATCTGCGCCCTTCTCGCGCAACAGGCGGAACGCATCCAACAGACGAAGGCCGTCCTTCGTCCGATGCGACTTCTCGACCGCAAATTGGCAGATGATCGGAATGCGGTCGTCCAGAGCGCGCACGATCTGAACCGCCAGCTTCATTTCCTCCATATCATAGAATGTCTCGAACATGATCCCGTCTACGCCCTCTTCCAGCAAGGCTGACAACTGCTCGGTATAGTCGCGGTTGACCTGATCCGTCGCGATATTTTCCCGCTTGCCAGCACGGATCGAGCCCAACGCCCCCACCACATAGGCGTGGCCTGCCGCCGCCTCGCGCGCCAGTTGGGCCGCGGCGCGGTTAATCGCCTTCACCTGCTTCTCCATCCCATGCTTCGACAACTTCTCACGGTTCGCCGTAAATGTATTCGTTTCCAGGAGCCGGGCGCCTGCGCTCACGTATTCGCGGTGTATGTCCCGGATCCGTTCCGGAGCGCTGATGTTAAGCGATTCATAGGAGATTCCTACCGGGTAGCCCAATTGATATAAATAGGTGCCCATGGCCCCGTCACCGACAATAACTTCCCCTTGCAGCACTTGGCGCAAGTCCTTCATCCCGTCTCCACCTTTCTCCCCATCCCCCATTTTATCAAGCAACGGCACCTCTTGAAATAAAAGACGCTCCTACGGAAGCGTCTTCAGTGCATCGGTGTAGTTCACCGCTTATGCCGCATGCCGCTTCGGATATGTGGGTCTGCCGCCGGAAGGCTTCTTCTTCTGACCGCTCATGACCGAGCCGATGCCAAGGAGGAAGGTCGGTATCCCGGCCATGACAAATGTAATCGCCCAATCCCGGAAGCTGAGCGGAATCGTCTTGAATACCGGCTGAAGCGGTTCGATATACAGCACCCCGAGCAGCAGAAGCAAGGAAGAAATTACCGCGAGCACGAGATACTTATTTTGGAAAAGGTTGCGATGGAATATCGACCGCGAGCTCCGGCAGTCAAAGACGTGAATAAGCTGGGCGAGCACCAAGGTGGAAAAAGCGACCGTCTGCGCCTTCATCAGTTGCTCGGCGCTGCCGGAATCGACCTGCAGCGTCAGCCAGAACGCGATCAGCGTACAGACGCCGATAAGAATACCGCGGCTGATGATTTTCCAGCCGAGTCGGCGGGCGAAGATGTTCTCCTTGGCGGAACGCGGCCGATGCTCCATCAGATCCTTCTCCGGTTGATCGACGCCGAGCGCCATCGCCGGCAATCCGTCGGTCACCAGATTGACCCACAGAATCTGAATCGGTACGAGTGGAAGCGGGAGCCCCAACAACATCGCCAGGAACATGACTAGAATCTCGCCTACATTGGAAGCGAGCAAATAACGGATGAACTTGCGGATGTTCTCGTAGATGCCGCGCCCTTCCTCGATAGCGGCGACGATCGTGGCGAAGTTGTCATCGCTCAGAATAAGCGATGAGGCCTCCTTCGACACATCCGTGCCGGCAATGCCCATCGCGATGCCGATATCCGCGGCTTTGATCGCCGGCGCGTCGTTCACTCCGTCGCCGGTCATCGCTACGACATGCCCTTGGCGCTGCAATGATTTGACGATGCGCAGCTTATGCTCCGGCGACACGCGGGCATAGACATAGACGTTGTCGATGACTTCGTCCAGCGCGTCGTCATCCATCCCGGCCAGTTGGGCCCCGTTCACGCTCATGCCGCCCCGGGGAAGGATGCCGAGCTGATTCGCGATTGCTTCCGCCGTCGTCTGATGATCTCCGGTAATCATCACGGTCTTGATGCCTGCGCGGCGGCACAGGCGGATCGCTTGGCGGACTTCGCGGCGCGGCGGATCGATCATGCCAGCCAACCCGACGAACACCAGTTGCGACTCGGCTTCCGCTTCATTACGAATCGTCTCATGCGGCTTCAACTCGCGGTACGCCAGGCCGAGCACGCGCAAAGCCTGCTTGGCCATCCCCTCGTTCTCCGCTAGCACCTTTTGCTTCAGCGTGCCGGTGAGCGGCACCACCTTGCCATCCCACAGCAAATATTTGCACCGCTCCAGCAGCACATCTGGCGCGCCTTTGGTCAAAACGTGGCGTCCTCCCTGATGCATGACGACAACCGACATCCGCTTGCGCTCGGAATCGAACGGATACTCCTGCGTCCGTTCGTACATGCCTTGCAGCGCCCTCAAGGTCATGCCCAGCTTGGCCGCAAGGACGAGCAACGCGCCTTCCGTCGGATCGCCCGCAACGTTCCAGACGGCCTTGAGAACTTCCGGATCGGCAGCTTTCTCGCTCTTGCGCCCCCCCTTCGCCGAACGAAGCTCCTCCGGGTAGGTTTCCGTCAGGCTCGCATTATTGCAGAGCGCGCTAATCTGCAGGAAGCGGCGCAGTTCCTGATCATGCTTGAGCTCGATCGGCTTTCCCTGCTCGCACACCTGGCCGTTCGGCTCGAAGCCTTCTCCGCTTACCTCCAGCATCCGTCCGCCAAGCCACATCCGGGTCACCGTCATTTTGTTCTGCGTCAGTGTTCCTGTCTTGTCGGAGCAAATGACGGAGGCGCAGCCCAGCGTCTCCACCGAAGGCAGCTTGCGCACGATCGCTTTGCGCTTGATCATACGCTGGACTCCAAGCGATAGCGCAATCGTCACGATGGCCGGCAGCCCTTCCGGAATGGCAGCGACCGCCAGACTGACCCCTGCCATGAACATGGCAAGGGCGGGCTGTCCGTGCATGATGCCCGCGACGACGACCATGACAGTGAGGATGAGCGCCACGATGATGAGCATCTTGCCAAGCTGCTCCAGCCGATGCTGCAGCGGCGTATCCATCGTTTCTGTATTTTCGATCAGGTGGGCGATGTTGCCCATCTCGGTATCCATTCCCGTACGAATGACGACGCCCTTCCCGGTCCCCCGCGTCACCATCGTTCCCATGAAGCTGATATTTTTTTGGTCTCCGAGGGGGATCTCCACCTCCTGAATCCGGTGATGATGCTTGCTGACCGGAACCGACTCGCCCGTCAGGGTTGACTCCTCGACATAGCAGCTGTTGGTCTCCACCCAGCGAATATCCGCGGGAACGCGATCGCCGCTCTCCAGCAGAACGATATCGCCGGGAACAAGCCGGTTGGCGTGAATGTGGGTTACGGTGCTGGAGCGCATCACTTTGGCCGTCGGCGCGGACATCTGCTTCAAGGCAGACAGCGAACGCTCGGCCCGGAACTCCTGAACGAATCCAAGAACGCCGTTCAGCAAAATAATCGCGATAATCGTAATCGAGTCCAAATATTCGCCGAGCATCCCGGAGACGAGAGTCGCCCCCGCCAAAACGAGCACCATGAAATCTTTGAATTGATTCAAAAATAACGTTATCGGCGAAACGCGCCGCCCTGCCGACAGCTCGTTGGGCCCGTATCGTTCCCTTCTTGCGGCCGCTTCTTCCTCAGTCAAGCCTTGATCGGCGTGGACCTCCAACGTTTTCAGCAAATCTACGGCCGTTGACTGGTGCCACTTTAATTGATCCATAGGTACGTTCCCCTTTCCTCCCGTATGATGGCCCTCTTTGGCGTGACAATCCAACTCGTCCAAAGAAACGGTCTTTAGGGTAACTTTATTCGGATGAGTCGGAAAATATCCCAATGTGAACACGGAACTCTTACGTTTTGTCCAAAAATATGGCATCATAGGGAGATAAGGCAAATGAGCGGGAGACCGAACCCGGCCCCGCATGGATAGGAGCAATCAATTATGGCATTGGACGGAATCGTTACCCGCGCCCTTGCGCATGAATTGCAGCAGACCATCGGCGCGCGCATTCATAAAATTTATCAGCCGACCGAGTATGACATCGTGCTTCATATCCGGACAGCGGGACGGAACCGCAAGCTGCTGCTGTCCGCGAACCCGACCTACCCGCGGGTGCATTTTACCGAAGAAAGCTTCACCAATCCGCCGGAGCCGCCCATGTTCTGCATGCTGATGCGAAAAAATTGCGAGAGTGGCATTATCGAGCAGGTGGAGCAGATCGGCAGTGAGCGGATACTGCACTTCCGCGTCCGACAACGGAACGAGTTGGGGGATGAAGCAAATAAAACAATCGTCGTGGAGTTGACGGGACGCCACAGCAATATTATTTTGCTTGATTCGGTGACTGGCTCCATCGTGGACGGCATCCACCATGTGACCCCGTCCATCAGCAGCTACCGAATCATCATGCCGGGCTTCGCCTATACGGCTCCGCCGGAGCAGCATAAGGCCGATCCGCTCGGCACGGACTCGGAGCAGTTCCTCGCATGGTGGGAGGAAGCCGTTGCGGAGGAGGACGGAGTGGGGGCAGATCATCGTCTCTCATCCAAGCAGGCGGCCAAGTGGCTCGTGAGCCGCTTCTCCGGGCTCAGCCCCCGGCTCGCGGATGAGATTGTCTACCGCGTCGGCGTGAGCATGGCGGAGGCGGACACGGACAAGCTTCTCGACGGTCTGGCGTTGTGGGAAGTCTTCTCCTGCATGATGGAACAGGTTCGAGTCCATCATTACGAGCCAACGCTCGTAGAGGATGAAGCCGGCAAGTCGTACTTCTCGGCACTCCCGCTTACGCATAGTAAGGGGACCCGTACTGAATATGAGACGATGAGCGCCTGCATGGAGGCCTTCTATGGCGACAAGGCTGAACGGGACATGATTAAGCAGCGCGTAGGCGACTTGTCCCGCTTTCTCCAGCAGGAGCATAACAAAAACGTGAAAAAGCTGGGAAAGCTGCAGGCGACATTGGAGGAATCGAAGGATGCGGACGGCTTCCGGGTGATGGGCGAACTTCTATTCGCCTCGCTCCATATGCTTCGCAAGGGCGACGCTTCGGTCGAGCTCCCGAATTACTACGATGAGGATGGAGGCATGATTACCATCCCGCTCGACCCGCTGCTCTCGCCATCCGACAACGCGCAGCGCTATTTCAAGAAGTACAACAAGGCGAAAAACAGTATCGCCGTCGTACAGGAGCAAATGCGTGCGGCCGAGGAAGAGAACCGGTACTTCGACATGCTGTTACATCAGCTTGCAGGGGCCAATCTGCAGGATGCGCAGGAGATTCGGGAGGAGCTTGTCCAGGAAGGCTATTTGCGCGATCGGGAACGGAAGGGCAAGCGCAAGAAAAAGGACGGGCGGCCGACGATATACTGCTACACCTCAACCGAGGGCATTCCGATCTACGTCGGCAAGAATAATTTGCAAAATGAGTATGTCACCAACCGACTGGCCCAGCCGAACGACACATGGCTTCACACGAAGGACATTCCCGGATCGCATGTCATCATCCGGAGCGAGTGCTTCGGTGCCGCCACCTTGGAGGAAGCAGCCCAATTGGCGGCCTATTTCAGCCAGGGCAAGCAATCCAGCCTCGTCCCCGTCGACTATACGCTTATCCGCCATGTCCGCAAGCCGAACGGGGCGAAGCCGGGCTTCGTCATCTACGAGCGGCAGAAGACGCTGTTCATTACGCCGGACGCAGACCGCGTCGGCCAGCTTCCGGTCACCGTCAAGACGAACGGTTGAGCAAGCACGCGTAGCAAGAAGCCTAGAACGAAGGAACCGCTCGGTTCCTTCGTTCTAGGCTTCTTGTCTGTTCCTGTTTCCTTTTTGTTGCGCAACTCCTGTCTCTATGCCTGTTCCCCTTTTCGGAGTGCCTTGTCCCCGCCCCAGCGCGCCAGCCTGTACGCCCACTCTACTGTGGTAGAATGAACGTCTGCCGCGGGTCAATCCCGCCCGCTTCGCTCCCGCAAGCGCCGGACAGTCTTCAGCCCGACGCGCCGGCCGCCCAATGCGCCGTGGAATACCTTCCCTTGCCGCGCGCCATGAAAATCCGAACCTGCGGTCGCGATCAGGCCGTGCCGCTCCGCCATCTGCAAGTACCGCTCCGCGTCCGAGGCCGAATGATCCGAATGCCATACTTCGATTCCGTCCCATGGCGATTCATCCAACAGCCGCGCGACCCGTTCGTCATTGCCGTATATACCCGGATGGGCGAGCACGGCCACGCCTCCGGCTTCCTTAATCCAACGCACCGCCTCGCCAGGCTGGATGCGGGCCGGATTGACGTAAGCCGCCCCGCCGACGCCGATATAACGCTCGAACGCCTCCTGCATGTCGTGAACCGCACCACGGCGGACGAGGGCATCCGCGATATGCGGGCGGCCCACCGTCTCTCCCGGCAACAGTGGACGGCCGAGGCCCGACAGGATCTCCTCCATCGTCAACGGAATGCCTAGCTCGTTCAGCTTAGCGATCAGCATATCATTGCGGCGGTCCCGGACCGCGCGCAGCTCGCTTAACCGCTGCAGGAACCGCTCGTCCTCCACCCGCACGAAATAGCCCAGCACATGGATATCGATGCCTTCCTCGACCGTGCTGATTTCGACGCCGGGGACAATCTCGATGCCCCTGCGCCGGCCGGCGGCGAGCGCCTCGCCAATGCCGGCCACCGTGTCGTGATCGGTAATGGCCAACGCCTCCAGCCCGGCCTCCTTCGCCAAGCGGACATTCTCTTCCGGCCGGGTCATTCCGTCGGAAGCCTCCGTATGGCTGTGCAAATCCGCTCCCCCGATTCGGACCGGCGAACCGCCGGCACCTTCCATCGCCGCCAGCTGCGGCTCCTCCTCCTGCGCTGAAGCGGGGATAATAGGTTGTGAATCGGTCATGGCAACCACTCCTTTTCTTATTGGTACGCAAATAGGTCATTATCTCCCATGGACTCTCTCCACCATTATACTCCAGCGGGAGCGAACATGGGACAGGCTGCCCGCGAAGCCCACTTCGGGCCGGGAGCGGCTTTTTCCGGAGCCATGCTTCCGCCATTCCGGAATACCCCCCACCTCAAAAATAAAATGACCGTCCCCGGCAGGGAACGGTCTACTATGCACCGGCGTATGTTATACAGAGCTGCCTATGCGGCGCGCTTCGGAAAGCGCTCCCGCTACTTGCGCTTGCGGCTGTTCTTCATGAGCGTCATGCGGCGGGAATGACGGAGCCAGGAGTAGTACGTTTTCAAATCCCGCAGTTCCATCGTCTCCGACATTTTGCCAAGAAACGTAACGACAATCATCTTCATCATCGGCTCTCCCGCCAGATCGAAATCCCGATCTGAAGGAGAAATATCCGCCACCACGACCAAGTCTCCGTCAATCAGAAACACATCCTGCTCGTTGCGATAGTAAGGAGCGATCCGTCCCTGCTTCAGACAATCCCACATAAACACGGCGATCGATTCGGTATCGGCATCTCTCTTGGAAATCCGATCTACCCAGCGGGATCTGGCATGATGGGTGATGACGATATCAGCCACTTTGTTATCCCCTAACAAGACATAAAAAGGTTCATACGTGCTCCATCGTTCCATGACTTTATCTCTCATTGGTACCACTCTCCACCACGTTAGGTCTTTTTTGCCTATGTATATTTACCCAATATATTACATGAAGCTCAACCCGTTCTCAAGTTCACACCCGCTTTACAGACCGGTTTTAGCAAAAAGGTTAACAAAGTGTTCCAAAAAAGACACATTCTCCAACCTTTTCTGGTAACGTTTCCGCTTGCCCTACGAATCAGCCCTTCCCGGGCGCGTTCGGAGAGCGACGATATCGGCCGCTTCGAGCGTTCTCTGCAAAGAGATGTGTCTCCCGGTCGGAGCGCGAAGAGGCTCGGTCCGGCAACAACAAAAAGACCTATTCCATTAGATAGGAATAGGTCTGTATCCATGTTCTCACATTCCGAAATATTGGGTATTGTCTTGCCTTTCCCCGCCATATTCCGTCTTGATTTCGTTCCGGTACGAGCGTTCGATTTTTTTGACGTAATTCAATCGGCGAATATTCTTCATCGTATCCTCGGCTCGATCCGAGTTAACATACAGAACGGCATAGTGCATTTTGCGTGAAATATAGTGGAGCGTTCCGTATTTGTCCAGATTCCGGGCCGCCTTCACATCGGCAACCCATATAATATATCCCGTTCGCTCAGGAAACATAAATCACCTCGCTTTCCCCCGAATGAAGGCTGGCTAAGAGCAGTTGCTGCAGCCGCCATTGCATCCTCCGCTTCCACAGCCTTTTGACATCAGCGAGTCGTTGCTGGGTACATTGATCGTATCGGAGACCGCATGGGCAATCACCTCTGACAGTTCATGAAGCAGCTCGTCCAGTGCTTGCTCCGCCTGCTTGAAGCGGGCTACCTCGTCAATCTCGTCCATCTGTGCCTGCACTGCCATCACTTCATCCTTCGCCCGGTGATAATCCGGATGGAAATGTCCGAAGCGCTCCGTCTCCTCGAACAGCTCCTTCTTGCGAGCGAATTCGCGAACGAGGCGATCGACCTCCGCGTTCTGCTCCATACGTTTTTTCCAATATAGATATTCGGCTACTTCCACCGACTGGTTAATCATATCGCCCAATTGGTAAGCGTTCATGAGCAGAACGGCCATGTCGACAACGGATCCTACTGACATGTTATCACGCTCAATTCTTATCTAGGATTACCGGCTTGATCCAGGGCAACCTGCGGGAAGCACCAGCCGCTGCCGCTCCCAATCGGCCGGGGACCATGTCTTCAGCTCTGCCGCGTCTCCCTCGCCGGCATCATAAGCTTCCAACAGCCACGCTCCCTTCTCTGCGTCCCGGATTCTGATGGGAATAAGCGTGGCGCACTGCCCCGACTGCTCCACTTCGATAGGGGTCAAAAGCCGAATGGCTGTTGACACCAGATCCTTCTGTGTGGAAGCATGATAGGAATGCAACGTTCTTGTCCATTGGCTGGGTACCTCCCGATAAGGCGCCACCATATCTTCACCAAGCAGCGGTTCGGTCTCCATTTCATAATACTGCAACGGAGAAGGGCTGTAAACCATTGCTTTCCCCGCTTCCTCCGGAGCCGATCCTAATTCGGCGGAAGCCTCCTCCCACACCGATATCATGGCGTCCGCCTCCTCCTTCCCGGCCCATTGGCGCAGAGGCGCGATTCCCGCCTTATCCAGTGTCTTTCCCAGCTCGCGGACGCGCTCCCGATCGACGATGAAGTCCCGTTCCCCGATCGGCTCAATTCCGGCCATGCCAGAAGGTTCGCAGAGCAGCGCTTCCTTCACTTCTGCCGCAGCAACATGGTCCTCACAGCGAAGCAGCATCACTTCGGCGAAGCGGACGCGGCCGTATTGCAAGCTCCACAGCTCCATCGCATCCTGAATATTTTCGGGCACGCCCGACCAGGCATGCGCCTCCATGAAGTGCAAGACAGACTCCCTCGTCCGCCCATGCTCCACCCCTTGCTCGAAAGAGGCTTTAGTCAACCGGTACACATCCATCTGATCGGTGCGGATGTAGTCCGCGATTGCTTCCAGCTCCCACCGGAGATAGTACGGGGCGGCGGCGGGAAGCAAAATCTCGAAGTCCGGTTGAATGAAAAATCCCGGCCCCTCCGCCACTTCCTGTTCAGCGAGACGGTAAGACCACGCCTCCTCCCTCTGCTCTGACCGAGCCAGATGGCAGAAGCCGAGCGCGTGGAAAGTTCGCAGCCAGCCGCGCAGTTGGCGCTCCGCCCGGTCCTCTGCGTTCAGCAGTCCGAGGCCTCTCAGCCGCGCAATGACCTTCCGTTCACTATGCCATGCCCCATCCGCTCCGATAAGGCGCACCGCCAGTACGAGATGGCGCAGTTGCTGATCCGGCGGCAAGTAATGCTCTTCCACCACGGACATCACCGCTTCGCGCCAGACATGCGGAGGAAGCCGCAGCCAGCGGGCCAACTCCAACTCGATCACCGCATACCGGTTCGCCTCCTTCTTCAGCAGGCCGAAGCGAAGCGCGATATCGATGACCAGGGCAAGCGGCAGCGGCAGTGCATCGGCGAACGGATACTGCGCTCCCAAATCATTCGGAAGGTCCGCGGCCGCCCACGGATTGAGCGCCGACAGCCGAGTGACGGCACGCTTGTGGAGCGTTCCCTTTGCCGTCAGCGGCAGCCCTTCCTTTGCTGCGAAGGCGAGCAGGGAGAAAAGGCCGAACACGATGCCGCGTCCCGCTTCGGACAGATAGCCATCCGCTTCCGGACCAGGCGTCTCCTCCACTGACTCCGGCCGTTCCGGATGACCCGCTTCCGCCTGGAGCTGTTCATCAAGCAGACATCCCAGCAACTGAACATATATATCCGACGGCAGGAAGATCAGGCGCTCGCCCCACGCCCGCTTGACGCTCGCCACGATGCCGCGTTCGGCGAGCGAGTCGCAAGCGGCCAACAGAGCCGAACCGGCCGCCTGCGGCCCATGCCAGCTTCGCAGCTTGTCCACCGTGAACGGAAGCGGGCCGGCCTGCTTCAACATGATCACCAACGGGATCCGCAGCGGCGGCTGGAGCGCCTGGAACTCCTCCCGAATCGCTTCCGGCCGCTCTACATAACGCTCCCAGCAGCAGCGGGACGCCGAGGCTTCATCCGGTTCCGTCCGCTTCAACAGCTGATTCGTGTTCAATGCTCTCTTCTCCCTTCTCGATAAGATAGCGGTAGCCCTGCTCCACCAGGAACAACTGCCGCTTGAGCGCGTAATCCCGCTCCTTGGTCGCCTCGCTGACGACCGTATAGAAGTAGGCCATTCGCCCGTCCTTCTTCGGCCGCAGCAGCCTGCCGAGCCGCTGCGCTTCTTCCTGCCGGGAGCCGTAGCTGCCGGATACTTGAATCGCTACGGTTGCGTCCGGCAGATCGACGGCGAAGTTCGCCACCTTCGATACGATAAGCACCGGCAGATCGCCCCGCTTGAACGCCTCATACAGAAGCTGCCGCTCGGCCTGCGGCGTCTGCCCAGTAAGAACCGGTGCCTGCAAGGCTGCGGCAAATGCGTCAAGCTGGGACAAGTACTGCCCGATAATCAGCGTCGGCGCTCCCGGGTGGCGCGCGATGAGCTGCCGGACGGCCGGAATTTTGGCCCCGTTCTCCGCCGCGATGCGCGCCCGTTCGCGCAATCCGGACTGCTGATAAGCGATGCGGGTCGCCCCGGGGAGCGGAACCCTTACCTCCGTGCAGGTGACCCGGGCAATCCAGCCGGCCTCCTCCAGTTGTCTCCATGGCAGCTCGAACCGTTTCGGCCCGATGAGAGAGAACACGTCACGCTCGCAGCCGTCCTCGCGCACAAGCGTCGCGGTCAGACCGAGGCGCCGCGTCGCCTGCAGATCCGCTGTCATGCGGAACACTGGCGCCGGCAGGAGATGAACCTCGTCATAAATGATGAGCCCCCAGTCGCGCTCATGGAACAGACGCATATGGCTACATTCGCCTTCTTTCTGTTGGCGGTAGGTCATCATCTGATAGGTTGATATCGTCACGGGGCGCACCTGCTTGTCCGCCCCCGTATATTCGCCCACTTGCTCGCTCTTCAATGTCGTCCGCTTCAGCAGCTCTTCCTTCCACTGCTTGACCGACGTCGCGTTCGAGGTGAGAATGAGCGTCTCGCTCTGCAGCGCCGTCATCGCCGCCAGGCCGATGATCGTCTTGCCCGCTCCGCAGGGCAGCACGATGACGCCATCGCCGGCTGCCCGCATCCCCGCCCCGATGAAGGCGGCGACCGCATCCTGCTGATAAGGCCGCAGGGAGAAGGATGGGCACTCTTCCAGCCGGAACGAGAGCGACTCTCCGTCGCGGAAGCCCAAATGGTCGATGACGGGATAGCCCGCGCGCGCAAGGGCCCGCTTCAGCTGCCCGCGGTAGCGGGCATGGACGAGCACCCGACCCTGCTGCGGCCGGCTCGAGAACAGCGTGCCGACTTCCACATCGTGCATGAATCGTTCAAGCGTCTTTTCATCCTCAGAGCGAAGGGTGAAGTGCCTCTCTTTATCCTCCCCTTCCAGAATGAACAGGCCGTACCTTCCCATCCACATCTCAATCTCCTGCTTGACCTTGATAGGCGTCGGGTACGTCGCGTACCGATCCAGCGTTTCCGTGACCGACTGGGCCGTGGCGCCGTTCGCGGCCGCGTTCCACAACGTTATCGGCGTCATCCGGAACGTATGGATACCCGCCGGAATCTTCATCAGTTCGGCGAACCGTTGCACGGCCGCCCGAATCTCCGGATATTCCGGGCTCCGCTCGTTCACCAGCACCGTGCAATCCTGTTGTACCACCATTCGAAAAGATGCCTGAGCCAATCCTCTATCCCCTTTCCTGTCCTGCAACACAAAAAAGTTCATCCGTCTCGGAAGAGAGGATGAACTTGTGCCGTCCAGCCTGACCTAGTGCGTATACGGCGATTGTTCGGAAATCTCGCTTAATGCCTCTCCCGCTTCATCCACGAAATGCACGTGTACGGCAAGATCCCCAAGCGATACGATGCCGACCAGTTTACCATCCCGTACGACCGGCAGACGCCGCACCTGGTGGTCGGCCATCAATTCCGCCGTCTCGTCGATGGTGGCCTCCGGGCCTATGGTAATGACATCTTCCGTCATCACATCACGGACGGAAGTGGAGCCAGGGTGCTTGTCGGCCATTCCGCGAATGACAAGATCCCGGTCGGTAACGACACCGATTACGCGTTCGCCATCTACGATTGGAATGAATCCGGTGTCGTGCTGCTTCATCTTGACTGCGGCTTCATAAATATTGTCCTGTGCCGTGCAGGTAACGATGGAATCCGTCATCATGTTCTCAATGCTTGGCATAATCATCCTCCTGTTCAACCATTAGGATAACCGTTATGCCTATGAATTATGCTGGATTATGGATTCATGAGCAGCCGCATACCAGCCCCGCCAACAGCTCACCAGCCATCAGCATCGCCGGCTCGTCAATATCGAAGCACGGTTCGCGGTGCTCCGCCATCGCGCGGACGACGGACAGCAGTGTCGCTGTATGCGCGTTATGGCCGCAAACATGCATCGTTTTTTCTATATTGTACCATAAAATCCGGGTCACGCGGCTCCTTATGCTTCGGTTCAAGCAGACCCATTCATTTCGAATGCCGCCTCTTCCGCTCCACCGCCGCAAGCGATGTCTTGCGCAAGCTTAGGAAACATACTATCATGAGAAAGAGGTAACCGATTGCACTTGATGAATTAGGAACGATTGAAGGAGGAATAGATGCATGATTATTGACAACACCGGCCTGATCGGCCTCGAATCGGATCTGCCCTACTTGGATGAGGCAACGGAGAATCTCGGTTTTATCCGCTGGCAATGGGAATATTACCGGGCAACATACGATTTGAAAATGGAAGATAAAAAGAACGGCGAAGCCTACTTTCTGCGCATCAATACCCGCGTGAAGGAAGGGAAGCTGGAGAAGCCCGATTCGATTCTCGCCATCGAGGCGGTCTACATGGGCCGCGCTTCCTTCCCGCATGGACTGGATTACGAATCTGCGATCCCGCAGCCGATCGTGAATCATGCCACCCAGAAGCTGAATGAGCTGAAGCATGTGCTTCTTAGCGCCTAGAGGTACGTTCCCTTGAACAGTCCGCATAGACCCAGTCAATCGAAGAACCCGCCAAGCACGGGCAAGGGAGCGCCTGATTTTATTCTGCTGGTGCTGACCCTACTGCTTGTCGGGTTCGGCGTCGTGATGGTATTCAGTTCAAGCTCAAGTCTGGCTGCCGTATCTTCGAGGTATAATTATGATTCCTTCTACTTCGCCAAGCGGCAGCTGATGTGGGCTGGGTTAGGCCTCGTCGCTATGCTGTTCGCCATGAACATCCGTTATACGGCCTACAAAATACTGTTCATTCCGTTATTCATCGTTACGATCATCCTTCTTCTGATTGTCCCGTTCACGGCGGAGGATATGCACGGAGCGCGAAGCTGGTTTAACATCGGAGGCCTTGGCATTCAGCCTACCGAGCTGGCGAAGATTGCCGTCGTGCTGTATTTGTCGGCCTTGATCGCCAAGAAGGGGGAGAAATTCCGTGACTTCCGCACCGGGCTATTCCCGGTCATGATCATTGTCGGATTCGTCGTCGGCTTGATCATGCTGCAGCCCGATATGGGCGGTGCGATGATATTGGCAACATGCGCCGGCGTTATCGTCATCGCGGGCGGAGCCAACCTGAAGCATATTATGAATTGCCTGCTCGTCGGCATCATCGGCGTGCTCGGCGTGCTCGGATTGAGCATGCTGTTCATGCCGGACAAGCTGTCGGGCGGTTACAAGATGGCCCGGTTCCAATCTTGGCTCGATCCGTTCCATGATTCGCAGGCAGCCAGCTACAATCTGCTTCATTCCTTAAAGGCGATCGCGCACGGCGGCTGGACGGGAGCCGGCTTCGGGCAAAGTATTCAGAAGCTGTTGTATTTGCCTTATCCGTACAATGATTTTATCTTCGCGATCATCGCGGAGGAATTGGGCTTTATTGGAACCGCCATCTTTTTGCTCGTCTATATATGCTTCATATGGCGGGGCATCCTGATTGCGCTGCGCTGCCCGGATATTTATGGCACGCTCGTCAGCATGGGCATAGTCGGTATCATCGCCGTTCAGGCCTTCATCAATATCGGCGGCGTCACGCGGACGATTCCCATTACGGGAGTCACCCTGCCGTTCATTAGCTACGGAGGATCTTCCCTGTTCATTACGATGGTCAGCGTCGGAATACTGCTCAGCGTCTCGCGGGAATACAACCGCGTGCAGCAGAAGAAGGAGACCGGACAATCGGTCCCTCGCAATTCCAACAAAAAAGACTACCGGCCGCTTCGGTCCGTGTAGTCTTTTTTGTTCCCATGCATGATGCTCATCCATTCATAAGGACTATTTGATGCGCGGCATTTCTTCCAATTCCTCATCCTTGAATGCGACGCCTTCCACTTTGACGTTGACCTCAATCACATTCAATCCCGTCATGTTCTGCACCGCTTCCCGAACATTCATCTGCAGTTGTCGGCATACTTCCTGTATCGGCATTCCGTACATAATGATAACTCTCAAATCTATGGCCGCTTCCACTTGGCCCACTTCCACGGATACACCCTTTTGCACGTTGCGGCCGCTCAGGCGCTTTGCCCATCCTTCGGACAGCCCTCCGGACATGGCAGCAACACCTGGAGTTTCCAGCGCAGCGAGACCTGCGATTGTGGCGACAACATCATCCGATATGCGAATGTTCCCTTCATGGGTATTCAGTTGCTCCTCTGCCATCGTCATCCTCCTTTCTCTTATCTTTATTGTACCGATCCCCAATCTTGAAAGCAAACACCTGATGACAGGTAACGACAGTAATTTTTGTTTACGATCTCGATGCGGTTGGTTATATTAAATATCGGATGATCTCACGTAATTATGAATTTAGTAGGGGTGATGTTTTGGGAAAACGATTGTTCTTTATTATCCTCTGGCTGACCTTCATCCTAAGCGCAACCGGACATTACTTATCCTGGAACATGACGCTTCAGTTCACCCTGTCCGCCGTGGCGATTGTGTTCGTGGCCGGATTCCTCGGCCGGTCGACAGAGGCCGTCTCGCATTATGCGGGCCAGCGCCTGGGCGGATTCCTGAATGCGACCTTCGGCAATGCGGCTGAACTCATCATTGCGATTTTCCTGGTGCGGGAAGGGTTGTTCGACATGGTCAAGGCGAGCCTGACCGGCGCCATTATCGGCAACCTCCTACTTGTGCTCGGATTGAGCGTGCTTGTTGGAGGCATCAAGTATAAGGTGCAGACGTTCAACGCCAACCTGGCCGGTATGAACGGCTCGCTAATGATCTTGGCCGTGATCGCGCTGTTCGTGCCTGCCGCTTTATTCACGACCCATTCCCTCAGCGAGACGGGTACTGTAGTCTTGAGCCTGGTCGTGGCCGGAATTCTCATCGCCGCTTATTTGCTCTGGCTTCTGTTCTCCATGGTCACGCATAAGGAGATGCTGACGGAAAAATCGGAGCGGTCGGAGGAACAGGTGGAAGAGGAGCCGCAATGGTCAAAAGGGAAATCCGTGCTCTACCTCGTCATCTCCACGGTCATGGTTGCTTTCGTCAGTGAATGGCTTGTCGGGACGTTGGATACGTTCACGGCGCAATTCGGCTTGTCGGAGCTGTTCGTCGGAGCCTTCGTCATCGCCATCGTCGGCAATGCCGCAGAGCACAGCGCCGCCGTCATGATGGCCATGAAGAACAAGATCGGGGCCGCCGTGGAGATCGCAATCGGCAGCAGTCTGCAAATCGCGCTCTTTGTCGCTCCTGTGCTTGTCTTCGTGAGCGCGCTGTTCGGGCAGACGATGGACATCGTATTCACGACCCTGGAGATGATCGCGATCGGGGTAGCGGTATTCATCGCCAAATCGATCTCTCAGGACGGACGAACGAACTGGTATGAAGGTCTGCTGCTGCTCGCCGTCTATATCATTCTGGGGGTATCTTTCTACCTTGTCTAAGCTGGGTAGAAACGAGACTGCACTCAATAGGCCCGGGATATAAAATCCCGGGCCTTCCTGTGTTCGCGGATACCCGCGTAACGCGATAGCAATTATTGAGTAGCCTTATTCAATGCCTCATACAAGGTAGCCAGATTGCGTTCCAGCTTGCTGACAAGCTGCTTGCCAACGCTTTCCTCCACCAGTCCGGCTCGAATTGCGAAGTCAACCTGCCGAGAAAAACCGTACATTTGCGTATCCAATACTTCCTCATAGAGAGGGCAGTAACGCGTCGCCAAGTTCTCCATCTGGACCTGGATGAGTTTCTCTATTTGATGCGCATCCGCTTCTAGCAGAGTGAGCGCTCTGTCACTTAGCTGTTGCAACACATTCGACGAAGACATGCCTGGTTTCCCCCCTATGACTTGAAGTCACGATTGTTCTAACTCTAATATTAGACGATCATGACGGGTAACACAAGATGCATGACGAACTTCTCTTATGCTGTGCAATCTCCGCTAGCCGCTATCATGGCAATAGATTATAGAAAGAGCCGGAACATCCTGCTCCGGCTCTCGCTGTTACTCCGCTACAACAGATACGTCCAATCCATGCTTCTTGAATACTTCCGCCATCGCTGTCTTCGCTTCATCCGCATCCGGCCCATGAACGTGAAGCTCGTACTTCTGGTTGCCCACCAAGGTCGTGAACAGACCCAGAATGCTCTTAACATCAATGTATTTGTTGTCAGCTTGCAAGACTATCGAAGATCTGAATTTGCTTGCTGCTTGTGAGATTTCCACAATTGCCGTGTTATTAGACATCGAAATCCCTCCATCATCAATTAGTTCGACTAGTATCCTTACATTTCCATCATACCGCGAATGAGACGCTTGACGCAATAATAAATCTGCAAAAACATGTGAAAATCAACGGATTCCGCTTATTTCAGACGCTCCGGGTTCAAGCACTCCAGCTCAGGGATGACAAAAAGTCCGTCTTTACGCACAAGAACATCGTCGAAATACATTTCCCCTCCGCCATACTCCGGACGCTGGATCAGTACCAGGTCCCAATGGATCGAGGAACGGTTGCCGTTGTCTGCCGTCTCATAGGCCTGACCCGGCGTAAAGTGGATGCTGCCCGCAATCTTCTCATCGAACAGCGTATCCTTCATTGGATGCAAAATATACGGATTAACCCCAATCGCAAACTCCCCGATATGGCTCGCCCCCTCGTCCGTATGGAGAATATGGTTGATCCGGTCCGTATCATTGCTCGACGCTTTCACAATTTTGCCCTTCTCGAACCGGAACGAAATATTCTCAAAGGTGAAGCCGTTATAAATCGATGGCGTATTGTAGGTCAACGTGCCATTGACCGAATCGCGAACCGGCGCGGTATAGACCTCGCCATCCGGGATATTGTTCTGCCCCGAGCATTTAACAGACCCAATGCCCCGGATCGAGAACGTTAGGTCGGTTCCCGGGCCGGTCAGGCGGATCTTGTCGGTGCGGTCCATCAGCGCCTTCAGCGGCTCCATCGCTTTGTCCATCTTGAAGTAATCCAGATTACACACATCGAAGTAGAAATCTTCAAACGCTTCCGTTGACGTGTTGGCCAACTGGGCCATTGAAGCGTTCGGATAACGAAGCACGACCCACTTCGTGCGCTTGACACGCTCTTCCATATGTACCGGATGCGAATAAATGGTGTCATACAGCTTCATTTTGTCTTCCGGCACATCCGACATTTCGTTCGCGTTCTCCCCGGCGCGAATCCCGATATATCCCTGCATGTTCTGCATCCGAAGCAAATCATATTCCCGCCACGTCTTTATCTGCTCCTCAGACGCGATCTTGATCAGCGAGCGCAGCACTTTACGGTCGGTCAGTTGCACGAACGGGCGGCCGCCCCGCGCCGCGACTTCATTTACTAGCATCATTACCAGTTCGCGCTCGGAGCCAATCATCTCAATCAGCACATTTTCACCTGACTGCACATTGATGGAATATTGAACCAAGTTCTGTGCCAGCTTCTGCAATCTTGGGTCTTTCATGTCATGTTCCTCCTCGGTCGGCCGATAAAATGATGAAACCTTACCTACTTGTAACATGAGCGCTTATCGAAAACAGCGCCGCGCTCTCGATTGGCTGCGGACCGGCCAGGCTCGGGACGCTGCGGCGTTACTTATAAGAGAACCTCGTCTTCGTATGAACGGTCTCCCGGCGTTCCTTGCCATTGTCATTATAGCCGGCCGTAAACCATCCTTCCAGGATGACAGGCAAGGAATGGCGCCGCTCCACCCAGACGACATAACGCCCGGCGATGCTGGCGGCCTTCAGCTTGTGATCCAGGTCAGACCGGCTTCGGTCCACAATTGTCTTCAGCTCCGCATCTAATCTGCTCCGTTCCTGCTCACTCAGCGAACGACGCATTTTCTGGTACGGCTCGGAAGGGGGAATGATCCGCTTATAATCCTCCTCCAACTGGCTGATATAGATTCGCTTCGCATCCTCGTTGGACAACGTTACTTGCAGCGGAACCAGTTCTCTCCCTTCTTGCTCTGTCTTGTTGCCTTGTCCAGTCCCCTTCGCCCCAACAGGCCCCTCCCCTTGAGACAGGAGGGAGACCTGCTTATCCGGGATCCGCTGCAATTGATCCATCTGCGTTACCGGATTCCAGCGCTTGGCGGTCGTCCGCTGATCCATATCGGCGCTCAGCTTCATATGGACGCCCTTGTGCTGCTTCGCCTCTCCTTCATACCGGAATTGCTTGGTTAGCAGCATGTCCTTGCCGACGCATATCTCCGCCAAGCCTTCGAACCGCACTTGATCCTGACCCCCAACTCCGCTTAGGGCCCGGTTCAGTATATCATCGGGATTAGCGGTTACTCCGCATCCGTGCAACAGGATGACGAATCCGGTAATGATTGCGGACAACAAGATGCATCTTCGCCCCTGGCCTATCGTCCCGCCCATAACGAATCCTCCCCTTCTCTTGTCGCAACAAAATTTTCAATCCCCAAAAAAAGGACCGATTTACCAAAATAGAAAGAGATGGACATTGATCGCCCATCTCTACTATCGTCTCACGCTTGAATTGGGATTATTCATCAGGCAGCGCCGCATGCTAGGTGCTGATGCGGATCTGATTCCGCCCGCTGTCCTTCGCTTCATACAGCGCCATGTCGGCACGGTAGAACAGCGATTCGACACTGACAATATCGTCCTTCCAACTCCAGTCGGCAATGCCGCAGGAGACTGTGACATGCGGCTCCGTCTCGTTATCCACCCGGATCCGAATCCGTTCCGCAACCCGTATCGTCTGGCCGATGCTGAGCTGTGGAAGGTATACCGCCAACTCCTCGCCGCCCCAACGGGCCGCGATATCAGATTCGCGAATCGAGCTGCGAATAATATGACTGACCTGACTCAATATTTTATCGCCCACCTGGTGGCCGTAGCGGTCATTGATCTGCTTGAAATGATCGATGTCCACGACGATAAGCGAACCGCAGAAGTCGCTCTGTTGCTGGCGCTGGATCTGCTTGTCCAAGTAATGGCGCGCATATAACCCGGTCAGCTGATCGTTGTTGGCGAGATGCTTGACCCTGCTATGCAGCGCTGCATTCGCGATCGCCAGCCCGATGTGGGTCGCCAGCATCTGCAACAGCTTGAAATTGTCATAAGTGAAGAATTGCTTGCGCCGATCAGCAAGAATGACGATGCCCACCATCTCCCCGCTGCCGAACAAGGGCGCGGCGATGACAGAATGATAATTCAGCTTCTCGAAAAACTGCATGGACGCGGGTGCGTCCATCTCAATATCGGATACGATGACCGGCTCCTTTTCCACATACATATGACCGAACAATCCTTCATCGAAGGATAAATGCGCATCATCGAATTCTTCCATGTTGCTGGACACTACTTCATAGCACTGCCGCTCCGCGTTCAATTGAAGCAGTGTGCAGAAGTCGGCCCGAAACACGCGCAGCAGCTCGTGGGTCGCATCATGGAACACATCCTGCAGCCGCAAGCTCTGATTGATGCGCTTCGTCAAGTCATTGATGAAGCGCAGCTCTTGTATGACTTTATTCGCCTGCTCATGAAGACGGGCATTCTCGAAGGCCGTGCCGGCCGTCTCCACAATAAGCTGAATAAGCTGTACATCGGAAGGATCCGGCGCCATCCCGGGAAAGCTGACCTTAATCACGCCATAGGCCCCCTGCTCGCCGCACAGCGCAAACCCTACTTCCGTATCACTGTCCGCTCCGTCACGTTCATAACATACGTCTCCCTTCATGAAGGCTTGACGCACAACGCCGTCGCTTCCCGGCTGGAACAACAAAGGCTTTACCTTCAGATTCGAGCTGGTGTGATCCTGGGACAAATAGACCTCAATCCGCGCTTCCGGAACCAACTGCTCGACGCTGGACATAATCTGCGATAATACGGAATCGACATTGATCCGGTCATGCATGTGCCGAATAGCGCCATGCAGCACATCGCGGCGCTTCAGCTCCCGTTCGGCCGTTCTCAGCGTTCGCACCAGCTCGTCGACAATGACCAGCTCGAATTGCCGGTAAAAATGCGTTCGAAGTCCATAAACCCATGCATCCATGCCTACGGAGAACGATTCATCCGGAGCCGCGTCCAAACGGCATACGACTGCAGCGAAGCTCTCTTCCCGCTTGTTCAGCAGCGGGCAGGCGGCATAGAAGTAGCCGACTCCCGTCCGGACGGCCAGCTTGCCTTCCTGGAGTGCGGCAGCGGCTGCGCGGTCGGCTGCGGCTTCGCCGGATAATTCGGAGTCGCCCGCCATCCACTTGCCCACATAATCAAATAACGCCATACGGCCTCGCAGAACACAAGCGCGGGCAGGCAAATCATTCGCCCATTCCTTGTAGGCGGATTGCAGCGGCGACTGCAAATCAGGGAAATCGAAAACATTCGCATCCCGCTGCAACACCCAGCTGTCCCATGATAGAGGCTGCAGATCCCGGGTTCCGTTCGGGACTGAATCGTTCGTCCCTATAACCTTCATGTCCGATTCAATTGACTGGTGATGGACTAGACGTTCCGTCATGCTCTTCTCCTTCTATATAAAGGGTACTATATATTATCATACAATATATCTCTACTAAAATGTACTACTTCGATACAACCTTCTAAAAGTTTTTTCAGGTCATAAGAACTATGTTGAAAGATCTACGGTTTGTAAGCCACATATCGTAAAATATTTACTTTTTTTCTATTATTAGATAGAATCATTGAAAAACACGAGATTGCAGCAGGCAGTCTTGACATTGAGCCTGATGATCTTATAGAATTATTAGATGTATAAGGGGAGAACTGTTGTGTCACCCTCACGTATTTCCATCGCCGGACGGGCAGCGGCTGAAACCCTGTGCCGGAGCTGATTGATTTCAGCATAAGGATGGGAATCGGCGCAAAGCGACCCATTATCTAACATTCGTTTGAGAAGGAGTCAACTTTCATATGGCACGTTACACAGGTCCTAAGTTTAAATTGAGCCGCCGTCTCGGCATCTCTCTGAGCGGCACAGGCAAAGAACTGAAAAATCGCGCGTATCCTCCAGGACAACACGGTCCGGGTATGCGCAAAAAATTGAGCGGCTACGCTGTTCAACTGCAAGAGAAACAAAAGCTTCGCCATATGTACGGCTTGGGCGAGAAGCAATTCCGCACCTTGTTCGACCGTGCAACCAAAATGCAAGGCATCGCCGGTGAGAACTTCATGTTCCTGCTGGAGAGCCGTCTGGACAACTTGGTATACCGCCTCGGGTTCTCGAATTCCCGCGCAGGCGCCCGCCAATTGGTTGCTCACGGCCATGTTACGGTAAATGGCAAGAAGGTCGACATCCCATCCTATATCGTTACTCCAGGCGACGTTATCGGCCTTCGTGAGAGAAGTCGCAGCCTGAAAGTGATCAAAGAAGCGATGGAAGGCCGTCATCACCTTCCGAACTACTTGGAATTCAACGAAGCTGCTCTTGAAGGCAAGTACATCCGCCTGCCAGAGCGCGGAGAATTGTCCCAAGAGATCGATGAGAAGCAAATCGTCGAGTTCTACAGCCGTTAAGATGCTCATCTTAGGCAACGAATCGCCGTTCCGTATGGACGGCGATTTTTTGCGGCCTTTTTTCTTGCTCTGTGCGCACCAAGACCGCAATAAGAAGGCTGTTCAACAGCAAAACTCAGGCTGTTGGGAAACCCTATTTTTTGCGAAGGTTGATTCAATCATCGCTTTTATAGCACAACCGATCCGGTTCGTCAAATCATTTGCTTCGCCTTCCGCTTTCCAAACATCATTTTGTAAGTTGATAAGGAAAGTAACATCTATCAAATCAACTTTTGTGGTATAATGGAAAGCGCTGCAATATAAGGAGGAAAAAATGCATGGTAGATGAGAAACTGACGGAAAAGGACGACAAGCCAAGGCCGAAAAAGTCGGTTGGACGTCGAATCTGGACTGTCACGAAGTGGCTCATGCTGCTCGGTATTCTATGTTGCTTATTCGCAGGCGGTGTTGGCATTGGCTACGTCACTTCCCTCGTGAAGGATGAACCGATTCGTTCCCGGGAATACATCGAGCAGAAGATTCAGGAAAATGCATTCACAGGTTTTGTATATTTTAATGACGGCTCTCCTGTCGGCCAGCTTCGTACTGATGAAGACAGGCGGCCGGTCACGATGGACGAGATTCCCCAGACCGTTATCGACGCGCTTATCGCAACGGAAGACAACCGTTTTTTCGAGCATATGGGCATTGATATTCGGGGGTTGTCCCGAGCTGTTGTGCAAAAAGTGCTGAATAAGCCGGTGCAGACAGGCGGGAGTACTTTGACCCAGCAGTTGGCGAGACAAGTGTTTTTGACCTTGGATCGGACCGACATCCGGAAAGCAAAAGAGATCTTTCTATCCCTGCGCATCGAGCGCATACTGTCGAAGGAAGAGATATTGACCGCTTACCTGAACAAGGTTTCGTTCGGCAACGGATCGAGCGGTTATAATCTGTATGGCATCAAGGCAGCAGCCAAAGGCATCTTCAAAATCGACAAGCTTGATCAGCTGAATATCGCCCAATCAGCGTATTTGGCCGGTCTTCCCCAGCTCCCTTCCGTCTATTCCGCGTTCACAGGCAAGGGAGAAATCAATGAGGAAGGCATTGAAAGAGCCATCAAGCGCCAGAAGCTGGTTCTGAAACGCATGCTTGAAGAGCATAAAATTACGCAGCAGCAATATGACGAAGCATTAGCATTTGACATTCGGGGCTCCATCGCCAAGCCAAATGCGAAGGCATATGCGATCTATCCATACCTGATGCTGGAAGCGGAGCGGGCTGCCGCCAAAGTGCTTGTCCTGCAGCAGTACCCGGAATTCACGCAAGCCGATCTGCGCAAGCGCGAGAATGCGGAATTGCTGCAGAACGCCCGGGAGCAGTTGCTCCACGGCGGATACAAAGTCTACACCACGATCGACAAGATGATTTACAAGGCCATGAAAAACGTGGCGAACAACAAAGACAACTTCTCTCCATACAGCGAGACAAAGGGCTTGGAGCAAGTCGCTGCGATGATGATCGATCATCATACCGGGGCGATCCTTGGCATGATCGAAGGTCGAGATTTCTATGAGGAGCAGATGAACTTCGCCACGCAGATGATGCGCCAGCCTGGCTCGACGATGAAGCCGTTGGCCGCGTATTTGCCAGCTCTGGATCAAGGCTTGATTCAGCCGGCCTCCATACTGGACGACGCGCCGATGGTGTTGAAGGATGGTTCCAAGGGCTACCATATTCCCGGCAACGCAAATATGAGATACCAGGGGCTCGTAACCGCAAGGAAGGCGCTGAATGAATCGCTTAACTTGCCAGCGCTCAAGATCTACATAGAAAAGCTGGGCGTCAAGCAGGCGCTTGACTTCGTCAAGAAGCTCGGATTCACGACGATTCAGCCGGAAGATTATTACGCCCAGACCGGGGTAATCGGCGGCCTGAGCTATGGTGTTACCGTGGAAGAGATCACCAACGCCTTCGGTGTTATTGCCAACGACGGGAAGTATAACGATCCGTACATGATATCCAAGATCGTCGATTCGAACGGCAAAATCATATATCAGCACAAAGTCGATTCGAAGCCGGTCGTATCCGAGCAGAGCGCGTATTTGATGACGGATATGCTAAAAACCGTCATTACCGATCCGCGCGGTACCGGACGCCGGGTGCAGTCCGAGTTCAATCTGTTCGGCCAAGTGGAAGTGGCCGCCAAGACCGGTTCGACCCAGAACTATGCCGACACCTGGTTCGTCGGCTACACGCCGGATGTAACGATGGGCGTATGGGTCGGATATGACCAGCAGATTCACGTATTAAATCGAGACGCCTATTCCCGTTCCACAGAGATTTGGTCCAAAGTAATGAACGAAGTAAACAAGTTGAAGCCGGAATTGTTCGAGACGAAGCAGTTCAGCCAGCCTGATGACATCGTGCGGATGACCGTCTCCGGATTGAGCGGGAAGCTTCCGAACGAGCTGACGAAGCAGGCCGGCCGCTACGTAACGGAGCTGTTCGATCGCAAATTCGTGCCTACCGAGACCGAAGATGCGCTGCAGCGGATGAAGTACATCACGTATGACGGCGTCAACTATATCCCGCAAGATACGACTCCTGATGATATGACCCGGGAGAAAGTGGTCATCAAGCGCGAGAAACCGATTCAAGAGCTGATCGAGGAGCTGACGCAAGCGCTGAATCATCTGTCTTCCAGTAGTCAGCGGCGCTCGCTGTCCTCCTATTTGCCGGAGGACGCCAATACGGATGCGCCTGCGAAGGTCGATCCGCGCAAGGATGACGACGAGGTGCCATCGCCGCCGTCTGGCGTAAGTATGGAGGAATTGGGCGATACGACGCTGCGCATTTCGTTCTTGCGGAACGGTGAAGCAGATGTCGTCGGTTATCGTCTGTACCGCTCCTTGGATGGCGGTCCGTTCAAGCGCGAAGAAGGAACGGTGCTAACGGGAGAGGCGCTTCAATTCAAGACGTATTACTCTAGTTCGCATCAGTATGCTTACTATGTGACGGCTGTCGATGTGGCCGGCAACGAGTCCGCCCCATCTCAGACCGTGACACTGGGAGGCGCTAACGTGGAGCCTAATCCGGATGGTTCCGGCAATGGAAGCTCGGATACGCAGAACCCCGGCTCAACGGGAGACGGCAGCGCGGACGAAGACAGGCAGGATCAAGGAACGGAGACGGGGGCTCAGGATGAGGCGGACAGCCCGCCGAGCACGCCAGGCAATCCACAAGCTTCCCTGACCGATATGGGCTTGAAGCTGACCTGGGGCACCTCGTCCAATAATCCGAGCGAGTATGTGATCTACTACAGCTCCGACGGTGGATTATATGAACGCATCGGCACCACGCCGACGGCACAGTTCGAGCTCATCACGATCTCGCCCGCAGGCTGGTACCGGGTCACGGCCGTGAACACGGCCGGGGAATCGAGTCCGACTTCGGCAGTTCAAGTCAAAAATCCATAACGAATGGGCGCGAACCCTCGCGGCCTGCGAACGAACAACAGCGATGGCTCAGGAGGCCATCGCTGTTGATTATGCGAATCGACTGACCATCCGCTCGATAATTTGGTACGAGTGCAGCGCGGCTTTGACCGTGAATTCCGCGAAATTGACATGGGCCGATCCGTCCGCTTTGTCCGACATCGACCGGATAATGACGAACGGAACCCCATGGATATGGCATACTTGTGCTACGGCCGCGCCTTCCATTTCCGTGCATGCCGAACCCGGAAACGTCTCGTACAGCGCCTTGACCTTGTCGCGGCTGGCGATGAATTGATCCCCGGACAGCACCCCGCCTTTAAGATAACGTCCCGGGAACAGCTCGGCGCATACCTGATCCGCCAGCTGGATGAGGGCTCCATCCGCCTCGAACCGAGAGGTCTCCTGGAATGGAATGACCCCGGGCTCGAAGCCAAGAGCGGTTGCATCCATATCATGATGCATGCAGTACGTCGAGATGACGATATCTCCGATGTTCAGCTCCGGGTGAAGCGCGCCGGCTACTCCGGTGAAGAGCACCTGATGGGCCCCGAAGCGGTCAATCAGCACTTGCGTCGTAACGGCGGCATTGACTTTGCCGACACCCGATTTGCAGATGACAACCGAACGCCCCGCCAGTTGCCCCCTATAAAAGGTCATTCCCGTTACTTTCACTTCCTTAACGTCCTGTGCAGCCTGCAGCAGGCGCTCAATCTCTTCGTCCATCGCGCCAATAATTCCGAGTACGGCTTCGCTTGCCATATCGCCTTCCTCCTTCATGATCCAATATCTTGCACCGCAGCAGACCTCGACACACAAAAAGCCCCAATAATAGGGGCTCTTCATATGCCGCCAACATGCTTGCCGGACTTACTCATTCACCTGGCTGACCGATAAGCGAAGAATCGTCTCGTGCGGCAGAATGACCTGTGAATTCTCCACGTTCTCCTTCTTCATCAGCTTGGTCAACAAGCGCATCGCCACCGCGCCGATATCATAATCGGCTGAGCTACCGTCGTCAGTTGTGGACGAACCATCGAAGCCATGCGGATATTGTCTACGCTGATGACCGAGAAGTCGTCAGGCACCTTCAACCCGGCGTCCTGAATGCAATGAATCGCTCCGATCGCCATTTCGTCGGTTGCCGCAAAAATCGCCGTCGGGCGCTTCTTCAGACCGAGGAAATATTTCATGGCTTCCACGCCGGATTCATATCGGTAGTTCCCGATACGGACCAGGTCTTCCTTGTACTCGATCCCTGCGCTCTCCAAAGCCTTCTTATAGCCCTGGAAGCGCGCGAATCCGTTCGCCGGATCCTGAAACGTGCCGCTAATCATCGCAATATCGCTGTGACCGTGGCGAATGAGGGTGTTGACCGCATCGAATGCGGCCCCTTCATGATCAATGTCTACCGAAGGAATGGAGCCATGCTCGTCCGTCGTCGCGCATAGCACGATCGGAACAGATGCGGTACGGAACGCCTGGATATGATCCTCCGTTACGGCACCGCCCATGAACACAAGCCCGTCCACTTGCTTCTCCAGCAGCGTATTAATGACGCGTATTTCCTTCTCTTTCTTCTTGTCCGCGTTGCACAAAATGATATTATAGTGGTACATGTTCGCAATATCTTCAATTCCTCGTGCGACCTCAGCAAAAATAGAATTGGAGATATCGGGAATGACGACCCCAACGGTCGTCGTCTTTTTGCTCGCAAGTCCGCGTGCGACTGCATTCGGGCGATAACCTAAGCGCTCAATCGCTTCATACACCTTTTTTCGCGTTTGCGGCTTCACGTTCGGATTGTTATTCACAACCCGGGAAACGGTGGCCATCGAGACGCCCGCTTCTCTCGCTACATCATAAATAGTTACCGTCACGAATCTTCTCTCCAATTTACCGAAAATTTGTTACGACCCTTTTGTTTACATTTTATGATACGATATTTTCAGAAAATTCGCAATGTTACAACTGGAACCGACTGGAAACACGTCATTTAGCGGGAGGAGTACGTCAACTCCGAACTTACATTGTCAAATGTTATCGTATGATGAGAGTCGTGCCAGACGACCTGGCCCTCTTTCATCACAATTGCAGTAGGCAAAGAGCCTCTTACCTTATTTTAACCCGATCCGGATAGAAACTAAAACCGGAAATCTGTTTTAAACGCTGTTGCAGCTCAGACATCCATTCCTCATCCTCCAGCATCTTCGCCAGCAGGTACATGTCCAGAAGCTTGTTAACCCTCTCGTTCATCACTTTCTCTGCGTACGGAAGCAGATCGTCGGGCCCGAACGCGTCCACACATTCGACCAGTACATTCACCGCCTCGTTCATCTTCTCGAAAAAATAGTGCCGCGGCACAGAATCGCGTTCCTCCTCCATACCGGATAACTCCTTGCTTTGACTGGCCTTGCGGCAGTGAATCATATCCGTTATCTCCGACTTGATCGCCGGATACAGCTCCGAGCGTTCACAATGCGGGCAAGTCAACACAGGCACATGGTGAATGTGTATTGTCCTGTCGTGGATTACAGTACGCAAAGCAAGCCGCATTTCATGGCCACAGTTACATTGTTTGTTCATACAACCCCCCCCTACATCACAGTCTCTCTCTGTCAGACCCCTTATGTAATGAATAGATAAGGAACAGTCCATCCGCAGAATGAATCTCCCTGTTAAAATCGTAGGCGATTCCGCCTCAAGACTCAATAGGCTTCATTATGGAAATAGAGCCGTTAAGATGCAATAAGGGCCGGATCGCGTTCGATGCACGGGAGGTTTGTTCTTCGATACAACGTGCGAAGGAGTCGAGATATTTATGCGTTTAAGCGGCAAGCGCATCATCGCGCTCGTTGATAAGGACTTCGAGGATTGGGAATTGTGGTATCCAGTTCACCGCGTCCGCGAAGAAGGGGCGGAGGTGCATCTGGCTGGCGATAAGGCCGGCAAAATATACATCGGGAAGTACGGTGTTCCTGCTACGTCTGATTATGCTTTCGAGGATATCGATAGCGGCACATACGACGGCGTGCTCTCCATTATCCGCGACATGGACAGGCGGGCAAGCCGATAGGCATCATGGCCCCGTTCAAGGGGCCATGCCTTTTATGTTAGGAAAGACGCCCCCTGCCTTGAAGAAGGACGAAAGGCGTCGCTGCATTTATGTCAGGACGTAAAATACATCTTAACCAACTCATCGATCTCGGCCTTGGAACGGGCATCGAAAATGCGTTCCGTCAGCTGCTCGCTCCCGGTTCGGGTAGTGCGGTGGATAGCCGCCTTCACTCGCGGAATGAAGCGCGGGGACATGCTCAGCTTCGTGACTCCAAGAGCGATCCAGAGTGGCACGGCCCGCGTGTCTCCCGCCATCTCGCCGCAGATGCTGATGCCGATGCCCCGGGCCTGGGCTGCCTCGATCGTATGGCGGATGAGCCGCAGCACTGCAGGATGGAACGGATCATACATATGCGCAATCTGCTCGTTCATCCGGTCAACGGCAAGGGTATACTGCACCAGATCGTTCGTGCCGATGCTGAAGAAATCAACCTCTTCCGCGAGGCGATCGGCGATCAGAGCCGCAGCCGGAACCTCCACCATAATGCCTACAGGCAGCTTCTCGTCAAATGGCAGCCCTTCATCCCGTAGTTCTGCCTTCGCCTCTTCCAGCACCACCTTGGCCGCGATGATCTCTTCCACGGACGAGATCATCGGGATCATAAGCGCGACCGGCCCATGTGCGCTCGCCCGGAGAATAGCGCGGAGCTGAGACTTGAACAGCTCCTGCTGGTCGAGGCAAATGCGAATCGCCCGATAGCCGAGGAACGGATTGTCCTCTTCCGGAAGATTCAAATATTCCATCGGTTTGTCACCGCCGATATCGAGCGTGCGGATAATGACCTGCGAATCTTTGTAATGCTCGGCCACATCTCGATAGACCGCCAATTGCTCCGCTTCGGACGGCGGGTATGAACGATCCATATACATAAATTCGGTCCGGAACAGACCGACGCCCTCCGCCCCGTTCTGATCAGCGATCTCCAGCTCGCGCGTAGAGCTGATGTTGACCGTCAAGCTGATCGTCAGGCCATCCTGAGTGACGGCAGGAAGCTTAACCAGCTTCTTCAGCTCGTCCACCTCCCGCGCATACGCTTCGTACCGGGCCTCGTACTGCTTCACGACCTGATCTGGCGGCTCGATATAGACAATGCCGTGCTCCCCGTCCACGATAACCAGGTCGCCGGTCTGGACAGGCCTTGTCATTTTCCCCTCCAGTCCGAGCACGAGCGGAATGCCGAGGGCCCGGGCCATAATCGCCGAATGTGACGTCTTTCCTCCCATCAGCATGACGATGCCGAGCACATTTTTTGGATTCAGATGGACAAGCTGCGACGGCGACAGTTCCTTCGCGACCAAAATATACGGCTGCGTATCGGTCGGCAGCGTAATGTCCGGTGCGCCCAGCAAATGCTTGAGCAGACGGTTGCCGACATCCTTGATATCCAGCGCCCGTTCCTTCATATACTCATCGTCCAGCAAGTCGAACATCGTGACGAAGTGATCGATAGCCTCCTTCACCGCCACTTCCACCGCCTTGTACTGCCGCTGGATTATGCCTTGAATCTCATTCATAAAAATCGGATCGTCCAATATGGCCAGATGCGCGTCAAATATCGAGGACTCTTCATTCCCGACCATTTCACGAATCTCGCTCTTAATGAACTCGATCTCATCCTTCGACGAACGGATGCCTTCGTACAGCCGCTCGAATTCGCGGGCCAGATCAGAGGGATCCATCTTCTCCTCCGGCACGTCCCATTCCCACATAGGAAGCACGAACGCCTTGCCGATGGAGATCCCGCTGGAAGCCCCGATTCCCTGCACCTTCTGCGTCATCGTCTACCACCTCCGTTAGCATACTCCTTCAGCACGACCGACATGACGGAAGTCTGTCCCCGCTTAACTGCCGCGAACGGCGCGAAGCTCCAGGAAGCGACCGCCTCCGAATTCGTAATAACCATCGGGGTCGCCAGCGATGCACAGCGCTTCTTCACTTCGTTATAGTCGAATTTAATCAAAAGCTGTCCCGGTCCCACTTCATCACCTTCCTGTACAACTGCCTGAAAACCGGCACTATTCAACGATGACGTCTCGATTCCGATGTGAAGGAGGACTTCCAACCCTTCCGGCGTCTCGATGCCTAGCGCGTGCATAGTAGGGTAGATATGGCGTACTCGTCCATGTACGGGCGAGACAAGCTCGCCTTTGTCAGGCAGGAAAGCGACTCCTTGTCCGACAAGCTTTTGCGCGAAAATGCGATCCGGCACCTCTTCAATCGGGATCATTTTCCCTTGCACCGGAGCGACAAACCAGACTTGCATCGAGTTGCGCTGCAGCCGCTTGACTATCTCATCCTTGATCAGCTCCGAGTAGGTGCCGAAGACGACCTGCAAGTGCCCTCCCCCCAGACGAATGACGCCCGCCGCTCCAAGCTTGCGGAGCGTATGGCGATCGACCAGTTTGTCATTGTTGACGCGAAGCCTCAGCCGGGTAATGCAGGCCTGAATGTCGGCAATATTATCCTTGCCGCCGAGTACCTGAATGATGAGTGGCACCCGGTGCAGCAGATCGCTCGCCATATCGTCGAGCAAGGAGCCTTCCACCCGGCCGGGGGTCGGAATCTGGAACTTCTGGATGGCAAACCGAAATACGACATAATAGATGAGCGCGAACGCGATGCCGACAGGGATAATCCACAGCGCTCCCTCCGACTGGTAGAAATTGACGACATAATCTATCGCTCCTGCCGAGAACGAGAAGCCATGCCGCACGCCGAGCTCGGCCGTAATCCACATCGCGGCCCCGCTCAACAGCGCATGGACGATGAACAGATACGGCGCCGCAAACAGGAACGCGAACTCAATCGGCTCGGTAATTCCCGTAAGCAGCGAGACCAAAGCCGCCGTCATAAATGTCTTGCGCACTCTGGGGCGCAGGTCCTCCCGCGATTCGTGCACAATGGCCAGCGCCACGGCCGGCAGCGCGAATATCATTATCGGATACAGACCGGCCATATATGCGCCCGCTGCCGGATCTCCTGCAAAAAAACGAGGCAAATCGCCGCTGTACGTCATTCCTTCAGCATCGGTGTATGTACCTACCTGAAACCAATACAGGTTGTTCAGGAGATGATGCAGCCCGAAAGCGACCAGCACCCGATGCAGAACGCCGTATAAAAATATGCCGAATCCGCCCATCGCCACGATTTCCTGCCCCAAAAACTGTATGCCCTGCTGCATGAAGGGAGCCAGCATAATCATTACCCAGGAAAGGGCGATAGAACACAGGGTCGTAAGGAGCACCGCAAACCGCTGGCCTCCGAAAAATTGGAAATATTCCGGAAAGCGCACATCCTTGAAGCGTTGATGGACGAGTCCCGCCAATATCCCGAAGATGATGCCGTTCAATACGGTCGGCTCGAAGGCCGATTCGCTCCATTGATTCAGCAGTTGACGGAAAATAAAGATGCCGAGCAGCGCAGACAAGGCGGCAACTCCAGCATTGTTAGCCAAGCCAAGCGCAACCCCAACCGCGAAAATGTAGGGCAGCACAAAAAAAATCGTCCTGCCTGTCAGCTCGAACAGCGCGGCCGTATCCTGCAAGCCCGTACCTGCCAGAAGATGGCCGAACGCCAGCGCCAGCGCCGCCGCCGGCAGCGCGATAAGCGGCTGCATAAGCGCCCGCGATAACTGCTGAAGAATCCCTAACTGATTCAAGGACATCTCTCCTTCTATCAAGAATGGTAAGGGCTTCGCAGATCTTTGTCAAAATTAAAAAGGCAGAAGCCGGGAGTTCTCGTTCCGCATAGGACGAGAACCCCTGGCGAGCTGCCCCGGTTTTGGCTAAGATACGGTCTTCCCATGCGGGAGCAGAATCGAATCCAGTACTTTGATGCACAGGTCCATGACGCAGAACATGCCGTTGTCTGCCGCGATACGGGCCACTTCTTCATTGACAATCCCCTGCTGCATCCATATGGCCTTCGCTTTGACCTTCGCCGCCTCCCGCATAACGTCGGCGCAATATTCGCTACGACGGAACACGTTCACGATATCGATTGGAACCGGTACGTCTGTCAGCGAGGGATAGCAAGTCTCGCCAAGGATCTTGTCCGCCTTCGGGTTAACGGGAATGATCCGATAGCCCTTCTTCTGCATCGCTTCGGCAACCATATAGGATACCCGCGTCGGGTCATCGGACAAGCCGACAACGGCTATCGTGCTGCTCTCGTTCAGCAGCTTGCGAATCTCTTCTTGGGGCGGGTGCTCATAGCTCATTTGCATTCACTCCTTTCACTGTCCTAACCGGAATGGCATAGGTTATCCTTCCACCCATTCCACCTGTGCGTCCAACGCTTGCAAATGTTCAAAATATTGTGGGTACGATTTGGCGACATGATGGGCATCGCGAATACGAATCGGCTGGCGCGCACGCAGCCCGACTACCGTGAGAGCCATAATGACCCGATGATCGTAATGCGCGTTGATCTCGACGCCGCCAGCTATGCCTTGCGGCTTCCCGTGCACGATAATCTCCGCCTGCCGCTCCTCCACATCCGCGCCGGCCTTCCGCAGCTCGGCAACATAATCAGTAATGCGGTCGCATTCCTTGTACCGCAAGTTCTCTACATTGTAGAAGCGCGAGGTTCCATCGGCGAAGACGGCGGCCGCCACCATCGCGAGCACGGCATCGGTTGCCGCGTCTCCGTCGAACTCCACCGCCTTTAGCGGTCCGCCGCCCTGGATCCGAACCGTCGAATTCGTATGCTCCAGCGGCACGGCCATCCTATGCAGCACGTCGACAATCGCGCGCTCTCCCTGCTTGCTGTCCTCGGTCAAGCCTTTGACGACGATATCGGAAGGAACGACGGCCGCCGCCGCCAGAACGGCGGCCGAGCCCGGGTAATCCCCTGGCACGACATAAGTTTTCGCTTCATAGCTTTGGTTGCCCGGCACCCGGAAAACCATCAGATCTTCGCGGGCGTCGATACGAATGCCCGCCTGAGCCAGCACTTCCAGCGTCTGGCCTACGACAATCTTGGACTTGAGATCGTTCACGACCTCGATAACGCTGTCCTCGTGTAAGAGCGGAGTGAGGAAGAGCAAGGCGCTAAGGAACTGGGAGCTGACGCTTCCCGATACGCAGATATGTCCGCCCTTCGGCTCCCCTCCGCGAATGGTGATCGGCAGCTTGCCATCCCGATGCGACACGCTCACCCCGAGCTGAGTGAGCGCCGTAATCAGATCGTCATGCGGCCGCTTCCCTAGCGAATCCGGGTAGGCGTTGATGAAATTCACCTCCGGCAGCAAAGCGGCAACGGCCATCAAAAACCGCAGCACCGCTCCGGCGTTGCCCACATTCAGTTCACGTGCCGGATCCGCCAGTTGCGGACGGCGTCCGAAGCCCGTAATGACCAGCTTCTCCTCGTCCTCCTCCAGCACCGCGCCAAGTCCACACAGACAGCGGCGCATGGCATCGCTATCTTCACTGTGGGCCGGATAGTATATCGTGCTCGTCCCTTCCGCCAATCCGGCGGCAAGCAAATACCGGGTCGTGTAATTTTTGGATGACAATGCCTGAATCTCCCCTTGCAGCCGGGAAGTCGGCCTTACGATAACGTCCATGCGCTTCCACTCCTTTACATTTATTCGTATAATATTGAATATATTCACTGAGCGCCCGGCTTCAAGAGCCGGAGCAACTCCATCATTCCCGTTGAGAAAGGATGCTTGTTCCCAAATGACACCCATCAAAACAATCGAGGCCGCAGAGCTGAGAAGTCGGTTGCAGCGCGGCGAAGCGTTAAACATAATCGATGTGCGCGAGGATGAGGAAGTTGCCCTAGGCATGATTCCCGGCTCCAAGCATATTCCAATGAACCAGATTCCGGAGCGGCTTCAAGAGATTGAGCCGACGGAAGAGGCCATCTTCATCTGTCGCAGCGGCTACCGCAGCGAGCTCGTGTGCGAATATTTGCAGCGCCTCGGCAGGGTCAATGCCGTAAACCTGGAAGGCGGCATGCTCTCCTGGAGCGTATTGGAATCCGACGACTAATTCCGTTCAATATAAGAGAGGATTCGAGTGCACAACTGTTCCACAGACTCGCTGTCCGTCGGTACGCATAGATGGGCGAAGTCGTACAGCCCGCGGCGTTCCGTCATCAAATGGCGAACCCGCTCCTCCACATCTCCCTGCAGCAACGGACGGCTCCGGTCCTGGCGGACCCGCTTCACGATCGTCGCCTCCTCTGCTGTCAGATGAATCACGGTCGCCTGCTCCTTCATGCGCTTCCGGTTCTCTTCCTTCAAGACGGCCCCGCCTCCGGTAGCGATAATCTGAGAAATTTCCTCTCCCAGCAGCAGAGAGAGAATGCGTCCCTCCTGATCTCGGAAATAAGCCTCCCCCCGCTCTGCGAAAATATCCGGAATGGGCCTTCCCATCCGGCTGGCAATCTCCTCATCCAAATCGCGGAAGCGAAGCTTCAACTGCTCAGCCAACCGTGCTCCAACAGTTGATTTCCCGGTTCCCATAAATCCGATAAGGACAATCGTTCGATTGCTCATGCTGGTATCCCCCGTCCTGCTTGGCGTAAACTTCCCATATGATAGCATATGTATCTTCCGTTCGACAATGGCGCCATGTATAAAATCACTGCCTTCGACATAAAGATGATGGTAATAAGAATGTGTGCGCCTTGAGCCGATGCAATGCGTCTTGCCAGATAGGAAGGTAAAGGCATGATCGGCAATCGATGAGGCCGCGTAGGAGTGAATCGGCATGTCCACCTTGCCCTCCCCGGATTCCCGTTCCACCCAGCGCAGCGTATCCACCCGTATGGCCCGTATTATGGACACGCAGCATCCTCTGTGCAGAGAAGACATCGTGTGGGTATTGAACTTCGTGAAAAGCAAGCTTACCGAGCAGGATGAAGCATGGGTGCGTCTCGGTCCGGAACGAATTCTGCAAAATTTCCGCTATTTTTCTGAAATTTCCCTGCTTCTCATTCACGGTGTAAGCTTCAGCGAGAAATCGGAACATATCCGCCAAGATTTGGCCGAAGCAACATACGGGCTTCTGGACCAGCAAGGCAACCCGTAAATAACGCCGGACCCACACGGGCCCGGCGTTATGATTCCTTATACGGACAACCAGTTATAGTGGAAGCTGCCTTCCTTATCGACGCGCTTGAACGTATGGGCGCCGAAGTAATCGCGCTGGGCTTGAAGCAGGTTCGCAGGCAACCGTTCTGTGCGGTAGCTGTCGAAGTAAGCGAGCGCGCTCGCGAAGCCCGGTACCGGCACACCGTAAGCGACTGCCGTGGCAACCACATGACGCCATGCATCCTGATAGCATTCCACAATATTTTTGAAGTAAGGATCAAGCAGCAGATTTTTCAGCTCCGGATCCCGGTTATACGCTTCTTTGATGTTATGCAGGAAGCGGGAGCGGATAATGCAGCCGCCGCGGAAGATCATCGCGATATCGCCATAGCGCAGATTCCAGCCGAATTCGTCGGATGCGGCACGCATTTGAGCAAATCCCTGTGCATAAGATACGATTTTGCTCGTATAGAGCGCCTTGCGCACATTTTCGATAAATTCAGCCTTGTCGCCCGTAAATGGCTTGGTTGCCGGACCTTGCAGCACCTTGCTCGCAGCGACGCGCTCTTCCTTCAAGGCGGACAGGAAGCGGGAAAATACCGATTCCGTAATCATCGACAACGGCACGCCAAGATCCAACGCGCTTTGGCTTGTCCATTTGCCCGTGCCCTTTTGCCCGGCGGAGTCAAGAATGACGTCCACCATCGGGTTGCCCGTCTCTTCGTCAACCTTCGAGAAGATATCGGCTGTAATCTCAATCAGGTAGCTATCAAGCTCCCCGTTATTCCATTCCGTGAAGATGGAATGAAGCTCCTTCGTCTCGACGCCAAGCACCGTCGTTAACAGGTGGTATGCTTCGCAGATCAACTGCATATCGCCGTATTCGATTCCGTTGTGAACCATCTTGACATAGTGGCCCGCTCCATCCGGACCAATATATGTACAGCATGGATCTCCGTTGACCTTGGCCGAAATGGAGGTCAGAATCGGTTCGACCAGCTTGTAAGCACTCTCCTGACCGCCCGGCATAATCGCCGGCCCCTTCAGCGCTCCTTCTTCCCCACCGGATACGCCCGTTCCGATGAAGCGGAAGCCTTTTTCCTCCAAATATTTACTGCGGCGCTGCGTGTCCGGGAAGTGGGCATTTCCGCCGTCAATAATAATATCCCCTTGATTCAGATGAGGCAGAAGCTGTTCGATCGTCGCATCGGTAGCCTGTCCCGCTTGAACCATAATCAGGATCTTACGCGGCACAGCCAGGGAATCCACGAATTCTTCAATGGTATATGTACCCGTCAACTGCTTGCCTGCCGCCTCTTGCAGAAGCGAATCCGTCTTCTCGCGTGAACGGTTGTAGACAGATACGGCAAACCCGCGGCTTTCGATATTAAGCGCCAAATTTCTGCCCATTACGGCAAGGCCGATGACACCAATTGAATTCTTCATCATATGGTCCTTCCACCCTTTATCTATAATTTGATAGAGCGTAACATTACGCCTATTGTACCGCACAGGAATACACCCTGCAACATTCCGCCCTATATAAATCTTGCGGGAGGAACGGTGTAATCCAGGGTATTGGGTTCCCGGCCTCCGAAGGCTGCAGCGTATCATTACCATTCCAGTTGAAGTATTTCTAGACGCAGCATCTCGAGTCTCTCCTTATCGTCCGCCGCCTTCTCCGCATCATTCGTTCGCATCGCTTCATGCAATTCCGACAGCGCATAATCAACCTCAAGCCGAAGCTCGCCCATCCGTTCCTCCGCCTGCGTAGACGCGAAGGCCTGCGCCATCTCCTCCATTGTAATGACCGTCGGCTTCTGGTACAGCACCCGCTGCTCGGGTCCGCATATCTCCACGAGGCGAATCCGTTCACCGAACATAATATTTTCAACCAGCACCTGTCTGTCCCTGCATCGCCGCACGACCGCATGGCCGCACACATGCCCGATCATTCGCTCCATGAATTCGGATAATTTCTCATCGCGTATCGTATAGTCGCCTACCAGCTTGAACCGATCCCGAAAGCGTTGAAAACGCAATTTAACCAGCTTCCTCCCTGTTCGGATAGACACGATAAACAATGTCTCATTCTCGCTCCAATACAAAGAATAGCCTTCCTGTATCAGATCCCGAATAAGGTTTCGGATTTGCCGACGGTCAAATCGCAGCTCTAGATTGCGGTATTCGACCTCATCACTGCGGTTCACGCAATCCCTCCTTACGATATCGTATACTCCATCTTATGATTCGGCAACTTGGTTATTGACTCGAATTGCTCGCAACGCTCAAGTGGATGCAGATTATGGTATAATCGGCTTACCTCCTCTGGCGTACTTGACGACAGGCAGATCGAGCCATCAATGGGCAAGCTCCGAACAGGCGCATTACCATGAAAGGAAGGAAAACGATGAGCACACCATTTACCGGATTTAACGCACCCGACTTCCAGGTCTTCCTTACCGAAGGGCTCGAAGCCCGCATGGAAGGAATCCGTGAACATATCCAGCCCAAGTTCCAAGCGATAGGCGAAGAGCTTGTCGGCGACGCCGCTGTGCAGAGCGGTCAAGAGATGTTTTTACATATCGCGAAGCATGCCCGGCGCACGGTCAATCCGCCGCAGGACACCTGGCTCGCCATCGGTCCGAACAAGCGCGGATACAAATCGTTGCCCCATTTCCAGGTCGGGCTGTTCGATGATCATGTGTTCATATGGCTTGCCTTCATCTATGAAGTGGCGAACAAGCGCAATATCGCGAGCATGATGCTGAGCGATACGAAGCGGTTCCGCTCGCTTGTCCCGGCCGACTTCGTCATTTCGATAGATCATATGAAAAAAGACAACGTCCGCCTCGACGATATCAGCGATGAGGAATTGAAGAAGATGCTTGTCCGCTTCCGCGACGTTAAGCAGGCGGAGTGGCTCGTCGGGCGGAATATCGTCGCGCACGATCCGGTGCTTTCCGACGGCGCAGCGTTCATGGCGCTGGCTCGCCACACCCTGACGGCGCTGATGCCGCTGTACAAGCTGGCCCTGGAAGCGTAAGCTCCAGTCCAACTTCGCCTGCCCGGCACAATGGCCAACCGGACAAGCCGCAGCATCAGAGAAAAGGGGGACCCCCTTGCCCTCAGGTGGGAGAATCACCCTTATTTTATCCTTGGTTCCAATCATATGAGAGCCGTCCAGGTTGGAGGGACTACATGGAAGTTCCGGCCGAAGCCTTCGTCCGTTCCGCCACCGAAAAGCGAACGAGCAGGCCGATGGCTGCCAGGCACAGAATGCCGCCGACGATATATGGCAGATCGACGTTCCATTTGAAGATGGCGACGGCCAGAACGGGTCCGGCGATCCGGCCGCAGCTGTCCATGGATGAATGGAGACCTGACGCGACCCCCTGGCTGACTGTCGTCTTCTGTGTGATAAGGGATGTGACGCATGGCCGGATCAGCGCGTTACCGATTCCAAAGACGCATAAAAATATTGTCGCGTTCGCCATGTTCGATGACAGCAGCAGAAGGAAAAAGCCGAGCGCGGAAATGACCAGCCCGGCACCGATCGTCTTCTTTTCCGCTCCGTTCTTGATATACCGTCTGACAATTCCACCCTGAACGAGCGCGCCGACGAGACCGCAGTAGAAGAACATAAAGCCAATGTCCACGGCCGTAATATCCGGAATGCGGGCCGCCTGGAAATAGAGCAAGGTGGACTCCAGCCCTGCAAGCGCAAAGGTCACGAAGAAGGACAGTGCATACAAATATTTCATCATGCCGGTAAAGGCCGTCCAGCGGGAAGGCGCCGCCTCGCGCGGCCGCATCCGCTTCTCCTTCGGCAGCGATTCCTGCAGCAGGGCGAAGCCGAACAAGCAGGTCAGCAGCGTGAAAGCCGATGCGGCAAAAAAGGGCGCGTTATGTCCGAGCTTGCTGATGATGCCCCCGAATGCAGGACCGAACGTGAACCCCAGACCGATCGCCATGCCGACCATCGCCATTCCCTTCGTCCGCCGTTCCGGCGGCGTAATGTCCGCTACATACGCGACGATGACGGCGGTCACCGCACCGGAGAACAAGCCTCCGAGCAAGCGGGAGGCATACATCAGCCACAGCGAGCCGTCTGCCAGTCCGAACAGCCCGTAACTGGCGCTGAAGCCAAGCGTTCCGATGAGGATGATCGGGCGTCTGCCTACTTTTTCTGATAACGCTCCCCACAACGGGGACAGAATAAACGATACGAGCGAGTACAGCGAGAGCATCAACCCCAGATGCACTTCGTTCGCGCCGGCATCGGTAATCATCATCGGCAGAACCGGAATGACGATACCGAATCCGATAAATACCATTATCAGCATGAGCACGACGACAGTCATTTGTTTTTTCATGACACAGTTCCCTCCTATGTATACGTTCATCCTAACATAATTGGTTATCAACGAAAATGACTAAAATGCGACAAATGTCACACTCTCTCGCAGCTCGGAAAAACTGCTTGCATTCCGAAACGTTTTTGTTAAACTTATCATTGTTTGCGTCAAGGTGGACAAACACATCTGCATTTTCAGCAAGAAAGGTTGTGATTACAGCGATGAACCACCATCGGACACCTCTTTTTACCGCTTTGAAGGAGCATGCCGCTCGGAATCCGGTTCAATTTCATATTCCGGGGCACAAAAAAGGCGCCGGCAGCGATGCCGAATTCCGGGACTTTCTCGGGAATAACGCCTTCTCTATCGATTTGATCAACATTGCTCCGCTGGACGATCTGCACCAGCCGACAGCCGTTATCGCCGAAGCGCAAGACTTGGCTGCGGATGCCTTCGGCGCAGATTATACGTATTTCAGTGTACAAGGCACAAGCGGGGCCATCATGACGATGATTATGTCCGTCTGTTCACCCGGCGATAAAATTATCGTGCCTCGCAATATCCATAAATCGATTATGACGGCGATTATTTTCGCCGGGGCGCGCCCGGTGTTCGTATCGCCGGCAAGGGACGCTAATCTCGGAATCGATCACGGCATCACGACCCGTTCCGTCCGCCGCGCGTTGGAGAAGCACCCAAATGCGAAAGCGGTCCTGGTGATCAATCCAACCTATTTTGGCATTTGTGCCAATTTGAAGGAAATTGTCGACCTGGCCCATTCCTACGGCGTGCCGGTGCTGGTCGATGAAGCTCATGGCGTGCTGATCCACTTTCATGGGAAGCTGCCGATTTCGGCAATGGAAGCGGGCGCGGATATGGCGGCAACCAGCGTTCACAAGCTAGGAGGCTCCATGACCCAGAGCTCGGTTCTCAATATCAATGTCAAGAACGGGCTTGTCAACCCATACCGGGTTCAGACCATGTTCAGCATGCTGACAACGACTTCAACTTCCTACTTACTGCTCGCTTCTCTGGATACATCCCGCCGTAACCTCGCGCTGAACGGCCACGCGATCGCGGAGCGCACCATTGAGCTGGCCGAGGAAGCGAGAGTGCAAATCAACGCGATTCCGGGCTTGTACTGCTTCGGGGAAGACATTCTTGGCGGCGAAGCGACCTATGACTTCGATCCGACCAAGCTGACTATTCATGTACGCCATCTTGGCATCACGGGCTACGAGACGGAAAATTGGCTCCGAGATCATTACCAGCTCGAAGTAGAACTCAGTGATATGTACAATATTTTGTGTCTCGTGACGCCAGGCGATTCCAAGGAAACGATAGGTATACTGCTGAAAGCTCTGCGGGAGCTGTCTGCAACGCATTTCGAGAAAAATGAGGTGCAGGAGCTTATCGTCAAAATACCGGAAATTCCGCAGCTCTCGCTGATTCCGCGGGATGCGTTCTATGCCGCTACAGAAGTCGTCCCGTTCAAGGAGTCTGCCGGACGCATTATTGCCGAGTTTATTTATATTTATCCGCCCGGAATTCCGATTCTCTTGCCGGGTGAGGTCATTTCGCAGCAAAATATCGATTACATCCGGGACCACGTCAACATCGGATTACCGGTCAAAGGTCCGGAAGACCGAACTATAGAGTATGTTAAAGTCATTGTGGAAGAAACCGCGATATTTTAAAGCAGCAGGCCGTCCAGCTAAGGGCGGCTTGTCCTGTATTAGAAATAGATCGGTATTTGCATTGCCTTATGTTAATATTGCCAACAAAAGGGCGCGATGATATGATAAGGATGATCTGAGGTTGCATGGAGGTGGAAGGATGAGCCAAAGCGCATTCATTACATTTGTGGAAGGATCGGCCGTATCATCCGTCACGCTGGAAGAACTGAAAGAACAGCTTCTCCGTTACCGACACCAGACCAGCTTGACCGGAGAGCAACTGGGATGGGAATACGCCGACGCCGCGTTCCCGTACGCCATCGAGTCGAAGCCCGAACAGGAAGAGCATTGGTTCTACCTAAAGGGAACCTCTCCCCGCTATCATTATATCGTGTTCGGTACCGGAACGAAGGAGGGGGATCCGCCCCGTTCCCACGTTCAGGTCGTCCTCCCGGATGGAGCGACCCATGGGGACAAATCGAAAGGCAACGAGCTGTGCAAATGTTTGGCAAAGAAATGGAAGGCTGAATTGACCTTGTTCAACGGCAGGACCATGTACTTCAATCCGCGCAAATAATACGAATGAAAGCAGCAGTTTACATAGGTGACAGCAGCAGCAAAAAAGCTCCGAGCGGACGCTCGGAGCTTCATCATCTTCAACGAACGGGCCGCTGAAGAGTTGCTTGTTCAGATTAGTCTTCCTGGGAGGCAACCATCTGATCGTAAGCCTGCTGCACCCGCTCCCATTCCTCATCGTCTTCAATCGGATTCAGTACCATGTCTTCATCCTCTTCGTCAACGCGCACAATGATGCCATCCGCTTCCGGATTGTTCCGTGCCAGCAACAGAGCATATACTTGCTCGCCTACATTGAACGTCTCAACAAGAGCCATATCGATCTCATTGCCCTCTTCATCTACTAATGTGATGACCAATTCGTCGTGTTCGTGATCATGTCCGCAGCCGCAGTCCTGGTCATGATTATGTTGATGTTCGCTCATGCGTGAATCTCCTTTGGTTTCAGGTAATGGGTTGGTTATACTTCCGTATCGTACCACTTTCTGATAAGCAGGTCAACGAAGCAGGAGCGATGTCTTGTATGTAAGCGCGGATGATCCGTTCAGTAGGTTCATATTATTGTGAAGCCAATGGAACTGGCGCCATTAGACAGTCGGCAGCTTTTTCTGCGAGACCAGCGTATATTCCCCGTTCTTCTGCTTCAGATAGCAGGAGATCAGATAGTCGCCCTTCGTCTTGAAATCGTACTTGAATTCATTGGTGCGGAACCAGAAGTTATCTTCCTTATTATCCTCGACGGGTGACTCCTGTATGTCCGTCTCGTTTCCTTTTGGATCAGTGATTGTAAACTTTATCGTGTCCACTGACGTGTTCAGACTATCGATCTGTGCCAATACAGTAAAAGAAGTCTTGCCTGTCGGAACTTTGCCGAACAATGAATTATCTTTAAATAACAGCAAATCCACATTGGGCTTATCGATGACAACCTTCTTGCTGGCATCATCCCAAGTGACGAACGCTTGCAGCGCATCACTTAATTGGCGTACGGACAAAAACGCCCGTCCTTCAACCATAATGCCCCCATCCTGAATCGTGCTTCCGTTCATCACGACCTGAACTTTCTCCCCCTGCACGACAGCCGGTTCAGCCTCTTGTGCCGATATTTGTGCCGATGCGAATGTCCCGCTCATCATGGTACCGAACAGAGCCAATGCTACAATTCTTCTGTAATTCATCGCGATACCTCCAACTGGTTAATTGTTAAGTTATACTCAGCTAAGCATGGAGAGTTGCGGAAAAAAATTGTTAATAACATCGTTGCCATTTTGCAAAATGAATAAATGATTTTTTTAAAACAACATTTACGTCCCCTTCCCGTTTTCAACGGCGCTGTTTTTTATTTTATCGCCCAGGTGTATACTAAGCTAAAGAAAAATAGATATGAAAAGCCTTTTAAACGAGAACGAGCGTGACAAATTGTCGACGGAATGGGCGTAAACCGATGGTTACGGAGGGATTGGATGACACTGCGCATACAAATGATTGGCACGGGAAGTGCTTTTGCCAAAAAGTATTTCAATAATAATGCGCTAATATATACAAAAATCGGCAAGCTGCTGGTGGACTGCGGCATCACCGCGCCGCAAGCTTTGTACCACTTGGGTGTATCCTTCGATGAATTAGGCGGCGTCCTCATCAGTCATATTCATGGTGATCACGTGGGCGGGCTGGAGGAATACGCATTTCAGATGAAATTCCGATACCATCGCAAGCCGAAGCTGTTCATCGCTGCCCCGCTTATTGCTCCGCTCTGGGAGCATACACTCAAGGGGGGGGTGACACAAGAGGGCTTGACCTGCCTGGAGGATGCCTTCGAGGTGCATCCGCTAGAACCTGGACAGACATCGGAGCCGCTGTCCGGTCTGAACGTGAAGCTGCTGGAAACCCCGCATATCCCAGGAAAACGAAGCTTCTCCTTTCTGTTCAATGATACGTTTTTTTACAGCGCAGATATGCAGTTCCAACCCGATCTGCTTCGTTGGCTCGTTGAGAAGCAAGGCGTAACGACCATCTTCCACGACTGCCAACTGCGCGGGAAAGCCGAGGTGCATACGGGACTTGACGATTTGCTCACCTTGCCGGATTTCATTCAGAAGAGGCTGTGGCTGATGCATTATGGAGATGAGCAGGATACCTTCGAAGGCAAAACGGGGCGAATGAGGTTCGTAAAGCAGCAAGAACTTATGGAGATTCCATAACAACGTAGTACCGGCAAGCAGCGAGACATGCACTGCTTGCCGGTGTTCTATTACCGTGCCATTCCTGCTGTCAGAACAGCGGCAGATTATCCAAATTATTCGTCGGGTCTCCATCTGCCTCGCCGCGCAAATACATCCCTCCGTCTCTGCCTTTAAAGACATTGACTCCGGCAATATTTCCTGCCTGAACCTCATCCAGAGCCTGTTCGTAGGACAGATGTCTTCCTGTGCTCGTCTGGAATGCGCTCAGATCGCCATCCCCGTTCTTTTGCACAGCTACGATCGTCTCCCGGTTGTTCATTCCCTACGCCTCCTGAAGAAGATATTCTGCACCAAGCATACCATCTTAGCTTGCCCGGAGAACTGGGGGAATATTATAACTTCTTCTCCATACGGACATGCAAAATGCCTGCATCGTAGAACGGCTCTTCCGATACGGTCGTATAGCCAAGAGAGTAGTAAAATCCTTCTGCCTGGCACTGCCCGTCTAACATACTCTTCTCCGCCCCCATGGAACGGGCAAGCTGCTCCAACGCAACCATGAGCGAACGGCCGATCCCGATCCCGCGGAACGGCTTCAATACAGCGACGCGCTGCATTTTTGCTGTCGTCTCATCCAGCCATTTCATCCGCCCGGTCGCCGCGACTTGTCCGTCTACTGTTATAAGGATATGATTGCTTTTTGCATCCAGGTGATCCAACTCGTCAATTTCTTCTTCCAACGGCACCTTCTGCTCGTCCACAAATACTTCCTTACGAATTTCCAAACATTGCTGAAGCTGTCCTTCGGTTTTTACTTCAATCACTTCTGCTGCCATAGCTGCACCTTCCTCTCTTGTCAACCAATTGTTAAAATTATGTACATTTTTTGGTTTAAGATAAGATATCATTATATAAAAAAGATTTCATGCATAGTCTGTTGTGATCGATCTCACAGCGATTTGAAGGAGGAAACGCATTGAACTCTATAATGGTCACCACATTCCTTGATACCGATCAAGCCCGTGAAGAAAAGCAGGGCGCCGACGACGACGCCAAGCCCTAATCATCATAATAACGGCCTTGTTCCCACGCCACAGCAAATGAATTTCTGGACCGGAACAAGGCTTTGTGTCAGGCTCTCGGTTAAGGCGAATATACACGGGACCGGACGCGTGTTCCATACACATCCTGTTGAATAACGGGAGTAGACGGTCCAAAACGATCCGGCTGTGGGAAGGGAGCCGCGCCGCGAGCCCAGGCGGTACAGCCGACAACAATCAATAGAACACTCAGCAACGCAGCCACAAAGACCAGCCACTGCATGCGATTATTCATCCGTAATACCTCCGAATGCCCCGCAACTTGAAAAAACAATATTGGGTATTTTTCCCTGAATCTCCTGATTGTAAACCTGCTCGCCCAGATAGCGCCCCTTTCCTTTCGCCCTTCGAAGGACCTGACCTGATGGATAAAGTATTGCGTGCTAAAACCGGTCCGACTGTGCATCAAGTAAGTTGATCCGAGTGCTACTCGTGCGCGCCGTTTTGAATCATTTTCTTTTATGATTATAGTCTTCCAAAACAAAAACGCCTCTCTTTCGAAATGAATCGAATGAGAAGCATCCCTCGTATGTATTCGCGCCTGAATCAATGTCTCGCCCTGCGAAAGCGTAGGCACTTCACCCTGCGTACTGTCCTCTGTTAGTCCAACGATAGTCGAAAGCCCACAAACGTGGATACGACGCGATAATATGCGTATGGTGTTCTGAGACGGGCTCGAACCGCCGACCCCCACCCTGTCAAGATGCGGTTGTAAAACGGCTGTCCATCGTTAGTCCACCCGAATACGGTTACGGGAGTCGAAACGGCATATTCTACGCGGATTCCGTGAAGTTCGAGACTCAACGGAATCGGTGCTTGCTCACTCGATTACCGTTAATTATACGCCTAGGAACGGCACCCCGCAAGTCCAGAAAGCGCCACCCCGTAAATTTTCCTTCTATTATATATGCGGTACTATAAACGAAGAAAAGAGCCGCGAGGAACGCTGATTCCCCGACGGCTCCACGACTATTCTTCCGACATATCTTCGCCAGTGTGTAATTGAACAAGCGTCTGCCCGATGGCCTCATCCAATCCTTTTCGAGTGTTTCGTTTTTTGATTTCAAGTCCTCGATATACTTTAAGTCGTCTTTATAAGCGTCGCTATCTTCGTATTTGATACGTCTAGTCCAATGGCTCCTCGATTGAACTGAACACTCGACTCAAATACAGTTGGCCCGATTCCGCTATTAACTGTAATCCCGTGCTGTGCGCCAATGTGGAAGCCTCCGGATGTACCGATAATCTGCCCTTGCCAGCTTCCCGATGCATCGTTGAACCCAATGCCCGCGATTCCCTGCTCGCTGTCCGTTTGGATCGATATCCTTGATGTGCCGGATGAGTCAATAGCGCGGAATCCACGTTGATCCAACTCAATCCGTCGCCCACTTGCGGCGGTTCGGATGAGTCCGCCTGTGAACGTTGTACCGTCAATCGTACCTCGGAATCTCCCGTTTCCCGCGTACATGTTCCCCGCAGCATCTACCGTAAACATTCCGTTTCCAACGTTGATTGACGAACCGACAATTTGACCGCCGCTAAATTCTGAACTATTTATCTTAGCGTAATTCGCCGTCAGGCTATTCGCAAGCAAGTTCCCTTTCATGTCGAGGTGAAGGCGGAACGGTCGGCCTCTCCATTTCGGAGCGGAAGTTAACGAACGGAAGTACTGCATAAATGATCGCTAGTTGCTTGATTGTTCGACCTCCGTAAGCATGGTAAAGCTCCCGAACAGTCTTGCGGAACATCCGTGTATGTTGGAACTCCTCTAGCTTATTTTCCGAATCCTTTAAGACGCCGCGATAAAATACGCTCGGATTCATGTACAGCTCTTCGCCCTCTTCCCGAATAATTTCTTCCGCAATCAGTTTGCGATAAAATTCCGAGAACCGAGCGCGACTCATTCCGACTAGTGCTTCTAATTGCTTGCGTCCGATTATTGTCCCGTTGTCGTGTTGGAGCCGCCCGTCCTTGTATCCGGTATAAGTGCCGATGAACATCAAACGGGCTAAATCGGATTGACTCAGCGACGGGAAACATTCCTCCATCGTCCGGCAGCTATCAAACAGCGCGAACACAAACCCGCCGTTTTCGACTTCGTGGATAGACAGCTCACCCACCACTTTTAAAGCTCGGTGTTGCTTTTCTGTTGCTCTTACGACAAGTTCGGCGCGATGGGATTTATCAACGCCCTGTGCGTCATATACAACACCATCACGGATAGTAGCATTCCTCTGTAGCTCCAGGAAACTGCTCTTGCCTTTCGGCGTAATAATCTCCACGCCTTTATCTCGCTTTTACGGCTGATTGCCATTAAGTATGCTCCTTTCATCAGATAATGTTAACTTTGCACTCCTCACCTTCATCGTAAATAGATTCAATTTTCGATAATTTCTCCGGCGTCAGACTTAACTCAGAAACCAAGAGTCGTTGCCTTTCCTCTGGAAACAATCGCTCCCCTCTCTCTACATAAAGAATGAATCGTCCGGAGACTCCAAGTAATGCTCCGAACTCTTCAAGGGACACGCGATAAACTGTTCGAATTTTCCGCAGTTGCTCTCCACTGATAACCAAGACATCACCTCCCTAAAGGTTCATTTTTCTGAACTACAAGGCAAAATAAAAACTCGATTCGCCAAGCATACGAATCAAGCTAAATTCCCTCCCATAATATATAGCCAAGTTAAGAGCAAAAATGGTACCTATAATAAAAATACTTTTCTATAATACGTAGCTTGGCTTTTTCATGGCTTCTTTTACTTTTTCCAGTTCATTATGCTTATCCATGGCGTTCCCCACTTTGTCCGTTTCTTTATCTGTTTCTTATTCGATAAATGGTTTATTTTTCCTTACCACGGCTTGCTAAGAAATTTGATTCAACTTATATAGAACGCTTGACGAAAGAGAAAGATCCTAATGGCAAAGGTTTACATCGAAATGGAATCTCAAAATTGTACAATGGGGATACGAACGGGATACAATTTGAAACACTGGACCTGTTGTGCAAGTCATTAGAATGTACGGTTGCAGACTTGATTGAGTATGTTCCGGACGAGGATTAGAACAGTTGCCAAATAAAGTAGACGTATAAAAACCACTATGTTATCATATAAATAGAAAAGGAGTCGTGGAGGAACACGACTCCCGAGCAATAGCCGCTTTAAGAGCGGTCGGCTGTTGGAAGTTATGCGAAGTAGGTCGCGATCCTTTCCCGAGGGGCGGCCTATTTCTTATGGTTATAAAGAGCAATGACGACGGTAAAGATTAACGTCAGTAATGCAGTACTAAGCAAACCGAAGTCAATCATAAGCGTCAAAGCATCTTTTATCTCCATGTCGCGTCACCTCCCTTCCGGGAGAGTTCAGCCTAGACCGCCCATAAAGCCTTTCTATTGCATGGTAAGTATACCCTATTTCTCTGGACTCTGTAAACTAGAATTTGTCGAATAATGGCCGTGCTCTCGCTCAATATAAGCGCAAATCAGGCGTTTTCTATTTTAGTACACGTAGGGGAGAAGACAGCTAATATGGCGAGAATATTTCGAGAGTCCGTGGATTATAGACAAGAAGCCCCGTTTTATTCAAGAGGCCACTGAAAAAGTCCTTCTCATGAAAAAAGGTACGGCTCCTCAAGAAAATTGAGGAGCCGTACCTTTTTTCGTTTATAATTAATGCATCA
>NZ_BALG01000043.1 GCF_000315235.1 Paenibacillus popilliae ATCC 14706 | reverse complement strand
ACCTGGTCTCCTGAGCAGATCATGGAGCGGCTGCGTCAGGAGGGACAAGCGATCGTGTGCTTTAAAACGATCTATCGCTGGCTGTATGCTGGCCGTTTGGCGAAAGGCGTGCTGGCCGTCCTTCGGCATAAAGGCAAGCGTCAAAAGCCTGTGGAGACGCGTGGTAAGTTTACCGTAGGAAAGGCGATCTCCCAGCGTCCTAAAGAGGTTCGATCCCGGAAAACATTCGGTCATTGGGAACTCGATACGGTCGTTTCTGGCCGTGGGAAAAGCAAGGGCTGTGTGGCTACGTTTGTGGAACGCAAAACCCGCCTGTACACGGCCATTCTAATGCCAGATCGTACGGCGTTATCGATGGAGATTGCCT
>NZ_BALG01000044.1 GCF_000315235.1 Paenibacillus popilliae ATCC 14706 | reverse complement strand
GCATAAAAAATGTCTTTATGGCGGTAGTATCTTTTTACGCCTATATTTATGGACAAGCATTTGAGGCTATTAAAACCGCTTTTGGTGTTGTAGTCTCTTGGCTTTCTGGAGTTTGGGACAAGATTAAAGTGGTATTTGCGGTAGTCGGTGAGTGGTTTGGTGATATCTTCGGCGAGGCTTTTACGGCTATAAAAACAGCCTTCGGTGGGATGAAAAAATGGTTTGGAAGCTTGTGGGAAGGCATTAAGGGTAGTTTTACCGGCTTTATCAATACCATAATCGACGGGATAAACTATCTAATTGATGGACTTAATAGCATCAGCTTCGATGTCCCGGATTGGGTGCCTGGCTGGGCAGGAGGCGGGGAAACCTTCGGCGTCAGCATCCCTAATATCCCGCATTTAGCAAAAGGCGGAATTGCGACTGAAGCAACCTTGGCCTTGATTGGCGAAGGGAAAGAGGACGAGGCGGTTTTACCGTTGTCTAAGCTACAGGCACTGCTTGATGCACCACGCTATCCAAATGGCTCGCCTACACCGGCAGCGCAGACACGTAACGCGGCACCAAGCCAAACAATGATATTTAATATCTCCGTCAATGTGAGTGGCGGCGACGCTGGCACCGCAGCGGCGCAAAACATCGGTGCGGTGGTCAAGCACCAGATACAGGATATCCTTGAGGGTACTGGCCGCATCCTCAACGCGGAGGTGCGATAGTGGCAAAGATAGACAAACATTACATCCTGGTAGAGTCTGAAAACCCAAGCTATCCGGTGGACGTCACGGAACAACCGGTCGAAAAAGGCGTCAACCTGACAGACCATGTCCAGCGCCAGGCCAGGACGATGGGGGTCAGCGGTTATGTTGTTGGCCCTGACGCGGCCAAAGTGCTGGCGTATCTGCGCAAGGCATCGGATACTGGCAAAATCGTCAAGTATGTGGGCCGCATTGCGTTTTCCGGTGTCATTACCGAATTGGCCACGACACACACCTATTCGATTGCCAACGGCTACAGCATATCCTTTATGATGCGCGAAATTCGCATTGCCAAGGCATCCAGAGCCAGTAAATTGCCCGCGCCGGTACGATCACAAGCCGCCTTAATCGTAAAGGCTGGCACTAAAAAGCAAAAAAAGAAGGGCGCAGGCAAGACCAAAATAATAAAAAGCACGAGCAAGGAAAAGACGCAGAAAGTCAAATTTAAGCCGGGAAGTAAGTGGGCGACATGAACTATGTAGATATTGAAAAAGAATTAATTCCCTACCGCTTTGATATTGAAATCGACGAGGAAACATTTACGTTTGAAGTGCATTACAACGCTGAACATGATTTTTTTACGGTCGACCTGGAGCTAGACAACGAAGTGCTGGCCGTAGGCGTCAAGATGGTTTACGGCGTGCCGTTGTTTGGTGATATTCAGGATTCGCGATCCCCCGCGTATCCATTACTGCCGTTGGATTTGTCCGGCGATAGTCAGGTAGTCAATTGGGACACACTGTCGGAGCGTGTTTTTTTATATGTTATCGACGAGGAGGCGATGGAGGAGGATGTGTAACTTTGGTCGAGTTGTGGAGGTCATGGTTGGCGGTATAAAGTTTTCGATGGCCGATTATGCGATAGAGGGGACTGTACCGTTTGACGATGATCCGTTGCCGAACGAATCCGAGATAAAAATCTGGAATCTCAAGCAAACGACGGTCAACAAAATCAAACGCAACAGCACGCTGGTCGTCAACGCCGGATATAAGGGCGATGTCGGGGTAATCCTGAATGGCCGTGTGTCATCCATCCGGACGACACGGGAGGGCATGGATCGGATTACAACGATCCACGTGCTTGACGGCGTAGACCTCAGCAAAAGAGAGGTCAAAGATGTTAGCTTTAAAAACGGGACGCTCGCCAGCTATATCATCAAGTCCATGGCGGCCAAAATCGGCCTGCCCATCGCGCAATTTGATCTAACGAAAGATTACCGCTATACAGAGGGGTACACGGCCAACGGAGCAGCGACGGAAATCATCAGCAAAGTCGCGGAGGACTGCAAAACTAGCGTGTACATTAACAAGGGTAAGCTGTACATCCGTAGTCTTAAGCACGGGCGAGGCAAGGATAAGCTATTCCAGCTCAGCGCTGATTCCGGGTTGATCGGAATCCCGGAATATCAAAAAGAGGAGCACAGCAAGGGATACCGGCTCACATCACAACTACAGTACCGTATCACGACGGCATCGGCAATCGACCTCAAAAGCGAGGCGTTTACGGGCCGTCTTTATGTACGCAGCGGCGCGCATGCCTTTAGCCGGACGGGTGACTTTACAACATCGGTGGAGGCGATCTTGTGAGACTGGTTGACCCTGCTGGCGCGTTGGCCAGGTTGTTGTCGGAGATGTCCGGCAAACAGTTAGGCGTCATTCATGTCTCCACGATCTGCCGGGTGCTGACCTTTGACAGGGCCGCCTGTAAAGCAACCGTGCAGCCCCTGATACGTTCCGGCCAGGGCGATCCAGCCCCTATCCAAAATGTGATTGCCTTGGGGCAACGGTTTTTAGTCAATGGGGAGGAGAGGAGCTACAAGCCCGCGCTGCGCGCCGGTGATGTGGTGTTTGTGGTATTTGCGGATCAGGAGATTAAAAACGGACTCTCCGGCAGCGTGTCCAGCCCCGACAGCATGAGACAGCACGACAAAAATGATGGGGTGATCATCGGGGTGTTCCCGGCATCACTATGAGGGGGTGGTATTGATGCGGTCACTATTGTTGGTCGATGGCGACCTGGTATTTCAAAATGATGAACTGGTCATGGTTGATGGCCAGGAGGAGCGAGTGCAATGCGTCCGCATTAATCTTGGGACCAATCAAGGCGAGTGGTTTTTGGATCCGGATATGGGCATTGATTTTGGCCTGTTTTTGGGTAAAAATCCAGTCGTAGAAGAGATGACTGAGGAGCTGCGCGACGGGCTGCACCAACTGGAATTTATCGACTCTGTGGACGACATCCAAATCAGGCAAAATCGCACGACACGGCAGCAGAACGTCATATTCACACTCGCGACGACGGACGGCGAGATATTGACGGAGGAAATAGATATCAATGTTGGATAGGACAGGTTTTAAGCGTGAGCGGTTTGAGGACGTTTATGCCAGCATGGAAAGTAAAGCAAAAGAGACGTTTGGGGAGACGATCAACACGTCTGCCCGGTCGCCGCTGGGCATCATCTTGCGTATCGTGGCCTGGGTGCTGGCCCGGCTATGGCAAGATACCGAGGACGTTTACAACTCCGCCTATGTCAATACAGCGGAAGGGACGGCTTTGGACAGGTTAGGGCCGTATGTTGGCATCAGCCGGATCGGCGAGCAGTATGCTGTCGGCTCCGTCGTGCTGACCGGGACAGCGGGCTATATCGTGCCGGCTGGATTCCGGATTGCTGCAGGTGATCGGTACTTTGAGACGGACTCTGACGCAGCAATCGGCGCAAATGGTACGGTACAGGTGCCAATTACGGCAGTCGATCCGGGCCAAGCCGGCAATGTCGCTGCAGGGACGATCATCGACATTGTCAATCCCAATGCGGACGTGATGGCGGTGACCAATCCGGCATCGATGCGTGGCGGTCGGGAAAAGGAAACGGACATTGAATTCCGCGAGCGCTTTTCGATGTCCGTATCCGCAAGCGGAGCTGGTACGGTGGACAGCATACGCGGGGCATTGCTTGCGGTGCCTGGAGTCCGGGCGGCGGTGGTTGTAGAAAACAATGCCAGCACACCGGATGGCGCCGGACGGCCACCGAAATCGTTTGAGGCGTATGTACTCGGTGGGCAGTCGACCGATATCGGGGCGGCGATATTTAGCAAAAAGGCAGCGGGCATTGAGTCGTATGGCACAGAGAGCGTCACGGTTACGGACTTGGCGGGGTATCCGCATACAGTCCGTTTTTCGTATGCGCAGACCATTGCGCTGGCGCTACGTGTGACCATTATTAAAAACAGCAGCTACCCGGTAGACGGGGCGGATCGAGTGCGGACGGCGCTGGTCAAGTATATCGGCGGCGAGGATACGGACGGACAAATATATGCCGGGTTGACTATGGGGGCCGCAGTCATTTATTCACGCCTGCTGGCTACCGTGCTCGCGATTGAGGGGGTTATCGATGCACAGGTAAAGCTATCAACAGACGACGGCTCGACATGGCGCGAGGACAATGTCACAATTGCGCAGCAGCGTGTCGCCCAAACGGCAGCAAAACAGATAGAGGTGCTTGTATCATGACTTTGCTCCAAGACTTAATATCCCGGCTGACAGACGTCTATCGCAAGGATGAGGGCAGCAATATCGGCAAACTGATGAGCATCATCGCGGCCGAATTGGAACGGCTGCAAGATACGCAACAGCGTATGCTGACGTGGCGGGATATCGACAAGGCCGAGGGGACGACGCTGGATCGCATCGGTACAAATGTCGTACAGCCGCGTGGGGCGGCGAGCGACGATGTATATCGCGTATTGCTCAAGTCAAAAATTGCCCGGAATCTATCCAAGGGTGATATTGATACCGTCATCCGGGTCATCTCTGTAGCGGTTGGTGCGCCTTACTCGGAGATTGAGATCTGCGAAAAGTACACGGATCCAGTAGAGCCGGAGCCTGCCGCAATCTCGCTTATGCGTTTGCCACTTGACCGTGTCAATGCGTCGGGCATCAGCCTTGAACAGTTTGCCTGTATCATACAGCGAACGGTAGCGGCGGGGGTGCGGGTTGATGCGGTTGAGCTCGCCGGCACGTTTTCATTTGGTGCTATCGGGGACTCTGCAGATCCGGCGAGTGGGTTTGCAGACTTGGTGCAGACCACTGGCGGCCGCCTGGGAGCCGTGTTGCAGGGCGACGATAATGATTTGCCGATTTAAGAGGAGGTTTTAGGGGTGACATTCGAAAAACAACCACCGAAATGGCTTGCAAAAGGAGTCGAACCGCCAGAGAGCAAAAAGGAGTCGGGGTGGGCGGCCAATGATCGCCCGCCGGCTGATTATTTTAACTGGCAGATGTTCACAACCTACGAAGCGTTACAGGAACTGCAGGAAAAGGCGGCGGAGAAGGATGACGTAGCGAAGGCGCTGAAAGACGCCAGAAAACACACAGATCAAAGTGTGCAGGCAATCACGCCCGAATCTATCGGCGCCGAAACCCCATCGGGAGCGCAGGCTAAGGCTAACCAAGCGGAGGCTAATGCCAAGGAGTATGCAAATAAAAAGGTAGCTAGCATCCATGTGC
>NZ_BALG01000045.1 GCF_000315235.1 Paenibacillus popilliae ATCC 14706 | reverse complement strand
CCGTTTTTTGCGCAAGCGTGTTAGATCGCGTAGTTCCCGGAGATCTTCGGAGGGCACAAAGCTTTTTTCGATTAGGCCGACTCGCAGTAGCTTGGCAATCCACTCCGCATCGCTAACATCGGTTTTGCGTCCAGGGACGTTTTTGATCCGCTGTGCATTAGCAAGTGCAATGTCAAAATAGCCTTCCAAAATGTTGTATACGGGTTTCCAGTAGATGCCAGTGCTCTCCATTGCAATATGGGTCACGCCTTCGGCTTCCAGCCACGTCATCAAGGCAAACAAATCCCGTGTCATTGTGGGAAAGGTTCGCGTTTGAGCC
>NZ_BALG01000046.1 GCF_000315235.1 Paenibacillus popilliae ATCC 14706 | reverse complement strand
CACGAGGGCATCCATATTGATGATTTGGAATAACTTTAGCTGTACACCGCATCGTTTCGCTGCTCGCATTGGGGGTTCCTCTACTTTCAAACGACATTTTCTATTATTTTACCATACTCCGTCTCTTTGTTCGATTAGGGTCAGACTTTTTCACCAGACTTCTAAAGCTCACTTTAAAAATAGGTAAGCTAGCAACATATACAAATGAAAGGACTCCGCAGGTGCAGAGTCCTTTCCTGGTTGACGGTGCATGATTAGTCCTTCTTTACTTCACTTCTTCAGATGGCTCAGGCATCCATATATGGCTGACCATACAAGATTCGTGATTCAGACTAAAGTGTCTTTAGCACAACCCCTCGCTTCTCTAATGATGTTGTCGTAAAGTGTACGTCATCACTTGGTTGTTTCGCTGCAATGTTCAACGGAACCCACCTCGCTTTGCACCGTCAGTCATTATTATGGCCGTTTGTGGCGATTTTATACGTAGGAAAATATTTTCTCAATGTGTAAGAGCGTGGGATTTCTTTTTCCATTTACGGTCTTTATTGGTCGTCTCCGGAAACGCGTCGCCTTTTTTCAAACGAATGAGCTTCGGATCCTGAATCTCGGTGTGGAAGCTCGCTTCGCCTACCTCCATGTAAATACCATCGTTGGGCGCTTTGTCTCCCGGTTCGAATTCGGTGCGTTCACCCATCATTGCCACCTCCTGACGTCGGCAGAATTGTCCTTTCCATCGTATTGTTCGCGTCCGGGCACAGGTTCATAAGTGGAGAAATGTAGGGGAAACGTCCCTCCCATGTTGGCGAGCAAATAACAGCATAAAATCAGCCAAGACAGCAAAGGTATGGCTTGCACCATAGCCCTGTTTTTGTTACACTTATTTAGTGCGAGTTTTCTCGCTCCTTGCTCCTGACACACCGATCAGGGGCCTGAAGTCCAAGAGGAGGTGAACGTGAAATGCGCAAATACGAATTGATGTACATCATTCGCCCAGACATCGAGCAAGAAGCTGTCCAAGCTGCAGTCGAAAAATTCCAAGGCGTCATCTCTAAAGAAGGCGGGGAAATTACGAAACATGACGTGTCGGGCAAACGCCGTCTTGCTTATGAGATCAAGAAGTTCCGCGACGGTATCTACGTTCTCGTGAACTTTACTGCACAACCTGCAGTGGTTGCCGAGTTGGAGCGTCAATTGAAGATCTCCGATGAAGTTATCCGCCATCTTGTAACAACAGACGTGGCTTAATTGCCAACCATCGTATTTCGTAAGTTACGTCGAGGGAGGGGATTGCATGTTGAATCGCGTGATCTTGATTGGTCGTCTAACCCGTGACCCTGAATTGCGCTACACGCCATCCGGAGTTGCTGTGACGCAATTTACGTTGGCGGTCGATCGTCCGTTCTCGAACCAGAATGGCGATCGGGAAGCAGATTTCATTCCTGTGGTCACATGGCGGCAGTTGGCAGAGACTTGCGCCAATTATTTGCGCAAAGGTCGGCTAACGGCCGTGGAAGGCCGAATCCAAGTCCGCAGTTACGACAACAGTGAAGGGAAGCGCGTATACGTTACGGAGGTTATCGCCGATAACGTACGATTCTTGGAGTCCAACCGCGATAGCGGAGGAAGTCGTGACGATATGGGCGGAGGTTATGGCGGCGGACAGCCCAACAATAACTCGCGGCCAAATGGCGGAGGAGGCTCTAGCCAGTCCCGCGGTCCGGCAGCGGATCCATTCTCTGACGACGGCAGGCCGATCGATATATCTGATGATGATTTGCCATTTTAATAGGGAAAGGACGAATGGAATGAGCTTCAAGCAAAATGAGGGCGGCGAACGTCGTTATGGCGGCCGTAAAGGACGCAACAAGCGTCGTAAAGTATGTTACTTCACTGCGAACAAAATTACGCACATCGATTACAAAGACACGGATCTGTTAAAGAAATTCATCAGCGAGCGCGGTAAAATTTTGCCTCGCCGTGTAACAGGGACAAGCGCAAAGTATCAACGTTTGTTGACTGTAGCGATCAAACGCTCCCGTCAAGTAGCTTTGCTGCCATACACAACGGAGTAATGCAAGAAAACAGCCGGGTCGATGACTCGGCTGTTTTTTGTCCTCATTTACACGTCTAACCTCAAGAAAAATCGTAAATCCCCCTAAAAAACCTATTAATAATTCCTATAATTCAATAAAAGGCCAGAACTGTGTTAATTCTGTATTTTATTTTTTGGTCAAATACATGTAAAATAAAACTTGTTGTTTTCTATAATTCGACAACTGTATGGTAGTACCAATGTAATACTTCATGGCTCCACTCATGGGACAGACGAAAAATAGATAAATCGGACCATGGGCCATCTAGGGCTAAGCCGAACATGAAGTGAAGGCGGCTTCACCTTTCCGGTTCGACCGGGGAGAGGGAGCCGGGTTGAACGCGTATGAATCGGCAGGATGCGCCATTCATCAAGGGCGTGTCTAAGAGCATAATATGCTAAGGAATGCATCGCACGGATTGCGTCTTACATGGGGGAAGACGCGCCAGGAAGAAGCGATGTTTCATTTGTTAATGCAGTAGTATAATCATACGGTAAAGGGGTGCGGCCAAAGAACTTGCCCAAGAAAGTAGCAAAGTGAAAACAGGACAGCGGGCAGGACGCTACAAATTCATCAAAAAGGAAGAAGTTGATAGCATGAAAAAATATAAAAAATGGTGGATAGCCTTCCTGGTGATCGCCATCATCGGATTCGGAGGATTTTTGTTCCGCAAACAAATCGCCGTCTTGGCATTCGACATGTTCCTATCGGGGCATGTGGAGGAAACACTGGAGAATTCGTACAAACCGATTGAAGGAAAAGAGGAAGTTATCCGCAAGGTTACCGAGCCCTTCTCGGTATTGCTGTTAGGTATTGATGCCCGAGGCAATGAAGTAGGGCGTTCAGACACCATCATTTATTCCATCGTGCGCCCGGAAGAAAACAAAGTGCTCCTGCTGTCGATTCCGCGCGATACGTACACCGAGATTATCGGGAAAGGATTCGAGACGAAGCTGAACCACGCCTACGCTTACGGGCAGGCCAAAATGAGCATGGACTCGGTGGAGAACCTACTAAAGCATAGAGTCGATCATTATGCGACCATTAACTTCGAGGGCTTGAAGGATATCGTCAACGCGTTGGATGGCGTAGAGCTTCCGATTAAGGAAGACATTGTGAACAAGGATCCGGCCCACGAGAAATTCCGGATCGAGGCTAACAAGCCAATTTACGATGGGCAGGAAGCATTATACTTCGTCCGCTACCGCGAGGATTCCGACATGAACCGTACCATGCGGCATCGCATCTTCTTGAATGCCATCATGCACCGGGCAATCGAAATGGATAAAATCGGCCGAATTCCTGAACTTATTCAAATTATGGGCGATAATTTCTCAACCGATATTCATCCTAAATTCATGATTGACCTGGCGAAGACGATGTTCACGCAGTCGGAAACGCCGCAAATGAGCAGCTACATGCTTCATGGCTACGGCAAAATGATGAGCAATGTGTGGTATTATATGATTGATGAAGAGGACATGGATTATGTGCAGACGCTCCTTGATAATTGGCTGGATCCGAACACGGAGAAGGCCGATCTGATGGAGCCGCGCGAAGTGAAGGAAGATTAAAACAGGTAGAGTCAGTCGTGATGGCGGCTGACTCTTTGTTTTTGATAAGGGAAATGTGTTAATTTAATCTTAGGGAGAAAAATGGCCCCTGCTTGACATGAGGAGGAGACCGCGCGGATGAATATTGCTTTTTTCTTGACACCCAAACATGAAGTCGTATGTTTAACGGTGAGTGCTACTTTGCGTCAAACCTTAGAAAAAATGGAATACCATCGCTTTACCGCCGTGCCCATATTAAATGACGAGGGGGAATTTGTGGGGACGGTTACCGAGGGAGACCTGCTGTGGCATATGAAGAATTCGAATGGGAGTATCACCTTTGAGAATGCGTCGCGCTTTTCACTGAAGGATGTGCCCCTGAATGTGCGCCATAAAACGGTTCGCATCGATTCGAACATGGAGGATCTGATTAACTTGGCCAAGGTGCAGAACTTCGTTCCGGTCGTTGACGATATGAACCGCTTCATCGGCATTGTCCGGCGCAGCCAAATTATTGAATATTGCGAGCAGTTTACGACGAGAGCCATGAATATCAAGTAAATATGGTATAATGAAGAATGGCGGTTTTATTGAGGACAGGGAAAAAATAAAGAAGTTAACCCCGGTTCTTGCGTAACGAACGGAATAGAACCAAGAGGGAAGAAGAGCTTCTCAAGAGGTGAAATAGGTTGAATTATCGCTGGTCATCGTTAGCATGGGCGGTTACGGCGCTCGTATTGTTATTACCCATCCTTCAACCGGTTCAGGTGTTGACGATGAGTTTTATAGCGGTGCCGTTTGTCATGCTCTATGCAACACAGTCCCTGCGTGGATTTATTCTACATGGGGCGGCATTGTTATTCATTCTATATGTCCTGCTCGGCAGCTTGGGGATGTTAGGCGTATTGACGGGAATCTATTTCATGATACCGGGAATCGTATTTGGCCATATGTTTAAGCAGAAGCGGCCTGCCTTGAATGTCTATGTCGCGGGAACGGCCATATTCCTCGTGGAATCGCTGCTGCTGCTGGCGTTCGCCAAGCTGGCGTTCGACTTCAATATGTATCAGTACATGATGTCGCTGATGAATGAGAGCATTGCCGGATTGCAGCAGACTTCGTTGTTCCCGGCGGATCTGACGCAGGAGATGAAAGAGCAAGTCGTTATCCTGTTTAGCCAAATGATTCCGCTCATGCTGATTACCGGAGCGCTCTATATGGGCACGGCTACGTATTCGATCAGTCGGGCGCTGCTCACGGCGCAGGGCATCCCTGTGCAGAAGCTGAAGCCGGTAAGGCAATGGATGCTGCCGCGGGCCTTAATCTGGTATTACTTAATTACCATCATTCTGGATCTAATCGTCCCGAAGTCGTCAGGAAGCTTCCTGATCCTGATCTTGATCAATCTGGTGCCGCTGCTTCAACTCGCCTTTATGGTGCAAGGCATTGGCTTCCTGTTCTTCTTAGCGCATTCGCGCAAATGGAACAGGGCAATTCCGGTCGTTATCGCCATTGTAGTCATCTTTGTGCCGTTGCTCCATGGCATTTTGCGAATTATCGGAATCGTGGATCTGGCCTTTCCGCTACGACAGGCCGTGTCCAAGCCAAAAGCGTAGGGTGAGAAGCTATGCCAAAAATGTTGTTCCAACGCTGGTATTTGAAGTACATCATCTGGAGGTTCGCGCTGCTCGTCGTGGTCACGAGTGTCCTTGCTTATTACAACTGGATGGTCGGTTTGCTTGCCTTCGCCGGCATCGCTGCATTGGCTGTGGCTTCGCTGATGGCGGAACACAAATTCCGGCGAGAAACGGAATTGTATTTGACTACGCTGGGACTTCGTGTCAAGCGGGCCGGAGAGAGCGCCATCGTTGATCTGCCCTACGGTATTCTCCTGTACAGCGAGAACCGGATCATCGAATGGCATAATGCTTATGTGGAGCAACTTGTGGAGCAGGATGGCCTGGTCGGCAAGGAATTGGGAGAGGCGTTCCCTCAACTTCAGGCCGGCCAGGATTCGGAGCATTCACAGGAACTGTTCATCGGCGGACGGATCGTCCATGCGGATATCGTGCCGGGGGAGCGAGTCGTCTACTTCACGGACATTACCGAGATATCGACCCTTCGCACACGGTACGAGGAAGAACGCATCGCCGTAGGAACGGTCATTATGGACAATCTGGAAGAGTCGACTCAAGGCATGGATGACCAGCAGCGGACCGGGCTCATCGCGCGGGTCGCCGGCCAGATTACGGAGTGGGCGGCAGAGAACGGGATTCTGATTCGGCGGCTCTCTTCGGAGCGGTACTTCCTCGTTATGAATGTACAGACATTGAGAGCTCTGGAACAGACGCGGTTCGTGATTCTAGATGAAGTAAGAGAGGCGCTATTCGGCAATAAGCTCCCGGTTACGCTCAGCATGGGGATTGCGGCCGGAGGAGACAGCATTACCGAGCTTGGACGGATGGCTCAATCGAGCCTCGATATCGCCTTGGGCCGGGGTGGGGATCAAGTCGCTGTCCGCATGGGTCAGCTACTGTCTTTCTTTGGAGGCAAGTCGAACGCAGTCGAGAAGCGGACGCGGGTTCGTGCGCGCGTTATCGCGCATGCGCTCCGCGATTTCATCCAGCAGAGTGACACCGTGTTCATTATGGGGCATAAAGTGCCGGATACGGATGCGATCGGTTCGGCGATCGGTGTACTTCACGCGTGTCGGATGCTCGAGGTCGAGGCTTATATCGTGCTGGAGGACAGCAATCCATCCATCGACCGGATGGTAGAACATTTGCGAAAAGACGAGATTCTCTGGTCCCGGTTTATTTCCCGTGGCGAAGCCGTCGAGATGATTACCGAGGCCAGTCTGGTTGTCGTGGTCGATGCGCATAAAGCTTCCTTGGTGGAAGAGCCGAAGCTGCTCCACTCGGAACGGATCGTCATCATCGATCATCATCGGCGCGGCGAGGAATTCATCAACGACGCGGTGCTTGTCTATCTGGAGCCGTATGCGTCGTCCACGGCCGAGCTTGTCACGGAGCTGCTGCAATATATCCATAACCGGATTAATTTGAGTATGCTGGAGGCAACCGCACTGCTGGCGGGCATCACGGTGGACACGAAGCATTTCACGATGCGGACCGGCTCGCGCACCTTCGATGCAGCCAGCTTCCTTCGCCGCCAAGGCGCCGATCCGCTGCTTGTGCAGCGCGTATTGAAGCAGGATCTCGATGATTATATCGAGAAGGCCGAGATTATCCGGCGCGCGGAAATGCTGTGCGGGCACATCGCGGTCGTGGTAACGGATCCGGGACGCAAATATTCACAGTTGCTCATCGCGCAGGTAGCTGATACGCTGTTGAATATGACCGATGTGCTGGCATCGTTCGTCATTAGCGAACGTCCGGATGGACTCATCGGGATTAGCGCGCGATCGCTAGGGCAGATGAATGTCCAGGTGGTGATGGAGCGGCTGGGCGGAGGCGGCCATCTGACTAATGCGGCCGTGCAGTTGGCGTGTCCGCTGAAGGAAGCGGAGGCCAAGCTGAGACGCGTGCTCGAAGAAATTGATGTGGAAGAGGGGTTGTTCGAATGAAAGTCATTTTGTTGCAGGATGTTAAAGGACAAGGCAAGAAGGGCCAAATCAAGGAAGTCTCCGAAGGGTATGCGCAGAACTTCCTGTTTAAGCAGGGACTTGCGCGTCCGGCGACGGAAGGCAATCTGAAGACCCTGGAGCAACAGAATCAATCGGAACAAAAACGCAAGGAGCAGGAGAAGCTGGATGCGGAGAAACTCGCTGCGACCTTGAATGAGACGAAGGTGCCGCTAACGGCGAAGGCTGGAGAAGGTGGCCGCCTGTTCGGGGCGATTACGACGAAGCAGATCGCTGAAGCGCTCAGCAAAATGAAACTCAAAATCGATAAGCGTAAGATTGAACTGGACGAACCGATTCGTTCGCTTGGGGTTACGAATGTAACCATAAAGCTGCACCCGGATGTAAAGGCGACAGTGAAGGTTCACGTCACGGAGGAATAAGATGAACGATTTATTCGTTGATCGGATTCCACCACAAAATCTGGAGGCGGAGCAAGCGGTACTCGGGGCCATTCTGCTGCAATCCGAAGCCTTGATTACGGCGATGGAACGGATTCAGCCGGAGGACTTCTACGATCCGGCTCACCAAATGATCTACGAGGCGATGATTGAACTCGGCGAGGAAAATCAGCCTGTCGATCTGATTACGTTGACGGCCAAACTGCAAGCGAAGCAGCGATTGGAGGATGTTGGCCGCCTCTCTTATCTAACGAAGCTGGCCAACGCGGTGCCGACGGCCGCCAACGTCGATTATTACGCGCAGATTATCGAAGAGAAGTCGATGATGCGCCGGCTTATTCGGACCGCGACCCAAATCGTAAGCGAAGGCTATTCCGGCGGCGATGATGTGTCCGGGCTGCTGAGCGATGCCGAGCGTCGGATTCTGGAAATATCGAATCGCCGTTCATCCAGCGGCTTCATCGCGATCAAGGATGTGCTGATGGATGTCTACGAGCGGGTCGAGTTCTTGAACCAGCACCAGGGCGGAACGACGGGGATTCCGTCGGGATTTCCCGATCTGGACAAGATGACGTCGGGCTTCCAGCGAAACGACCTCATCATTGTGGCAGCCCGTCCTTCGGTAGGTAAAACCGCGTTCGCGCTCAATATCGCCCAGAATGTCGGCGTGCGGGCGAAGGAAACGGTGGCGATCTTCAGTCTGGAGATGTCCGCCTCACAGCTCGTGCAGCGGATGATCTGTGCGGAGTCAAACGTGGATGCCGGCCGGCTGCGTACCGGACAACTGGAGGACGACGATTGGGAGAAGCTGACGATGTCGATTGCGGCGCTGTCCGAGGCCGAGGTATATATCGATGACACGCCGGGCGTGACCGTCGCCGATATTCGGGCGAAATGCAGGCGCTTGAAGAAAGAGCGCGGGCTCGGCATGATTTTGATTGACTACTTGCAGCTCATTCACGGGCGCGGCAAGCCGGGAGAGAACCGACAACAGGAAGTCTCCGAGATCTCCCGGACGCTGAAGCAGATTGCCAGGGAACTCGAAGTGCCTGTCATCGCCCTCTCGCAGTTGAGCCGAGGCGTGGAGCAGCGCCAAGATAAGCGCCCGATGATGTCTGACCTGCGGGAATCCGGTTCGATTGAGCAGGATGCTGATATCGTCGCGTTCCTGTACCGCGATGACTATTATAATCAGGATACCGAGAAGAAGAACATCATTGAGATTATTATCGCCAAGCAGCGCAACGGCCCGGTTGGAACCGTCGAGCTCGTCTTCCTCAAAAATTTCAATAAATTCGTAAGCTACGAACGCAATCATCTGGAATTGCCTGCAGGATAGAAATTTCATGGAATTCATCGCGTGCGAGCGTTACTTTTCCGAACATTGATATATGGTCGACACGTAATGTTCGCTTTTTATTGACTTCATCTTCTAACGCTGATACACTTAACATGCTGCCTTCGGAAGAGTGCAGCGAATATTGGTGTGTGAACACCCGACGGGGGTATGAAAATGTCTACAGTAGTCGTCGTAGGAACCCAATGGGGTGACGAGGGAAAAGGGAAAATCACCGATTTCCTCGCCGAAAGCGCAGATGTAGTGGCGCGATATCAAGGCGGTAACAATGCGGGGCACACGATCCTAATTAATCATAAAAAGTATAAGCTGAGCCTGATACCATCCGGCATCTTCTACAAGGATAAGATCTGTATCATCGGAAACGGCATGGTTGTCAATCCTAAGGCGTTAATCGAAGAAATAGAATATATTCATGAAAATGGCTTTTCGACCGAAAATCTCCGTATCAGCGATCGCGCGCATGTCATTATGCCGTATCATATGGTGCAGGACGGATTGGAAGAAGAGCGCAAAGGTCCGAACAAAATCGGGACGACCCGCAAAGGGATTGGCCCTGCCTATATGGACAAAGCGGCACGCAACGGTATTCGCATCGTCGATCTGCTCGACAAGGGCGTATTCGAAGAGAAGTTCTACCATCTCGCCAAAGAGAAGAACGAACTGATTAAAATGTACGGCGGAGAAGAGCTGGATATCGAAGCGATCCTGAAGGAATACTTGCACTATGCGGATGTGATTCGCAAGTATGTTGGCGACACCTCGGTCGTGCTGAATGACGCGATCGATGCCGGTAAGAAGGTGCTGTTCGAAGGCGCTCAAGGCGTCATGCTTGATATCGACCAAGGCACCTATCCGTTCGTTACGTCTTCGAATCCGACGGCAGGCGGCGTCTGCATCGGTTCGGGCGTGGGGCCGTCTAAGATCGAAGAGGTTATCGGCGTCGCTAAGGCTTATACGACACGCGTAGGCGACGGTCCGTTCCCGACGGAGCTGAACAATGAGACGGGAGACTTTATCCGCGAAGCGGGCCATGAGTACGGCACCGTTACCGGCCGCGCCCGCCGCGTCGGCTGGTTCGACAGCGTCGTCGTGCGCCATGCGCGCCGGGTAAGCGGCATTACCGGATTGTCCCTGAACTCGCTGGACGTGCTGACCGGCTTAAAGACGGTCAAAATCTGCACGGCTTACAAATACCGCGATCAGGTGATTGAGCACTATCCGGCGAACTTGAACATGCTCGCGAAATGCGAAGCCATTTACGAGGAAATGCCAGGCTGGACGGAAGACATATCGCAATGCAAGACGATGGAAGAGCTGCCGGAGAGCACCCGCAACTATGTGATGCGGGTGTCGGAGCTGACAGGCATTCCGATCTCGATCTTCTCGGTCGGACGCAATCGCGAGCAGACGAACCGGGTTCGTCCAATCTATCGCTAATATAATGAAGAGAATGGATGATTACCGGTTGTTCCTAAGAAGAACAGCCGGTTTTTTTTGTGCATATGTGGGCATACTAAGCAGTAACACAATGGCAACACTATCCGTTCTCTCTTCCATTACTAGACGGATGGGAGCTGGCTAGGAGGCATCATCATGCGCATGACGCTACGCATTATCCGCCTGATCGCCATCATCGTGACGGTCAGTGTGTTATCCGGATTTATCACGATAGCCACGATGGCGGTCGTCGTCGATCGCTATATACAATCGGCGTTGAGCACGTTCCAGATTCCGATTGAGCTGCCTTCTCTCACGCTCACGACGATGTGGGGGGAATTGTTCGGAGGCGAAGGCAGGGTGCAGCCGGGCAATAGCAGGCAGACGCCACAGAGTCGGCAAGCCCCGGCAGCAGGTAAAAAAGCAGCCGATCCGCCGAAGAAGGATCCTGGCGACGAGGCGCTGCCTGTGATGGGCGGAATCTCTTCCGCTGAGGCCGCGGAGCAGGAGCGGGTCGTCATCTCCCCGGATGCGCTGTCCCGCAATAAAGAGGAGATTCCGGCATCCGACAAGGAGCAGCTATTCGCCACCTTGATGAAGAAGCTACCTCAGGAGGAGATGCAGCGGCTGTCTACATTGATGGAGGACGGCTTGACGGAGGTAGAACTGACGGAAGCTGAGCAGATTATGGCGAAATATTTGAATGACGAAGAATACGGACAGATGCTCGAATGGTTGAAGGGGAAGCCTGACACGGCGGAGGAGCCGAACTTATCTTCCGGGGCAAACGGCCAACCGAGCGATCCGGAAGGAATGCCTTGAGTCCTCTCCGGGCCGGGCTTATCGAAGAGTGGCAGGCGTGCCAATCATGAATAACAAACACACGGTTATGGTGAATCCTGCGTAGCAGGCGTGCCATAGCCGTGTGTTTTTGTTAAAAGTTGAAAAGCCCTTTCTTGTTGCCCATTTTTTTCGTCAGTTGCATTATTCTCTCATCCTATGGTACAGTAATAAAGGTGAAAAAAAGGTGACAAAAATTTAACTATTTGTCGGGGTCCGCAGCTTGATGCAGAGACAGAATGGATACGGATACAGGGAATCGAGCCTTGCCGGTGCGTCGCGTATAGGCATGCAAAGTCACCGTTCGATGTTCCGTTGTAATCGGCGCAGAAGTCTTGATATCAGATATGAAGCAAAAGGAGACTGACATGGAACTTTACGATAACGTTCACCGGACGGAGGAGAAGAATTCGGCTTCAGCCAGCCGGTGGCAACAATGGAAGGCAGTGTGGCGTCGGATGATGCCTGAATTCGCCCAGCAGTGGATCTCTACTCATCGGAAGCAGCTTGGTCTGACTCTGGGGGGATTGACGTTTATCGCTGCTTCGATCTGGGGCGGAACCGCCTATGTTCATGCAAATACGGTAGCGTATTTTCACGTATATAATAGTAATGAATGGATAGGAACGGTCTCCAATCTACATGAGATGGAGTTGTTCTATGCGAAGAAGCAGCAGGAAGAGCAAGGGAAATATCCGAACGCACATATCCAGATTGATACGAAGAATGTCCGTACGGAGCCGGATTCCGGCTTCAAGGCGAAGCCGACGACGGAAGAGACGATGGCCAAGCTGGATCGTACGCTGAAGCCGTATGCGGCAGGCGTTCAGCTCAAGGTGAACGGCAAGAGCATCGGCATCGTGAAGGATGAAGCGACGGCGGAGAAGATTCTCGCCCAGATTAAGTCGAAATATTCCGGTCAGGCGGGCGCAGGCACATCGGCCAAGGAGGTCAAAGTGCTGTCCACGCCGGTCCGTTCCGCGAATGCGACGAAGGCGATGTCCCGTGTGGAGTCGGTCGAGTTCCGCGAGCGGGTAAGCATGGAGGAGAGCAATACCGATCCGCAGCAGGTGCTGGAGCCGGAGGAAGTGCTCCGGATGCTGACGACAGGTGTCACCAAGCCGGTCCAATATACCGTGAAGGAGGGCGACACGCTCTCTTCGATTGCCAAAAAGCAGAATGTGCCGCTGGAGACAATCTATCGCAACAACCCGAACGTCGGGGAAGAAGTGCTGAAGCCGGGACAAGAGTTGGATCTGACCGATGCGAAGCCGACGATTACGGTGAAGACTGTGGAAGCGTATAGCGAATATTTGGTGACGGAGCCGCAGCGGATCGTTAAGGAGGATCCAGACATGCGCGCCGGCGAATCGAAGGTGGTGCGCAAGGGCACGCAGGGCCTGAAGCGGATGTCGTACCGTCTAACGAAGGATAACGGCAAGCTGACTCATGAAGAGTGGATTGAGCAAGAGGTGATTGAGCCTTCCGTTCCCGAGATAATTGTGCGTGGAACGAAGGTGGTGCGCGGCGAAGGCACAGGCACCTTCGATTGGCCCGTCAATGGGCCCACACTGACCAGTGGATTCGGCAGCCGCTGGGGCCGGACGCATAAGGGTATCGATCTCGTATCGTCCGATCGCTCCATCATGGTAGCGGACGAAGGCGTCGTTATTTTTGCCGGGCAAAAGAGCGACTACGGCAATGCTATCATCGTCGACCATAACAATGGCTACCAGACGCTGTACGGCCATCTCAACTCCATTAACGTCAATGTCGGAGATATTGTCGAGAAGGGACAAGATATCGGCGTGATGGGCAATACGGGCGATTCGACGGGCACGCATCTTCATTTTGAGATTCATGTGAACAATGAAGTACAGAATCCTTTAAAATACTTATAATTTGAGCCTAAATAGGCCGCAAGATTCGATGCCGAGCTTCTTTCGATATGGCTTTGTGATCAAGAGTGGACTTTTTGTATAACCTATTATAAACGGCAGTGAGGTGGGAGAATCATTCCCGCCTCTTTTTGGTGCATACATGGCAGAGCCGGAAGGAAAGCGTACAGCGGTGAAGAAGCTATAATTTTATCCAATCCGGGTTGCCATTCGGGATGTGCCGGCAAATATGGTAATATAGAGGGACACGGATCGTATGGACTGATTCTATCGATTGTTGGCGGTCGGAGCCGAATCATTACAGGATACATTTCAAGATAGAGAGAGGTGTGGCTTCATGCACGGTAAAATTCTCGTGGTGGATGATGAGCAGCCGATAGCGGATATTCTCAAATTCAATCTGGAAAAGGAAGGGTACGAGGTCATTTGCGCCTTCGACGGGGGTACAGCGGTCGACCTGGCGCTATCGGAGAAGCCGGACCTGATCCTGCTTGATCTGATGCTGCCGGTGAAGGACGGAATGGATGTGTGCCGGGAGATCAGACAGCATCTCCATATGCCGATCATCATGCTAACGGCGAAGGATACGGAGCTGGACAAGGTGCTCGGGCTGGAGCTGGGCGCGGATGATTATGTGACGAAGCCGTTCAGTACGCGTGAGATACTGGCGCGGGTCAAGGCGCATCTGCGCCGGCAACATAAGGCGTCCGCCCAAGCGGCGGCCGATGAACAGGGCACGGATAACGGCGAGAAGCAAGGCTTGCGGCTGCATGAGCTGCTGATTGACACCGATATGTATGTCGTGTACAAGAACAAGGAAATGCTCGATCTGACCCACCGGGAGTATGAGCTGCTTCATTATCTGGTGCGGAATGCCGGCAAGGTCATGACCCGAGAGCATCTGCTGCAGGCGGTATGGGGATATGAATACTTCGGCGATGTCCGTACGGTAGACGTGACGATTCGCCGCCTGCGTGAGAAGATCGAGGATGATCCGAGCAAGCCGGAGTATATCATTACGCGGCGGGGCCTCGGTTATAGGATGCGCAACCCGCATAACGGGGGCTTCTAAATGAAGCGGGGGATCGGCCGGTTCTTTCGCACGATTCAAGCGAAGCTGATCATGATTTACGTATTGCTCATTCTGATCGCGATGCAACTAATCGGTGTGTACTTCGTCAGCTCGATGAAGAATTCGTTGACGCTGAACTTTTCCCGGGATCTGCGCAATACGGCAGGGCTGCTGTCTCATTATACGGGCCAGACGTTGAAGGGCGATGAGGCGGTAGACAATCCGTATACGATTAAAGAGATCGATCGGTTCGTTCGCAACTTCATCAATATGAACGGCATGGAGATTCAGGTGCTGGATGCAACGGGCAGGGTGTTGACGACTTCGTCGCAGACGAGCACGGAATATGTCGGACGCAAAAATACGGAGCCAGTCGTGAACCGCGCGCTGCAGGGCATCAGCTATAACGAGGAAGTCATCATCGACGACAATAACGTGCGCAAGCAGATTGTGGCCCAGCCTGTCTACTCGAACGGGAAGCTGGTCGGCGCCCTGTATATCGTCGCGTCAATGAAGGAGCTGTACGAGACGATTAACGGAATCAACCGCATCTTCTTCTCGGGGATGGCGATTGCGCTTGGCCTGACGGCGGTGCTGGGCATCATTCTTGCCCATACGATTACGCAGCCGATCAAGGCGATTACGAAGCAGGCGACGAAGGTGGCGGAGGGGAACTTCGATGGCGAAGTCGCGGTGCTCGGCACGGACGAGATCGGGCAACTGAGCGAGGCGTTCAACTATATGACGCGGCGGCTGCAAGAAGCGCTCAATGCGAATGAGGAAGAGAAGGAGAAGTTGGCTTCCATCCTGACGAATATGAGCGACGGCGTGATCGCGACGAACGAGGCGGGACAAGTCATTCTCGTGAACCGCCGGGCCTGCCTGATGCTGGGGTTCCGGGAAGCCGATGCCTTGGGCCGGTCGATCGCCGGGCTGCTCAGCATTCCTGAGCGTCAGGTCGATCAGCTCGGCAGCGGAAAGAACAACGGGATGCTGCTCCTGGCGCGCGGGAACGGCGAAGCGGCCCATCCGGGCGGCGATACGGTGCTGCGGGTCTCATTCACCCCGATTCACCGCCGCGGCGAAGGTATGACTGGTTCGATTGTCGTACTGCAGGATGTGACCGAGCAGGAGAAGCTGGAGCAATCGCGCCGCGAATTCGTCGCAAATGTGTCGCATGAGCTGCGCACGCCGCTCACGACAATTAAAAGCTATGCGGAAGCGTTGGAGGACGGCGCCCTGGAGGAGAAGGAGCTGTCCGGTCGCTTCGTCGGCGTCATCCGCAATGAGACGGAACGGATGATCCGGCTCGTGACGGATCTGCTTCATCTGTCGCGGCTTGATTCGAAGCAGGCGATTATGCGCAAGCAACCGACCGATATTGCCGAGATGCTGGAGGATGTGCTGGACCGCTTCTCCTTCCAATTCCGCAAGAAGCGGATTACGGCCAAGGCCTCGGTCGAGGGAACCAATATTCCGGTCTTCATCGACCGCGATCAGATCGATCAACTGCTCGACAATCTCGTGTCGAATGCGTTGAAATATTCGCCCGCTGGCGGCGAAGTCACCTTGTCCGCCATCTTGCGGGAAGATAAGCCGAACGTTGAGGTGAACGTGAGCGACAACGGCATCGGCATTCCGCAACAAGATCTGGAGCGTATCTTCGAACGCTTCTATCGTGTCGACAAGGCGCGATCGAGAAATAGGGGAGGAACCGGTCTGGGGTTGTCCATTGCCCGGGAAATTGTGCGGGCGCATGGTGGGGATATCCGAATCGAATCGGAATGGAATAAAGGCACGAAGGTGACCTTTACCCTTCCGGTATCGGCTGAAGGGAGTGACCCAAGCGTATGATCGAGCGGCTAAAGACGATAATGCTCGCCGTGCTTGTGCTGCTTAGTCTCGTTCAGAGCTTCTTCCTGATGTACAGCATGCCGAATTACAATTTCGAGAAGAAGACGACCAGTGACTATATCAAAACGGATCCACTCGGACCAGAGGAACGACTGGAAAATCTCATCTTCCCGGAACAGATGATTCTTCACCTGGGAGAAGACAAGCATACGATGCTGTATCCGGGAACGACGTTCTACAATATTATCATGCAGCGCCTGCAGGGGCGGACGTATGATGACTTTCAATATCATCCCGTTTCCTCGGTCGAATGGGAGCGGGTCCGGGAGCAGAACGAAGGGATCGAGTTGAGATTCAACTCGCCGGTACCGGCGAAGCTGCTGCAGAGGGTATTCTTGCTTGGGGATGATACCACCTTCCTAAAGGAGACCATCAAACGGATATGGCTGTATGTGAATCCCGAGTCAAATGAGGTCCGGGTGTTCTTCTTCAATGCGAAGGGAGACGCGGTCTATGAATCGACACGGGCCGATCTTACGGTGCAGGATGTTGCGCAGCAGGCCGAATTCGGCCGCACCTGGACGCCGTACCGCATGGTCGGCGGTATGTTCTATCTACCAGAGGAACCGCTGGAGGCGGTAGAGGTACAACTGCCGTATGAGCAGATTACGGTGGAGCAGATGCAGCGCAGCCTGTTCTTCGATCCAACCTTGACGAAAAAAATTGTCGCCGGCGACTCCGAAATTTATACCGACGCCAAGCGGGGCCTGGAGATTAACCGGGGAGAGCATTGGATTATCTATTCCGATCCTGCGGTGACGACGGAAGGGAAGCAGGATGTTGCAGCGGATGCGACATCGGCGGTCCGCTTCATCAACCAGCATGGCGGGTGGAACGGAAAATACCGCTTCACGCTGCCGAATCCGAACGAGAGACAGGCCGGATTGTTCGGCGGGGTGAACGAACGCGGAGTCGTCATGCGGTTCGAGCAGTATTGGGGCTCGTACCCGGTCATCAGTACGCCGAAATTCCATTTTGGTTATATGCAGGTGACGATCCAGCAAGGAACGGTCACCACTTACGAGCGCTCGCTCATTCAACTGCTCAACCGCTCCACCGAGAAGGAGATACGCAAGCTTCCGGCTGGCGACGCCTTGCTGAACAAGCTGAAGGCGCTCGGGCGGCTGACTGAGATCGTCAGCGTCGATCCCGTCTACGTGCCGCATCACAGCAAGGAGACGATTCACTTGGTCCCTACGTGGCAGGTGAAGTTCAATGACGGATCGACGACGCTCCTGCAGTAGGGCGAATCCTGCTCGATGCGGAATCGGAATCAGGAAGCACAAAGGAGGATCGGCATGGATTGGAGTCGGGCCAAAAATATTTTGATATATGCGTTCCTGTTGCTGAATATCGTGCTCGGCTACCAGTTGTGGCAGGATATTCGCGAGCAACTCCATTCCGATCTGGACTGGACGTCGCTATCCGAGGAGACTCGCCAGATGATGGATGTGAAGAGAATTCAGGTTACGGCCAAAATACCGGCGGAAACCCCGGCGCTGCGCGAGATTACGTATCGGTTCGTCCGGTACGATCCGGAACCGGTGCCGCTCGAGAATCCACAGGATAGCACCATTATTTTCACGGAGAAGGATCTGGTGCGCGGGCTGCAGGGAGAGATTCCCCATATTGAAATGTACCGCTATGATTCGTTCAGCGGAAGCGTCAACACCTTCCTGCTGCACCAGCGGCTGGCGAACGGGCTGCCGATATTCGAAGTGGCGCTTGAGCTGAGCACCCGCAGCCAGAAGATTACGGCCTACCGTCAGCAATATGTGGAACTGATCGAGTCGAAGGTGAATCAGGAGCAGAAAATATTGTCTGCGTCCAAAGCGCTGCAGAGTGTGATCGACAATGTGCTGGCGCCCGGCTCGATCGTGAAGGATATCCAGTTGGGCTATCATGGCCAGCTCTTCGATGCAGATACCCAGGTGGCGGCGCCTTCCTGGCGGATTCTGCTCGAGAATGGCGAGGTATACTACGTGAATGCGATGAATGGAGCGGTGGATAGTTCACAAGCGGGAAAGAAGGAGAGCGAGAAATGAGTTTACGATTTTCAGTGTTGTCGAGCGGTTCGACGGGGAATGCGACCGTGATCCAAAATGACGACGCGACGGTGATGATCGATGTTGGTCTGAGCTGCAAGCGGACGGAGCAGTTGCTGGAAGAGCAGGGACTCTCCGGCAAGCAGATCGATGCAATCTTCGTCACGCACGAGCATTCGGATCATATTAAGGGATTGGGCGCGTTTGCGCGGAAATATGATTTGCCCATCTATGCTAACGAGAAAACATGGTCCGCGCTGGAAAAGCATGTCGGCAATATCGCGGAGGAGAACCGCATCGTCATGCAGGCCGGCGAAGCCCGCGACTTCGGCGATCTGCGCGTGGAGTCGTTCGGCATCTCGCATGATGCGGCTGAGCCGGTAGCGTACCGTTTTTTTGAAGGGGAGACGAAGCTGTCGGTTGCGACCGACTTGGGTTATATGAGCGATAAGGTCCGGGACGCGATCGCCGATTCGGATGTGCTCGTCATGGAATCGAACCATGATGTCGAGATGCTTCGCGTCGGGCGTTACCCATGGAACATTAAGCGCCGTATCTTGAGCGATCTCGGCCATTTGTCGAACGATGCGGCGGGCGAGGCGCTATGCGAGGTCGTCACCGGCAACACGCGCCGTACCTATTTGGCGCATCTGAGCCTGGATCACAATATGCAGGATTTGGCCCGGATGACGGTACAGGGCGTGATGGAAAGCAAGGGCCATTTTTTCAAAGAGAGCGAGTTCCAATTGAAAGATACGTATTATGACCGTCCGACGGTGTGGGATAAGGTTAGCACGAAGTCTTCGGTTCGCCGGTAAGCCATTGATCGACTTCGTGCGCTTTACGCGCGATGTCCGCATCGGTGACGAGTCCTTTCTCGACCAGCAGTTCTATCAAGGTGGACAAGGCGAGCGTAAGGCGGTACTGGTCTTCCTTCAAGTCGGCAAGCTGCCCCACCATATTGACGTCCGACCAAGCGGAATAGGCTGTTTTCATGTGCATTTCCTCCTTCATAAGGGAATGGGGTGGTAAAGAGTTACAATGCATACCTTTTTTCTCAACGAGAACGATGTATAATAGAATATGCACGAGGAAATGATGACATGCCTAACGTATGAACTGTCCGGGCAGGTCATCTCATATATAGTATTGACCGTTTGAAAGTTTGGCATTCCTGTATACGGGCGGTGCATGAGCACGGCAATTTGAATTCTAGTGCAGTACCAGGACGGAGCAATGGCTTCTCCAATATGGACAGTAGGTTAGCCAAGAAAGAGGGAACATGCATGTATGTCGTCTGTAAGGAACACGTAGAATTGGCAATCGATAAATTTGTTGATGAGTATGAGGATGCCCCCGATCTCGTCAATTTGGACGAGGTCGAATTCAGCGATTGGGAAAAGCCAGTCAAATGCTGCATGAATTGCGATCAGGAGGCCCATTTTTTAATCGTGTAAGAAATAGGAAAGGAATAACCGGGTGAGGCAAGGAAAAGCAAGGATCCGAAACAAGGTTTTAACGCAAGCAACAGGGTTTGCCCTGGGAAACGTTCGTCAAGGGTGGCTCACTGTAGCCGTTGTGATGCCCCTTTTATTTTGACCAAAATTTCTTCGAATTAATCTTTCATGTATTCGAAGCAATAAACCTGAATATGATACAATTAACTATGTCGGTGCTTATTTCTTATTAACATAGCACAGAAATGGGCGGTGATTAAACAAACAAATTTGTAAAAACGATGGGGAGGATGCAGATACTACCTATTTTCTGGCCCATTTTCATGCGGACACCGAAGCCTACCGTATATTCGGTGGAATACTGTGAGCTATAGGGTTCATTCGTCTCTTACAAAAATAAGGAGAGGCTGTCCCTTAAACTGCCGTGGGCAACAGCCTCTCTTCATTTTAATAAATTATAACGGAAAAACAAACACCTGATAGTTTTTCAGCCCAGCCTGTACCTTGTTGGTAAGAGTCAGAGAATATATCTTTTTCGTATACATCAAATTTCCAGATGTTAACCATCGGATACGCTTTAATATTTGCCTTTTTTCCATACGGTATCTGTACGTCTTGTGTATCTGAAACGGAGAACGATTCAGATACATTGAAATTAACTGCTGCGGATATAATTTCAGCAGGTACTGAAGCGCTCCCCCCATATGAAGCTTGCACATTTTCAGAAAAAACAGACATGCTTCCACCTGGATACTCATAATAGGAGTTTCGAATCATTACTTGGCCGCATCCCTCACGGGGTCCTTCCACATTTTTCAGGTATAGCTCCCCAACCCAACGTTTAGCATGTGGGGAATTGTTTGCTGGCGTGGGCATCTCCATGATAGGGCTAATATGAAAAATTTCCACATGTGGTGAGGGGAGCGTGATTCCCATTTTTTTTGCGTATTCCTCGACATCACTAACTTTAATGACCTTTTTTACAATTTTACCGCTTCCATCTTTCTCAAAACTAACTTCGCCTTTGATGTCTTCACAGGGGGCGATTGATGGAAATTTTGGAGAAACAGAGTCAATTTTTGTACTGGAAGAAACGGAAGTGAAAAAAACGAATAACAGTGACAAAGATACAAACAAACCGGTGATAAACTTCTGTTTCAACATTAACATGGCCTCCTCGGATCAAGTTATATAATTATCGACATAAAAATATTACCATGTAATCTTTTGGAAATGGACAAAACGAGCCGAAGACCAACTCCCCTTTTCCAGCGCTCCAATCCTCAATCGGGAGGGCGTCGAATGAAGTTTTCAAGATTTTTTATATAAAAATTTATCTATAATTGAATTTCTGATCGAAATGATTAGGATTTCAGGTAACAACACAACACCCAAAAAAAGTACAAAAATAAGAGGAAAAGAAGCTATAGATATTTGAATATCCTTGGCCCCGATTTTGCCTTCTCAACTAGTACAACCACAGAGGCACAGAAATAATCCACATTAAAATGGTTGAAATAATTAAATTTCGAACGTTTGCCCAAAGTAAACAAAATAATATAGACAAAATAATAAGCACAAATCAAGAATGGAACCAACTCAAACTCATAAGAATAAAAGTAATTGTTGGGTACAACAAAACAATAATGATTTGAAATATCTTGTTCTTATACTACATAAATACACACACCCGCCAATTGGTAATAAAAGTGCTTGGAGTCTCGGTGGATCACTGGCTAAAGATATAGCTGTAGGTATTTGCACGTAGACATGTTGGGGAAGGCTATTTAATAGCCTCCCCCTTCTATAGGTAAGAGAAGCAGTAAAATGCAATATAGGCTGATTTAGGACCGATTAGTGTCATAACCAATGACCTTCCAGAGCCTTCGGCACCTTGAGTTGGAACGATATGATTACGTCAACTGGTTCAACCAGCATCGAATTCATGGAACTTTAGGGTACTTGACCCCTGCCCAATTGTTTATGCATCCCTTAAAAAGTTGTTTGATTTACTGTTGACAATCCAACTTGTTCTTACATTAATGAAAAGTGGGGGATTACCCACTCTTTATAGGTAAGAGAAGTAGTAAAACGTAATATAAGCTGCTATGGGGCCGATTAGTACCATAGTCCACGATAAAACAATGCTGTGTATTTTTTGCGCTAGATAGAATGACACAGAACCAGCTACTGTGAATAAAATGGCTCCGATAAGAAGCGGCCCATAAATTGAACTAATGATAAGTGCAAAGATAAATCCTAAAATGGCGTAAGAAATAAGGGAAACCCATATATTTTTGATATTAAGTTTTGTAAGTAATTTTAGAAGTAACCAACCGAGTATACAGCCAATGTAGCTGTAAACTGTAGTGAATATAATACCTAAGTCATCGGTTCTCATCGTGTTAGTGCGAGACCAATCCACTGTACTTATAAAAAGCAAAAAGTAACATACAGTAGCAACAAAAGCCGAAGCACCAGCCCCTTTAAGGTAAGCAAACATGGTCACCACTCCTCTACACGTAATATAACATGGAATGTTTTTCAAGTCACTGAATAATCTTTTATAACCTGTATCGGAGGTGTTTAAAATGAATCCGCAAATCGAAAACAATTTTAAGTACCACGAACCGCAGCCTGGGCAGCCGGAGAAGTACACGGCTATTTGCGAGAAAGCAAAGGAGCTAGCCTATCTGATTGATGATCTGGCCGTGAATAGCCGTAAAAAGTCTCTGGCCATGACGAACCTTGAACAAGCGGTAATGTGGGCTAATGCTGCAATAGCGCGTAATTAATCTGTTAATCCTCCTAACCTTTATACAGCCGCTCCTTTTGGGGCGGCAATTTCAGTCTAATGCACAAAAAAAGACTTCTCATCAAGAGAAGTCCTTAACACCAAGTTTCTGCTTCAATGCGTCCTGAAGCGTCTGGGAAAAGTTAATCCCTTCCTCGGCAGCAGCATCGTTTAGCCATTTTGGAATCGTGAGCGTCTTATTAATGGCCTTAAAACATTCCATGTTATATTACGAATAGAGGGGGAATTGTTTTTTGCAAGTGACGGATTGTAAAATGAAGTGCGACACCTTCTGGAAATAAAAAAACAAAAGGCTCATGGCCGGATTCGTGTAGAATGAAAGTTCTCACCACCC
>NZ_BALG01000047.1 GCF_000315235.1 Paenibacillus popilliae ATCC 14706 | reverse complement strand
TTGCCGCCCTTACGCCGTTATGCTGAATTTCATCGCTTCACCTGTTTATCTGGCTTGCGGCGCAACAGACATGCGCAAATCCATTGATGGGCTGTCGGAAGGGCACCTTGCTTCTTGGGGAGGGAATAACGAAAGCGCCGGTAAAAAAAAGTATCCGAACCCGTAAAGGGAATAAAGGATTAAAGTCCGTGCGATGTCAGGCTACTTGGGCTGCTGCCAAAACAAAAAACACGCGGCTATCCTCCTTTTATTACCGATTGGTCAAGCGGCGAGGGCCGAAAAAAGCAAATATGGCACTGGCTCACCTGATGCTTCGCATCATCTTCATCATACTGCGGGCGGGTGTGCCCTATGAAGAACTCGGCCCAGATGATTTACCGGTGCTATTTTAATAATTTTGAAAAGTTTAGCCCACGAATTGCAACATTATTACCAATGGTTAGACAATGAATTTCCTGAACATGAAGAATCTCCTGAAGAAGAAGAATTTATTGGCGGAAATAAAAATGGAATTTGAAACGGCATGGGAAAAAGCCCTGTGTCGTTTGTTTTTTGGTGCAAGCAAGGAAAAAGCATACAGCAAACAAAGCGGATGGAATATCCGCTTAAAAAAGTGTTCATGTGAAACGAACAGGATCATTCTTGCGAAAATCATCTGCTTGTTAAGTCCTATTTTTCTTTTTCGTATAAAAAAAAGAGCCGGCTATCTTTTCGATAACCTGCTCTTATTCTTGATTTTTGACCTTGATCCTTAACTTAATGACATTGGCCGCACTGTAGCCCTTCTCCGCGAAGTATTTCGAAATTGTGGATACCAGCTTCGCATACAGCGTGCCCGTAAGATCAGGAATAACAATTGCGATTTCCGAGCTTTTTCCTATTTTTTAATTACTACTTATATTTTTTATCTTTCTATTATATTTAGGTAATTATTTGATACACGGAGGAGTCTTCATAAGTTATCCCTATTAATCACTACAGCCATTTGCTTGTGCAAGGGATCACGAGAGAATACGGTGAAAGCGGAACAAGCTGGCGCCGGTAGAATACCAACGCCAGCTTGCAGCTTAGGGGCTTTTTTTTATGTCAACAAAATGAGGGCTTGCCCAATGGCCTGGAGGGCTTTATATCTACTTGCGCTTCCCAATCTGATCTTCGAAATGATCAATCTGGGCATTCGTCCCGATGACGACCATGACGTCATCGTCCTGGAGGACATCCTCGGCCGATGGAGCAATGATTACGCCGTTCGGTTTATGCAGCGCCACAATGCTGCAGCCGTACCGGACTCTCGGGTTGACATCCTTGAGTGTCCTGCCGCTCAAGCTGCCGGAAACACTCAGCTCCGCAATCGTGTAGTCTTTGGATAGTTCGATATAATCCAGAAGGTTCGGCGACACCAGTTGGTGAGCCACCCGGATCCCCATATCCCGTTCCGGATAGATAACCCGATCGACGCCAATCCGCTCCAGTACGCGCCCATGCAGCTCAGAGACGGCTTTGGCCACCACTTTTTTGACGCCGAGCTCCTTCATTTGAATACTGACGAGAATGCTCGTCTGCAGATCATTCCCGATGGCGACAACGGCGCAATCGAGGTTCCGGATGCCGAGCGAACGCAGCACATCCTCATCCGCCGCATCGGCAACGACGGAATGCGTCAGGACGTTGTTCATCTCCGATACAACCTCTTCATCCTTGTCGATCCCCAGCACCTGATGACCGAGTTCGACCAGTTCCTGGGCCAGACTCGACCCGAACCTGCCCATCCCTACGACTGCAAATTGCTGTAACTCCATGTTCGTATTGCTCCTTCGTCCATTACTCTTCTTCTATTGGCAACCCTGGAATGCAGAAATCGGATCCCCCGTTTTCGTATTACCGAAAATTCGGCCATATTCAATTCATAACGAGATTATATACGTTTCACGACAGGGGCACAAAGTCGATGCGGCCACAAAATAAACAAAAAATACAGGAAAGAGGCTTTAAATAGCGCTTACATCTTATCCTAATCTCCCACTGTATCTTTCACGCTTTCTATTTCAGCGAATAGCTAGTTTTCTTCCATAATTTGATGTCTTGACTTTTCATCAACAAAGTAAATACAATATTGAGAAGCAACGCAATGGAAAATGGAGGTAACGCTTTGTGCCCCATCATGTAACAAGACGCTTATTGCTGGCTTCAATCATTGGATTTGTAGTGTTTGTGCTCCTGCAAATTGTTATTCCCTTGCTTCAGGATGCGAACCGAACCGGGCCAGATCAGGAGCGAACGCTTTTAACGAAGCGCGAAGCTGCTGAACGGGCGGTTGAATTTGTAAGGCGCGAGCCGTGGAGAAGCCGCATCATGCTATCGGAACAGAAGCCGTCGATCGTCTATAAAACCGACAGGCTGGCGTCGGGCTATATGAACCGGGAAAGGCTGGCCGACAGCTATGCTCCCTGGGACGGACAGGCTCCAATAGAAATGTATCAAGTCCTGCTCAGCGTCACGACATCCGATGGGAAGGACATTTTGAAGGTGGACGTACATATGACAAGCGGCAGCGTGGTGGGCTATGAATTGGCCGCGATGCCGGGGAGTCCGCATTCGGAGGCGCCGGCACTCGCCCCAGAGAAGGTACGGCTGATCGCCGACCGCGAGCTGATCGCGCTCGGCTGGGACGTATCCAGGCTAGTGCTTCAGAGCGTTCATCCGTCCCGGCCGGATGAGCTGCGATACACTGTCAAGCAGGGCGAGATCGGCGCTGCGCAGCTCGAACTGGTCGTCCGCTTGCGCTCAGATCGTGTCGTTGCGCTGCACCCCGTCTGGAGCATCCCGTCCGACTATCAGGCACTTGAGCAGACACAGACCGAGACAGCCGGCTCCATATATCACTACGGCTACCTGTGGATGTCGGTTGGGCTAAGTTTGCTCGCCCTGTGGGCTTGCATCTATTACCGGCGGTGGATCCGCTTCGGCTCGGGCACGCTGATCACGTTGTCGATCCTGTCGTGCACCATCTCTCTGCTTGATATGTGGAATATGTTACCCGGGCTGGACGTACTGCAGTTCGACGTGCCCCACACGGAGCTGAATCTGAATGTGATTCCCATCCTGCTGGGAGCCATTACGGTTACGCAAGGGCTATTCCTTTATTTTTCGCTGGTGTCGGGTTCGTATTTATGGAGACAGGCAGGACGAAGTGAGCTGTTGCCGACTTGGCGTGATCGTTCGTTTGGCGATGCATTGACCAGCTCCTTCCGCCTCGGTACGCTGTATGCGGGCGTGCTGCTCGGCGTCCAGAGCGTCATCTTCCTGATACTGGAGACCGGCTTCGGCGTCTGGTCGGCTACCGACGCCTCCCTGTCACCGCTCAATCTGACCGTACCTGCCCTCTATCCGTTCCTCGCCTGGATGGCCGCGATTTCGGAGGAAGGCGTATTCCGCTGGTTCGGGACCGGCCTACTGAACCGTTGGCTTAAGAACCCTTGGGCAGCCGGCGTCGTTCCAACCTTGATCTGGGCCTTCGGCCATGTGACCTATCCAATTTACCCGTACTATTCGAGACCGGTGGAACTGCTTATTATCGGGCTCCTGTTTCTCGCGATAATGCTGCGCCATGGCTTCTGGACCGCCATGTTCGCCCATCTCATGTTTGACAATGTGCTGATGAGCATGGGTTTTCTGCTGGGGGGAACAGCACCCGGCCTCGGCCTCGGCGTATTCTACCTGGCACTGCCGGTGTTGATCGTGCACGGCGTACGCAGGCTGCACCAGTACAGCAAAAGCAGGGCATAATTTCCGGTCACGCCGAGCCGGGGATCTCTTTTTTTTTCATATTGAGAAAATGGATAAATAACATGATGAGACAGCATTGCAGAGCAAACCTCCGCAATGCTGTGTTTGATTAGTTGCGATTCAATTTGAGTGAGCGCGGTCTTTGCGCCGATTGTCCCTTTGGTCGTCAAGCTCATGAGCCTTGCGGATCATATCCACTTCCAGATCATAGCCCTGCCGAATGGATTCGATATATTGCTCTAACTCAATGGTCGGATCCGTCGCGCACAGCCCGAAGATAATGGGAACTTCTCTGGCGATAGGGATAATTTCCCTGGACCCGAATTCCATCACGAGATCGTTGCTGTTCGAAAAGGGAAGCAGCCCTCCAAACGAGCTCAATCCCATCTGCCGGAACCGGCCTGAATTTAAGGCCTGGACTTCGATTCTAAAAAGAAGCTTTGCAGGAACGGCCTGCAAAGCTTCGCTTGTTTCTTTTTATTCATCATTGTCCACATCGGCAGCCTCCATATCCGGTGCATCCGGCTTTTCTTCCTGTGGTTCCTGCTCTTGTCGAAGCGAGGCTAAGATTGTGTTCGCCAGCTTCTCGCCGATCCCGATTTCCCGGAAATCCTCGGCGGAAGCCTCCCGTATTTTCTTCAAGGAGCCGAAGTGCTTCAGCAGCCGCTTGCGCCGCTTCTCGCCAATGCCCGGAATGGAATCGAGCGCCGAAGTGACCATCGACTTGGCCCGCCGTTCGCGGTGGAACGAGATCGCGAAGCGGTGAACCTCCTCCTGGATGCGCTGCAGCAGGTAGAACTCCTGGCTGTCCCGCGCAAGCGGTACGATGGTGGGCGGGCATCCAGCCATCAGCTGTGCCGTCTTATGCTTGTTGTCCTTGACGAGACCGCACACCGGGATATCGAGGCCGAGCTCATTCTCAAGCACATCAAGCGCCGCCGACATCTGACCGCGGCCGCCGTCCACGATAATGAGATCCGGCGTGTCCAACTGCTCCTTCAGCACCCGTTCATAACGGCGGCGGATGACTTCGCGCATCGTCTCGTAATCATCCTGGCCAACGACGGTGCGCACTTTGTATTTCCGGTATTCCTTTTTGTCCGGCTTGCCGTCGGTGAAGACGATCATCGCGGAGACCGGGTCGGCCCCCTGGATATTGGAGTTGTCAAAAGCTTCGATCCGGCGAAGTGTGCCGATTCCGAGCGCGTCCCCCAGCCGTTGAACAGCCCCCTGCGTCCGCTCCTCGCTCCGCTCGACCAGCTTGAACTTCTCGTCCAAGGTGACGCGCGCATTTTCCATCGCCATGGAGACCATCTGCTTCTTCAACCCGCGCTTCGGCAGTATGACCTTCACCTTCAACCATTGCTGCAATGCTTCCGTCGTCGCCAAGCTCTCGTCGGCATGCGGATCGGCGTCCAGCCGCTTCGGATTAGCTCTGTCCGGATCCGGAAGCAGAATCTCCTTCGGCACCGCCGGATTATCGCTGTAATATTGCGTCACAAATGACATAAAGTCGGCATAGGGTTCCCCATAAAACGGGAATTGGGTCGTATGGCGCTCGATCATTTTTCCTTGACGGATATATAGAATCTGTACGCACATCCAGCCTTTGTCTACCGTGAACCCGAACACATCGCGATCGACCTGGTCGGATGTATTGATGTTCTGCTTCTCCATAATCGCCGCGATCGCCATCAGTTGATCGCGATATTCCTTGGCCCGCTCGAATTGCAGCTCCTCGGCCGCCTCCTCCATCTTCCGCTGCAGCTCGTGTTTAATCTCTTCATGTCCGCCGCTGAGAAATTTGGAGATCTCCTGCAGCATGTTTTCGTATTCGGACTCGGTCACCTCGTACGCACACGGCGCCAAGCACTGGCCGATATGATAATACAAGCAGACCCGGTCCGGCATCGTGGAGCATTTGCGCAGCGGGTAGAGGCGGTCGAGCAGCTTCTTCGTCTGCTGGGCGGCGAATCCGTTCGGATAAGGGCCGAAATATTTCGCCTTATCCTTCAGCACCCGACGCGTCACCTCAAGCCGCGGGTGGCGTTCATTCGTAATTTTGATATAAGGGAACGTCTTGTCATCCTTCAGCAGCACATTGTAACGCGGGTGATGCTTCTTAATAAGATTGCATTCCAAGATAAGGGCTTCCATATTGCCGCCGGTGACGATATATTCGAAATCGCGGATCTCCGCTACGAGTCGTTGGGTTTTGCCGTCATGGCTGCCCGAGAAATAGGAGCGGACACGGTTCTTGAGCACCTTCGCCTTACCGACGTAAATAATCGTGCCCTCTCTGTTCTTCATCAAATAGCAGCCTGGAGCATCGGGCAGCAAGGCGAGCTTGTGGTGAATCTGCTCCAGCGCCTGGGCGCGTTCTGTCAACGCTTCGGCATCCAGCTCGTCTTCCTGTTCCGGGGCATAGCGTTCATTCCAGCGGGCCTTCCACCGCTCTGCGCGCCAGTTCGGGCGGTTCTTGTCCGAGTCACTCACACGAGGCTCCCTCCTTCCCATCATGGTTCCTGCCCTGCCTCCTGCACACGGGCTCGTACCGTTGCGCAAGGTGCATGACTTCACTATTTTATCAAAAAAGAGGACGCCGCGCTTCTGCCCAACGTAAAGAAGCCCTCCTGAATCAGGAAGGCTTCTCTTCTATCGCACGCTCATCCGAGCGGATGCTTATTGATGCTTGCCAATCAAGCCTTTGAGCGCATCCTTGGAGTTCAGTCCGACCACTTTATCCACTGGCTGGCCATCCTTGAACACGATGATTGTCGGAATGCTCATTACACCGAAGCGGGAAGCGGATTCCGGATTCTCATCCACGTTCACCTTCGTGATCGTAGCTTGACCGCTCACTTCCCCGTCCAATTCTTCAAGAATCGGAGCCAATCTCTTGCAAGGGCCGCACCAAGGCGCCCAAAAATCGACCAAAACGACGCCTTGCTGACCTTCTACCTCGGTCTTGAACGTCTGGTCGGACACATTTACGATAGCCATGTTAGAGAACCTCCTCTTTTATCGTGAAAAACAGAATATCTAAGTTAACAAGTTAAGTATACCACAAGTCGGACTTTTATGTGAATTCAGAGGGGAATGCGTTTTGTTAGAAATTTGTCACACGTTAAAAAGCCCCAGACTTTACAGTTCCGCCGCCGTTAGATATACTAAAAGCGTTAAAATAGGTTTTATTACCTGTCCATGTTGTGATATAAGTCATTGTAACTTGACGTACTGATGGGAGGAAGCGCCAATGGAAGCCAATACGATGGATCCTCGCGAACATGTCAACGAAGAGCCGAGAAATGATTTTTCAGACGTGCTGTTCGGGTTCAACGCCATGCTCGGGTTTATGTTCGTCGTCTTCTTCGGCATGGTGATCGTAAAGTTCATTATGTCGTAACATCCAATTGCCTTATGTCGTTCCGCGGGCAGGCCCGGATTGCTTCCGCCTGTCGGGAACATCGTCAAGCGGAAGCACCCGAACCGTTCAATCCGTTCCTGAGTGATCCACATTGCCGGTAAAGCATGAAGCGATGCATGCCTCGCCCTTCCCATCCTGTCAATGCAGCAAAAAAAGACACGCTCCCGCGTGTCTTACATTCCCCGTTTGTTGCGCCCGTTCACATGGACAATGTCCGCAAACGGCCTAATTCGGTCCATGAGGCGCTCCGCCTTATAAATATCTTCACCGTCGCGCGTATAGCTGAAATGCTTCAGCAGCGAGTTGGTGTCATAATTCGACGTATAGAAGGTCGGCTTCCGGTTCATTCGGTAGTTCACAATTGAGCCGAGCACATGATCGCGCACCCAGGCCGACATATTCTCCGCTCCGATGTCGTCAAATACGAGCAGGTCGGTCTCTTTCATCAGCTCGATCGTCTCCCGCAGCTTCTGCGGCTCCTGGAACATCGATTTAAGCTCCTCGACGAATTCCGGCATGTAGACAATCACCCCAGTATATCCGGCGCGGGCCAACTCATACAGCACATAGCTCATCAGGAAGGTCTTCCCGGTCCCGAACGGTCCGACCAGGTACAATCCGTGCGGCGTCAGCCCGGATTCCTTCGCCCGCATCACATATTCCATCATCTTCTTGACCGCAGGCGCCCGCTCCATGTCGATCTCAAGCATCTCCCGGGCAGAATATCCCTGCTTGAGGGCCGTCTCATCCACATAAAAGGAACGGACACGGTTATGGATCGACTGCTGGCGCTCATGCGCAATCCACTTCTGGCACGGCACCTTGCAGTCATGAATGAACGCCTGGCCGTTGAGCGTCTCGGCGCTCAGCCGGGTGTAATGCCCGTAGAAATCGTTCGGGCAATGCTCCAGGCCCGGGCATTGGCTGCAATGCCCCGCCTCCTTCACGTATTGGTACAATTTGTTCATATTTATGCGAAGGCTGCGCTCGTCCAGCCCGGGATGGGAGCTGCGGAATTCGGCGACGAGCGGATGGTTCATTAGCTCGGCCATCTTCTGCTCCGCTTGCGCGCGCCGGCTGCCAAGCGGCAGCTGCTTCAACAGTTCGCCTATCGACTCCATACGGGAGCCCTCCTTATCCTCTGTCTTCGATATTTATCTTGTAGAAGTCTGCAAGCAAGCTTGCCGGCCTTAGGCTTGTCCGTCCAATCTGCGGGCAAGCGCCCGTGCGGCGTCGATCTCCTCCTGCGACAGCGACGAAGGCGCCTCCTGCGAGCGGGTCACGATCGGAATCGCCGGCTTCGCCGTTTTCCCGTAACGGCTGCGTGTCCGCTGCGAAGCGGCCTTGCCGCCTGATCGGGCCGCGCCCGCCTCCTGCAGCTGCGACTGCTGGCGGATATACATCACCGCTTGCTCGTAGGTGCGGATCTGCTTCACCAGCATATTAGACACAATCGCTTCGACGAAGTTGCGGTTCAACCGCTGCTCGCCCCCCTGCACGAGCATGGTCATCAAATAATGAATGAGTACGTTAATGACTTCATCCGGCAGCTTATAATTGATATCCATCTTGGTGAACATATCCAAAAAAGAGTCCGGCACCGCGCCCGGGAAAAACCGCTCCAGCAACTGGGTGTACGGCGTATTGCGAAGCATCATATTGTATTGGTGTATATCACATTTGCCGCTGAACTGATGCGGCACGTCGACATAGAATTCCATCTCGACCGCGACTTCCTCTTCCGGGGCCGCAGACTCCTCCCCGAGATGACCGATGCGCTGCTGCTCCCGCTCCTGCCATTCCCCACGGCGCTTGTTCTGGCGGAAGTGCAGATGCGCCCGGTGCTGCAGCTCATCGATGACGATGCGGCCGTCCTCCGCAAAGATGTCGTCTTCATCGAGAAGCCGGACCGTCTCCTGCAGCGTAAGCCCGAACTTGCGGACAACATAATTGATGACGCCGATCCCTTCCCGGTCATAGCGCAGCCGTTCGACGAAGCTGCGGTTCACCGACTGCTTCGGGAAGCGGATAATAATGTCGGCGTAGTTCAAGGCCGGCGCCTCCGCTTCCTCGGTCGACGCTGGAGGGCGAACGGACGCTCGGCTCGGCGCCACTTCATCCAGCGCTTGCTCCAGCTCGACGTCAATCACCTGCGTGTTCAGGCGGAACAGTTCATAGAACGGAATTGAAATATTTTCGCGCTCCGCCTCCTTCACCGTCGCGTCCAACGGCTCGCCCGTACTGAATTGCTCCCTCAGATTCAGCACGGCGTACTTGCCGACAAAGTCGCGCAGCAGCAGGGTCAAATGCTGAGTCTGGAAAAATTCATGGGGCGACAGCGGAGGTTGAAGCTCGTATTCGTACATATACTCCTCCATGTCCGGAAGCAGCATCCGCGAGGTCTGCAGCAATCCGACCGCTTCCAGCTTCGAGGTCTGTTCGACGAAATAGGTCCGCCCCTTCTCGCTCGGCTCGAGACCGAGCAGCAGAAACAGTCGGCGCTGCGCATCGACGCCCGAGTAGCCGACGCGGTCCGCAGGCGCATGCTGGTACAATAAGTGATATAACCCAATCGCGAATGCTCCGACCATCGGCTGATAGACGTGGGACAGCATCTTCCGATCCAGCTCGCTGAGGCTGAATTCCCGGTAAGCCACATACCGATGATGCTCTGTAAAATGATGCATGTTGGACATTCGCATGACACTCTCTCCTTTTCATCCGTGCACGTCACGTTCACCTATTGTAACATACTTGAGACGAACCGTCCGGGGGAAAAATCCGGTGTTCAGCTATTGCGGACGCCCCGTGCACAAGTCCGATCCGGCCGCCACAGCCGTAGCGGCCGATTCGAATCTCCCGCTCATCGCATCGCCCGGCGCAGCTCGAGCAATTCGGCATAACGTCGCTCCAGCCGATCCTTCTCGACCTCGTCCTGGCGAACCGGCTGGGATAACCGGGACAATAACTCGGATCATTCCAGCTCGACCTTCATCCGCTGCTCTTCCGTCCAGGCCGCTTCCTCCCGGTCCGAGCCATCGGCTTGCGAGCCTGCTGCGGCGCCACCTTGTCGGCATGCAGCGCCTCGATCGGCAGCAGCTCGGGATAACCGGACTCAGCATGAGTCAAGACTTCGGGAAGGCCATTGTTGCCATCATCACTGCATCATTGTGTCCTCCTGGGGGGATATAGCCTCCCCGAGCGCCGCCCAGAAGCCTCAACATGATGCCACAAAAAAACCGCTGAAGCATCCCCTTCAGCAGTTCACGGCCCGCGATTCCACTCTATCCAAAAAGGCGCGGAACCCCATTCCCCGCCCAGCAAACTATGTCAGAACATTTTGTATCCGCTCTTGCGAAGAACGTCAATCGTCTTGCCGCTGACGAAGGCTCCGGCCAGTCCCGCCAATGCCGTCAAATAATCGACAAGACCGTAGCTTCCGATATTTCTGATAAAGGACAGTTCGCTCTTCCACAGTATCCAAATGGACGCCGGCAGCACAACAACGATATAAAATCCGATTGGGAACCAGGTCGTCTTCATCAGCATGTTCAAAATAAATCCGATCCCGAACATCATGACGAAGAAAAGTATCATCAAAATGGTGACCATAATCCATCCCATCATGTCTTTCATCCCCCCCTCTTGTAACCTATCTCCACATGGATACCCCGTCGGCCTGTCTTGTATCCAAAATTAACCAATTTACCTTGATTAGTATTAGTGTACTGGCAGAGAAGTTAAAAATCAACGAACATTTAGTGACATTTATCACTTTCAAGTTGCTCCTGGACTGACAGATTAGCTACAATGGCCTTGTGAATGTTTGACGATGAAGATATATTTATATAATTAAGGCAATGGAGGTTCACGATATGAATGAAGCTGCATTAACACTGGAAGGCTGGTATGCGCTCCATGATTTTCGCTTAATCGACTGGACGAAGTGGAACAAGGCGGATGACGAGGAACGGGCGCATGCGCTAGACGAGCTGCAATCGCTCTGGTCCGATTGGATCCAGGCAGAAGAAGAGAAGCGGGGAAGCACCGCCATATACAGCATCGTCGGGCAGAAGGCCGATCTCGTTCAATTCCATCTGCGTGAGACATTAGAAGAATTGAACGCGATGGAGCAGGCCTTCTACAAAACCTCCTTCGCACAATATACGATTCCTACTTATTCGTACGTGAGCATTGTCGAGCTAAGCAATTATATGGCGAAGCCAGGGGCGAACGGCGATCCGATGGATAATCCGGAAATGGCGGCCCGGCTGAAGCCGACGCTGCCGAAGAGCAAGCATATCTGCTTTTATCCGATGAACAAGAAGCGCGATCTCTCCGACAACTGGTACATGTTGTCGATGGACGATCGCCGCGCCATGATGCGAAGCCACGGCATGATTGGCCGCAGCTATGCCGGCAAGGTGAAGCAGATCATTACCGGCTCCGTCGGCCTGGACGATTGGGAATGGGGCGTCACGCTGTTCAGCGATGACGCGCTGCAATTCAAGAAGCTGGTTTACGAGATGCGCTTCGATGAAGTGAGTGCCCGCTTCGGCGAGTTCGGCTCCTTCTACGTCGGGAACCTGCTCACGCCGGAAATGCTAAATGACATGATGAAGGTCTAGCATTATCTACACTAGCCGTAAAAGCATGGACCGGGAAGCCCGCAGGGACTTCCCGTTTTTTGCGTTCCATGCTTATGCTTCCAAGAATGAGTTTTAAATTATTATCAAAAAAACGCCGCCACATCGAGCTGCGGCGACGTTGTGCCTATCTTGAATCAATCTTCTTCATCCTGCAAAGAAGCCAAATATTCCGCCATCATGCGATCCCGCATTCTTCCTTTCTCCTTCAGCCGTTCGATCGCCGGTTGAATGAGCAGATCAACTTCTTTTTGAACCATATAGGCTAGATCGTAGCGGTTCTGCTGCTCCAGATACGCTCCGACCTCCATCAAGGCGTTGTAGCGATCCAATTCGGGGCGGGTCAGCAGCCCGCGCACCTGCACGCTGCAATGACGCATCGCTTAGAAGAACTTCCCTTTGCGAAACGCCAGGGAAATGCCGCCGATCGTGAATAGCCAGCGAATGTCGATCACTTTTTTCAATTGCGCCGCCCAGAAGCCGTTCAGCTTCTTCGAGCCGACGACGCCGATCGCTTCGCCTTTGCCCAGAGATGCTACGGTCCCTTTATTATGGAACTCGAATTTTTTAAGCGGTTGATTGCGAATGGAAGCGATGATATTGCTTGTGCATACCGGACCTTGCTGCATCGCCATTTGCGCCGTCGGCGGGTATGGACGATCGTTCGCCGGGTTCATCATCAGCGAGTTATCACCGATTATAAAGATGTTGTCATGGCCAGGCGCTCTCAAATATTCATCCACCTTGACACGGCCGCGCATCGCTTCGAAGCCGGCTTGCTCGATGAGACGGTTGCCGCGGATGCCCCCGGTCCATACGACGGTGGACGCCTTGATCTCTTCGCCGGTCGCGAGCACGACGCCTTCCGGCGTGCATTCCTTGATTGCGGTCGCAAGCTTGAAGGTTACGTCCTTCTTCTTCAGCACGTCGATCGCGTATTCGACCAGTCCCGGATCGAAGCCAGGGAGCGCTGTCGGCGCCGCTTCAATGTTATAAATATGTACCCGCTTCGGATCGACATCGAACTGCTTGCATAGCTGTGGAATGCGATCGGACAATTCGCCTACGAATTCAATTCCGGTGAAGCCCGCTCCGCCGACGATAAAGCTCAGGCGCTCCTTCTTGCTCTCATCCTGCTTGAACAGAGCGAATTGATGCTCAATATGCTCGCGGATGATGCGAACCGAGTTGATGCTGCGAATGCTGAACGCATACTCGCCCAGACCCGGAATGCCAAATGTCTCCGGCTCGCCTCCCAAGCCGATGACCAAATAATCAAAGGACAGCGTACCGTCTTCCAAAATAACCTTCTTGTCTTGCACGCGGATTTCTTTGACGGTCGATTTGACGAAATCAATCTTGAACTCGTCGATCAGCTTCGAAATCGATACATACGCATTCTCAAAGGAGTCTGTACCGGCAGCAGGCATATGCAAATGAGTCGTGAAGTAATGGTAGTCATGTTTGTTGACCAACGTTACATCCGCTTCATTGAAATTCAGTTCTTTTTGCAGCCGCTGAGCTGCCATGATGCCACCGTAACCCGCGCCTAAAATGACGATTTTAGGTATGTTGCTCATCGTAATTTGCTCCTTCCAGTCGGGTAAATCAACTTGAGCCGACTCTGTGGACCCACAGGAACAGAATCGGCTGTGCTTCGACGCCCATCTATATGAAAATGTGAAAATCGCCACAAAAAAACAAACGAGTGCCTGCGCGATATTGTAAAAAAAGATGCGCCGCTATGAATTGCATCATCGACAATTTTTCGAACTTTGTATCCAATCCACCTGCAATGATATCGAGTTTCCAGCAAAAATACAAGCATCATTTTTCTGAGTTCTAAATGTAAGCGTTTTACTTTGTTGGTTTTTTGAACTATGATTTAATAGGCTGGAATGTCGTGTTCTTCCTTACGTTCCTGTACTACCTTTCATAGGTGAGAACCACTGACATTAAAATGGACCATTTTCAATATGCATTGTTTCCTTCTCTCCACACTAGGTTTATAATGGATAATGTGCCGGATTACACAATGACCATGATCACGTGGTCAGACATCGTCATTTTGGAGGTGCTCTGCCTTGGATTCACAACCAGTTGTACAACAAGATATTGTAGATATTCTTATTATTGGTGGCGGTCCTGCCGGAATGTTTGCCGCCTTCTACGGTGGCATGCGCCAAGCATCCGTACGGCTGCTTGAGAGCATGCCTCAGTTAGGAGGACAATTAGCAGCCCTGTACCCCGAGAAATACGTTTACGACGTAGCAGGCTTCCCGAAGGTTACGGCCCAGGAACTGGCCCTTCAGCTCAAGCAGCAGATGGAGCATTTCCACCCCGACGTGCGCTTGGAAGAGAAAGTGCTTCGCGTCGAGAAGCTTGACGAGCGCTTCTTCGCGATTACGACGGATAAGCAGGTCCATCACGCCAAGGCAGTAATCATTACCGCGGGCGTGGGCGCCTTCGAACCGCGTCGGCTCGAGCTGCCGGAAGCCGCGAAGTACGAGAAGTCGAACCTTCACTATTTCGTCAGCGATCTGCAGCAGTTCACAGGTCGGCGCGTGCTGATCAGCGGCGGTGGCGATTCCGCCGTAGACTGGGCCTTGATGCTGGAGCCGATTGCGGAGCAGGTGACCTTGATTCACCGCCGCGACAAATTCCGCGCCCATGAGCACAGCGTCAAGCAATTGATGAACTCCAAGGTACAGGTGTTGACGCCGAAGGAGATTACCGCCTTGCATGGAGACGCGAAACGTGTGGAACGGGTGACCATCACCGATACGAAGAGCACAGGCTCCATGGATATCGATATCGATGCGGTCATCGTTAACTTCGGATTCGTATCCTCATTGGGGCCAATTGCCGAATGGGGATTAAACATTGAAGGCGGATCGATTGGCGTCGATACCCGGATGGAGACCAACATTCCAGGCATATTTGCGGCAGGCGATATTACGACATATCCAGGCAAGCTGAAATTGATTGCGGTCGGCTTCGGCGAAGCGCCAACTGCGGTCAATAACGCGAAGGTGTATATCGATCCAACGGCCAAGCTGTCCCCGGGCCACAGCAGCAATATGAAGATGTAAGCTGCCCGCCAGGCGGCGCATAACGGTTTGTCATAAGAAAAGGAAAGAAAGGGTATCCTACTCCTATTCTGTGTCTAATGGAGGAGGATACCCTTGTTTCATGTTTGTCCACTATGCAACGGCATAACAAGCCACATGCTTCAATGTCCGAACTGTTTGAACCCAGCCGTCGACAGCGGCAAACTGGAAGATTATTATGGACCCTACTCTCCTTATTTCCAAGCGGTGGACGCCAATGACACGCTTCCGATCCATATCAAGGATCGTTCTAGCAACCGGTTGTGTGTGCATATCTTATATTGTGAACACTGTAATACGTCCTCAACCGTCAATGGCCTGTCTTGGGAGTAAGGATCACGAATAACCGGCTATTCTATCTGCACACCGGTTTGGGGAAGAGGGTCGGATGCAGGCGGCGTTTCTGAATTTCGGCAAGCAGCAGCGCGATGAAGTCATCATCTAGACCCAGCTTGATTGCCTGCTCATAGGAATCCATAAGCAATTCATCGGAGAGCAAAGCCATCCTAAATCACAACCTTTCCTAAAGTTTCCTTAATGCCCCATCATCATATCATGGTTGATTTCTCAGGAACAAGCGTTCCGTTATCCACAACCGGCTGTGGAAAATATGTGTTTAACTTGTTGATAACCGTCGAAAAAGGACTTAAATCACTGGGGATGATGTGGATAGTTTTATTCACATCTATTTTTGTTGAATTTTGGATAAAAATCTTTAATCATAATCTTGTTCATCCCAAATGAAATCTATCACGTTTATTGACCGTAAGCGCGGAAGCCGCCTGCATCGCGAATGTTCGCTATTGCGGGCGCGTATTCACTTCAAAAATCCAGATGTGTCCGGATTTGTCAATCCCGTAATCATAGCCGAGTTGGCTAATGCCCGGGTACTTCGCCTCCAGGATTCGGGTGCACCTCCGCGAAATATGCAGCATCTGCCGCTTCTTCAATCGGACCATCTTGCCGGACAAGGAGCGGCGAAGACCTTCTGACCCGCTGAGCTGCGTCCCACCCCGGCATAGATTCGTCACAAAGAGGCCATGGCGCGCCAGTCTGCCAACGACGCCCCGGCAGACCCATCTTCCCCTCGTCTTCACCAATTTGACCCGGTAATCGATCGGTCTCCCGCTAATCGAAGCCAGCCGGATGCCGCGCTGAATGATGTACCTTCGCTTCTTTTTCACTGTGGAGAGCGAGTGGACCAACGCATCGAACCCGGTAAAAGAGCGCGTCTTCGACATATAGGTGTACGCATAATTACTGCCTTCCATAGTGACTTTGATGACGCCGGTTCCGCCGCCGCCCACGATCGGCTTGATCACGACAAATCCGTATTGGTTCACCATTTGATGCAAATTGGAGGTGTTGTACACCCGCGTTGCCGGGATATGATCCGCAACCTGCGGATTTCCAAGCAGCGCTTCCGTCTTCAGCCATTTGCTAGCTAACTGCCGTCCTTCCATGCGCCTATCCCCTTTCGTCTACGAGCTTCTTGTTTATACATACTCAATGACGCCCGGTGATTCTTGGATCATTGTCCACGGCACGCGCCTTATTTTGGGGACATGACTTCCCCGATTCCGCTTCGTTCTTCCGGAGCACTTCAATTCAGCACATTTCAGCGTCTCGTCTTCTTGTCATTGCCGCATGCGAGATGGTATCGTAATGGATAAGGTAAAGAGGGGAGCGACATTCCACGACGACGGCCGCCGGATTTGAAGTGCTGTATTAGATTGTCATCCGTGGTCCCCAATATTTTTCAAGCCTGACGAGAAATGATATGGAGAGAGGTAAGCACCATGAAAAAGCTATATGTGACATCATTTATTTATGCTGTATTCGGGCTGCTAGCCGGTGTTTTTTTCAGAGAGTTCACCAAGGTGAACGGTTTTACGGACTATACCATGCTGAAGCCGCTGCATACCCACATGCTTGTGCTCGGCTTTCTCTTCTTCCTCGTGCTCCTCATCCTGGCCCGCCTGTTCCGCGTGCACGAGGTCCGCTCATTTACGGCATGGTACTATGTGTATAATGCGGGCATGCTGGTTACGATCGGCACGATGGCGACGCGCGGCATCCTGCAGGTGCTCGGCCGAGACATGAACGGCCTGAACCATTTGGCCGGACTAGGGCATTCGATTGTCGGCGCCGCCATCATCTGGCTCATGGTCCTGCTCGGCAAGACGCTCAAGGAGCCGACGCGGCAATAGCGCCGCCCTTCCCAAGCTGCACCGCCCCGACGCGAAGAAACCTCCACTTCCTTCATGGAAGCCGGAGGTTTTTGTTTGCCTTGATCCCGTATGCAGCATGTCCTGCAGCGCCGCCGTGGCTGAATCCCGCGTGCCCGAATAAGTGTATTATTCGAAGCCGCCCGTAATGTCAAGTAAACATCCGCAGAACGCAAGAGAAGGCACTGAACGCCTTCATAGTCCCGTTTCAAACGCTTCGCCGCTTCTGTCGAACCCGTAGGGCGAAATTCTTTTCGACGAGCCGTTTCCGCTGGCGACTGGATCTTTCCTCCGTGACCTGCATCCCAAGGCAGCCGGTCGAAGGCAGGCGCACGCCGCGCGACTCTCCCTTCAGTACGATAATACACAGCCGTGCTTTCCACTGCCCAATACGCTTCGTGCCGACGTTCCCTTACCACCTGTGCACTCGGCTCCGTATCCGGCCATCCCAATATCATCACCGAGAGCCATTCCTCCTCCCCATGGTGATCGGAATCGGTGAGCAGGTGCAACAATCCACGATAGCTATGCAGCGCATCGCGGTAGTATTTTGTCCAGCTTCTCTACCCCCACTGATCCATCTCCTTGCACTCGGCGAAGTCCTCCAGCACCGCCAACCCGATACATATCGGCATCGCAGGCTGGAGCACGACCAGCTTCCTCCCTCTTCCCTTCCCTCCGTCCTCCGCCAGCCAGTAGCCTGCATCTACGCGCCAGTCCAACGTCATCCCCATATGCCATCCGCACTCTGTTCTTACTGTTCTTACGGCGTAAACTCTTACTTGCATCCGTTCCCTCTCCTTCCTTATTCGACGGCGTCAATACATGTTGAAGCCCTGCCTCATCCGGCAAGCATCAACAGACAACAAAAAAGCACACCCCACCCGTTCAAGGGATGGCATGTGCTTCATGCTCAACGTCTATATAAATAATTTGCCTAAATTATATACGATGCAGCGACAATTGACAACCCTAATTTGCAAATTATTACAGCATCTCCCCAGTAAACTCCGCTTCTGAACCCTTCGTAAATCAAACCCCAGAAATGCGAAAGCGTCCTCTCAGGCTACGGGAGCGGGACTTTTCTCCCGGTCGGACTTTCACCGACAAGAAGTTGTCCTTAGCTGGACACGCCGATGTCCCAATGTTTTTTTAGATCTCAGCGACCTGTTCTGCAAAGATGGTTCTTAGATCCGTAAACTCCTGGACTTCATGGCCTTGTCCATCCTGAAACAGGACGACTCTATGTGCCGCTCTTGGAAACGATATTATTCACCAGCGTTCATTTGGAAGCTGCTCCAGAATTGGAATAGCAACCTTATATTCCTTCCACCATTTCTATTTCATTTTAGGTACTGTTTTGGACAATTATACAAAGGAGGCTTACATCTATTTCGTATTGCTAGATGCCTCCATCACCGGCAAGCAGGAGTCGGCTCTCCATGTGATACGCCGTTGGGTCATAGCCGGGGCACGGCTTGCCAACAGAAGGGGAGGATTTGGCGGATGAAGCCATGAGGAGAAGGCGATTCTGCAAGCCCATATCACGGCCTGGATCGCCCTTCTGATGTGTATACTGCAGCGCTCTGCCTCTTGATCTGGCATAGAGGGAATTGAACCGGTGGACAAACCCTTCTCTTCTAGAAGTCTGGTGAAAAATAGGTTATCGAGGTCAGATTGAGCCGTAACAAGGACGGCAAAAAGCAAATCGTAGTTGGGCGAGTAAATGTGTTGTGAGCACCTCAACCGCATCTCCGACGGAATTTACGCATACGGAACTACCGCCTACTGGCCGTTTTTTCTTAAACCGGCAGAGTCGTTTCAAATTTTGGACAATGGCTGTCCACGTGGCCTGCTCCTGCATGCGCTCCAATCCTCGGCTATGGGCTCGGTTCATTCCGTGAACGTTCTTCGCCTCTGCAAAGACGTGTTCACAGCGAACTCGCATTTTCTGCACGTGACGGTATCTGTACAGGCGGGAATCCGGATCGCTGGTGCTTCGATGGGTCTGGTTCGAGAAGGTTTTTCCATGAAAATCTTCATGGATGGCTTGTTCTGTAAG
>NZ_BALG01000048.1 GCF_000315235.1 Paenibacillus popilliae ATCC 14706 | reverse complement strand
GGTTGCTTTCAACTTCTCGCTGTGACATGCTTATACCACCTCAAGAATATTATACCATAAATATTAGATAGAGAGGATATATCTATTGTCGAATACTTAAGGCAGCTAAAGCCACCTCGCATCCGAAGCGCCTTATATCCCCCTAGCTAAAGCTAGGGGGATATAAGGCGCTAAGTTATAAATGGTTAATCACCCATTCATAAGCCTGCGTTCTTCCCAGTTCCCCGTACGGAGATGGATGGTCAACCCGTTTCTCGCGCAAGTATCCTCGATAAGCGAGCTTCTTCAACAGCATAGGCAAATAGTCAGTGAGCGCCCTGAATTCGGCATGCTGCAACACGTCCGTGATAACGACCGCGCATCATGCTCCTTAATCCATTCCAATAACGGATTACCAGCATTCCGTGCTCTTGGTAGAGAGAGAAAATCCGCAGGCCAGCAGCGCCAGTTCGATTCGCTGAGCCAGAGTCTCCGTACTTGTCGTAAATCCTCATACATTTTATATACGCCGAGATTCAATAGCTTGACTTGCTGCCATAGAGCTGGAGACGGTATTTCATTCTGTTCCATTACGATAATATGCGCCCAATAATAGAACGCTTGATCCACGAACCGATAAGCATCCAACATATGACCTGCGCCTGCAAATTGCTTGGCCTGGGAATAACAGTCCAGGAACACATCGCATACATCTTCATGTATTCCAATTGAAATAATTCCTTGCCGCCAGCATGTCGCTGCGATCGGCGATAATCTCTGTTTGTCCATCATAGACAGACCATCCATTGATGTGCTCCATGCTCTCCATTGATCCGGGTGGATGAATATCCGTTGCTTGATGTAGCTGTCCTGCTCCGTCTGCGTATGAATCCCACGCTTTTTCGACTTTCTTGCCAACCAGCTTTCTTTTGTCTTAATTCATGTTTATAATTCTACATAGATTCTCTCTTTCCTTCTATGTTTGCAAAACATTTTCAAGACATGTATTGGGGAGGTACATGATGAATACGCGGCTATTTAAGACAAGCAAGATTAATGAATTCCGGTTGTGGGGGCTCGTTCTTATTCTAGCAGGCATGGGCATGATGATCTTAGGCACCTCCGGCATATTGATGTGGGGCGCACAGGGCCGACCGTTTGCTGCGGTATTCATGGTGCTTGGCGGCATTCTTCTACTGGGAAGTATGGGCATATATTTTTGGGCCGGCATGCTCTCCACAAGTGCCGTCGCGCTGGAATGCCCGTCATGCGGCAAGCCAACGAAAATGATTGGCAAGACGGACCGTTGCATGTTCTGCAGGACCATCCTTACCTTTGATCCAACCAAAACCAATGCAGGATTGTCCGATGAAGCTGCGGCCAAATCGGCTCAACCGTCTGCGTCCGCGCCAAAGTCTTGATCGTACATAAGAAAAGCCGCCTTCCTTACCGGGAGAGCGGCTTTTCTTCTTCATATTTAAGGGACCGGCGGATAACGCAGCACATCCCATATGTCATCATTGGCGAACGTACGGGCCCAGACGGCAATTCCTCCGAGGCCCAGCCGATCGGCCAACTCAATCCGCGCTCGGATCGAATGCTCATCCTCAATCCAAATTCGCTGCAAGTCCCCTTCCTCTTTGTATTCAACGTAATGCTGCCCCGCAGACTCATCAAATTCCGGCTCCAGCTTCTTGTCCGTTAAAATATCTTGTATCGATTGCATTCCTAAAGTCTCGGAACTCACCTTCGTCTCCCCGTCCTGAACTTCTTCCGTCCAGATACGTGTATAAAGCGGCATACCCAGGACCAGCTTATGTGCCGGTACGCTGTCTTCGTCCATAATTCGCGTTACCGCCTGCTCTGTCCAAGGCAGAGATGCGACGGAGCCAGCGACAGGACTTGCTGCCCAATGCTCGTCATACGCCATGACCATCATATAATCGACAAGCTTGCCGAGGGCTTCCCTATCCAGGAATTGCGACCATCTGGCGTTATCTGACTTCGCCGTTACATCAATGGATACGACGAGACCTTTGGCATGAAGCCGAGGGACAAGCTCTCTTACGAACTGGGTCAGCTTATTCCGATCCTCAACATTCACATTTTCAAAATCAAGATTGATTCCGTCCACCTGATAGCGCTCTGCCAATGCAAGCAATTGACCGATCGTATGATTCCGCCGCCCGAAGGTCGAAAGGGCTTCCGTCGTTCGCTCCGGTTCGAAGCTGTTGCTGTACAGCGCCCATATTTGCTTACCGTTCCGGTGCGCCCATTCGGTCAACCCCATGTCCGCCTTGCTGTGAATATTGCCTTCATCATCCTCCAGACTGAACCAGGTCGGGCTGATGACATTCATGCCCGGCATGTCCGGCAGGTTGGACGGGTCAGGATTGCGGGAATAGACGGCCTCCCAGGCCAGGCTTACGGGCGTCTTCTCCTCGACGAACCGTGGCAGCGGCATCTCGAGCGCACTAGGAACGGTATGTTCGTCTCCCGCCACGACATCCTCGGCGGCCACATACCCCAATGTCCCGTCATCCGCTTCTACCCTGAACCAGTCTCCCCGCTCCTCCCAAATGCTCACCGGCGACTCACTCTTCAAATCGGTGATAATCGGCGACTTTTTGTCTGCCTGCTGCCTCATTGGGACAGTGTCTTCCGGCTGCCGCAGCTTCACGATCGTGCCGGATTGGATCGTCTGGCCCGGCATTCTGAACTGAACCGCTCCGTTCGCAGGATACTGCTTCACCTCAATTCCGTACAGCTCTTCCAGCACAGATGCGGGAACATGAACCGTATTCCCGATGCGGACGGCAGCCGCAGGCCATTCCTTCGGACTTCCGTTCAGCGCCCCGCCTCGCTGGTCCAATGGCATCGTAGCGACCGAGCCCGGGCTTGTCAAAATAACGATGTCGCTCTCCGCTTCAAATGTGACCGGCAACAGGCCATCCAGCGCCGGCACTGGAATAAGCAGTTCCTTCCCCTGTCCTGTCGTGCCATAACCGCTCCAGGTGCCGTTATAGGTGAGGGGCTGCTCAACTTGCCTCATATCGGATTCCGCTCGTTCATGGCTAGGCCACCACTCGGACCATCCTTTCCAAATGCATACGGACAAGATAAGAACTCCTATTATGATAACAAGACATCCGCCGCCGCATCCCTTTTTGCGTTGAGCGCTTCCCGGCCTGTCCACGCGCTCTCCATCGGCTGTTCTTTCGCCCCGGCGCTCTCCCCGGTAACTCATGTTGTCGTTCCTCCCACTACCAAGTCTTATATCTCCCTGTAAATAAGAAACGCGCAAGCAAAAATCTGCTGCGCGAATGCAACGGTTGTCCTACGGAACAATCCAGTTACTTCTTGACAGCCGTAGCTGCACACGATTGGCACACGCCATACACTTCCATGCGGTGTCCTCGTATGAAGAAGCCCGTCCGTTCGGCAGCTGCCTCCTCTACCGATTGCAGAGCCGGCAGCGTAAAATCGATAATCTTGCCGCATTGCTCGCATATCGCATGATAGTGATCGGAGACGTTCGCATCAAATCGGCTTGAGCTGTCTCCATAGGTCAATTCACGCACCAGGCCGGCTTCAATGAACAACTTCAAGTTGTTGTAGACCGTGGCTACGCTCATGCTCGGAAACTTGGGCTCGAGCGCTCGATATATCTCATCTGCCGTCGGATGGCTCATCGCATCCATCAAATAGGTTAAGATCGCATGGCGTTGTGGCGTAATGCGTACTCCGGACAATTTCAGTTGTTCCAATGCATGTTGAACCCGTGTCTTCATCCTGTCCACCGCCTTCTACGCTCATCATTCATTCGGGTCGACTGTTCCGTACATTGTAACGATTATCAAGAAATAATATCTTTATGTCCATTGTACGTTTACCTTTTTCGATTTGTCAATGTCATTCTTCTGTCTCGGACGCCCGCAACTCTACGATCATCTTCTCAGAACATGAAGGTCTCCAGTCGTCTGCAAGAGGATATCATGCATCCCACTACCCAACGCACCTTCGATACGATTGTCGGCGATGCCCAGTGGATAATCCGAAGTAATGTCGCCAAATGTATTCTTGCCGGATACGATGGCATCCGCGTCATCCGGAAGGTGAATCGTCATGTCCCCCGACAGACTCAGAAGGTGCCAGTGTCCTCCAACAACCTCCGATTCGACCAACACGTCCCCGCTTAGCGTCTCCGCCTGAACGGCTCGTAACGCGCGGCTTATATCGATATCGCCGCTCTTCGTGTCTGCTGTTACATCCCCCTCGATGTCAAGAATGATAATATCTCCTCGGGCCGTGTCCACGTTCAGGTCCTTTCCAATGCCCTTCACGACAATATCTCCGTCCCAAGTGCGCGCTTGAACGGAATTCTCGATATTGACAATTTGGATCGATCCGCTCTTCGTCTCGGCGGCGATGGCACCGCTAAGCTCACGGATATCAATCAGCCCGTCGTCCAGTTGAACATCGAGATTCCACGCCGCCTCATTCGGAACCGTAATGCTGAGGTCGGTGCGGACGAGCTGTTCACTCGCTGTATAACGTACCGGCACCCCTTCAATAAGCAGTTGTTCTGCGGCGGACTCCGCGATTTCTACGCGGGACTGGGTTGCCAGCTGCTCGGCCTCTTCCTTGGACAAGCTGCTTACGATAACCGTCAGCTCCACCTCTACATCCGTCACGCTCCCACTCCGTATCGACACATTGCCATAGCGATTGCGAACGGCAAGCTCACGAATCGAACGGCCTTCGATGGAATAATTCAAGGCTTGCTGCTTGAACTTCATCCCTTCAGTAAGCTTCATTTCCTTCATCATCGAAAAATCGAACTGAATGCTCCGCACCCAGTCCCTGAACAGATTAGGCTGGGCAATTATGAACACCGATACGGATAAAAAGATGGCGGCGAACATGCCGATCCAATCGATCTTCCAGCTTCTCTTCCCGTCCGGGATTCGCCTGTGCTTGGCGCTTGCCATCATCTCCACTCCCCACAACACGAAGATGCAGGGCCACCACACGAGCAGAAGCCGAATGCTGCGCAGACCGAATAATTGATCGACGAGGACCATCACGCCGACGGCGATTGTCAACAAGGCTGCGGTAATCCGGCCTACCTTTATCAAGTATGCCCCAACTCCTTCTGATCGGCTAGTGTCTTTTACGCGATTCCTTGATTAGCAGAAAAATCCCTCCACCGATAAGAACGGCTGCTCCAGCGTATGAGCCGGCATTGCTGAAAAACCAGCGCAGCCAGGCCGGATCGACCGTAAACAGCAGCAGGACAACGCCGCCGAACAGAAGCAGCAGGCCAAGCCAAGGGTCTTGCTTCACATTGTCGGCACCCAATCCATACACCGCCCGCTGGTTGACGCGCTCTGTACTCTGCAAGGCATCGAACAGATTAAAGAAATAAATGACAGGCAGCATAAGGGCAAGCAGCACAACGAGCGGCACGTTAATCCGGGCATCGGTAGCACTGAAATAGACAATCGCTACAATATCCAAAGCGAATAGCATCATAATGAGTAGCCCCCGCTGCATCAATCCCAAATAAAAATGGCCGCTTCCCGGGAAAATAAAGGACAACAGGAGCGATAAAAATTTGCTCTTGCGCTGGGGCGGTGTTCCATATACAGGGGATACAGGAGGCATTCCTTCATACGGCGGATAGTTGCCAGGATGCTGATGCTGGTGCTGGCGCTGTTGATGCTCCAAATTCGCCATTCTTCGCCGGAGAAATTGCTCTTCTTCTCTGTTCCAGTCCGGCGTACGGATCTGATCCATCCGCTGGCGTTCCTGGTAATCCCCCATTGGTGGTTCCTTGTCTCTGCGGCCTTCATCGTTCATTGCATTCATTCCTCCCTTGCAATCATACGGCTCCGACTGACTCGTTCCATACATTTTTGAACAGCGCTTTTGCCCGGTACAAGCGGGTCTCGACCGTCCGCACAGGCATTTTCAGTTGCTCGGCAATCTCAGCGTAAGAACGCTGGCGCATATGATAGAGTACCATCACCGTACGGTACTTGTCCGGAAGGCTTCCCAACGTCCGACGCACCTGCTCGCATCGCTCGCGCTTGATGATCCATTCCTCAGGCAGCCCTTCCTCGTCCTGATACGGAAGGGCCACCATCGTGTTAGGCTCCAGCCAATCGGCGGCTCCTCGTCTCTGTCTTCGCAGCGAATCGATGAGCTGGTTCCGGGTAAGCCGGTACAGCCATGTCGTCCATTTCGAATCCCCACGAAACGTATGAAGCCGACGGTATACTTTGACAAAGACTTCTTGCGCGATGTCCTCCGCCAGATACCGGTCCCGAACCGTTTGACAAATACAAGTTAACACAAATGGGCGGTGTCTTTCCACCAAAATGCGCATCCCCTCTTCATTGCCGCCCAAAATAAGCTGAACGAGTTGTTCATCTGATTGATTACGCAATTCACGTTCCACGTTAGCCGACTTCCTTTCCGTTTCTCCACGATGGCAGTCCATTGGACCGCCTCTCCAATCTTCTGCTTTTATTGTAAGGCGGACGGGGAAACGAAAGAAACCTTCCCGAGTCCAGGAAGGTTTCACCGACTTTAGTCTAGTTTGTAGCATTCGCCGATTGCCAGGGAAACGGCTATTCAACCGTTACGGAATGCACGCCGGACATCTGTTCAACTTGGGTCGTAAATGCAAAAATTTCGAACTGTCGGGGTACAATAAGGATAACTTGAACTTCAGTATGCTTGACATCAGGCCCCTCAAAAGGGCGATTGAGCAAGCGTTGCGTCGTTATTTTTTTCACCTGTATCTGCTGTTCGTTCAAAAATTGGTGGAGCTGATGAAGAAAATGGGAAGCTCCGTCCGTCTCCAGCGTCAGGACATAGGTTTTTTTGCTTGTAAAGTACCGCTGCTCAATCTTGTTGAAGACAAACAGATTAACGATGACGAGCACCGTTGCCGCGACGGCAGCGAAATAAAATCCGGCCCCGACGGCGAGACCGATAGAAGCAACGACCCATAAAGAGGCAGCGGTCGTCAGACCGGCGATGGATTTGCCCGTAAAGATGATCGTTCCCGCTCCAAGGAAACCGATGCCCGTAATGACCGCCGTTGCGAGACGGCCCGGATCGACCCTTACATTGCCTTCATAGACGAATTGAGCGAAGCCATAAATGGACAACAGCATAATCAAGGCTGAACCGAGACATACGAGAATATGTGTGCGCAAGCCTGCAGGGTGATTCGCCTGCTCCCGTTCCAATCCGACCAGCCCACCCAGCAGCATTGCCAGGAACAAGCGCATCATCAGCGAGACATTGTCAATGACCCACGGATTCGAGGCGTCGATTAGTTCTCTCATCCCGAACCATCCCCCTTCAATACCCGCTCCAGATGGCGAACGGGATGGCCCCGACCAGTTCGGCATCATCCCACCAACTAAAGAAGATTTCCTTGCATTGCCCTAGGTCGTCGATCGTATCCATCAACGGCGGAATCCGGTCGAAACCGAGAAGATCCGTTTCGCTACGGTAAGCGTTCTGCTGCAAATACTATAATTGTTCGAGGGTCTCATTATCATTCATCTCTACATTACGAAGCACAATCATTCCCCCTACAGACGGTAAATTTGTATTGCTCTATTTATCTGTAAGCAAAAAAGGCGAAGTATGCATCAAGCTCCTCCATTCGAATCAATGAAAAAACTGCGACGCATGCTCCGCCTTGCGGACTGCTATATCATTAGCTGTTCAGGTATTGGACCAGCAATTGATTGACGAGCCCCGGATTCGCTTTGCCCTTCGTTTCTTTCATCACCTGACCGACGAGGAAGCCGATCGCTTTTTGCTTGCCGGCCTTATAGTCCTCGACCGATTGCGGATTGGACGCGATGATTTGCTGCACGACAGCCAGAATCGCGCCTTCATCGCTGATTTGGATCAGTCCCTGCTCCTCGACGATCGTTTGCGGCCGCTTGCCGGATTCGAGCATTTCCTTGAATACCGTTTTTGCGATTTTCGTGCTAATGGTGCCCTTCTCGATCAGCCCGATCATTTCCCCCAGCCCTTGTCCGTCCAGCTTGACGGCTTCTATCTCAAGGCCGCCCGCATTCAAATAGCCGAGCAGATCCCCCATGATCCAGTTCGCCACTGCTTTGGTATCCTTCGTATACGGAAGGCTGTCCTCGAACAGGTCAGCCAGCTTTTTGGAGGAGGTAATGACCTCGGCATCGTATCCAGACAAGCCGTAATCGGCGGTATACCGGACCTTACGGGCATCCGGCAGCTCCGGAATCGTGGCGCGGATGCGCTCCTTCCATTCGTCGTCAATGATGATGGTAACGAGGTCCGGATCCGGGAAATAGCGGTAATCATGTGCTTCTTCCTTGCTGCGCATCGACAACGTCCGTCCTTGCATTTCATCCCATCGGCGGGTCTCCTGCACCACCTGACCGCCCTCGTCCAAAATATCGGCCTGGCGCTCCTCTTCATACTCGAGACCGCGCTGCACGCCGCGGAAGGAGTTCATGTTCTTCAGCTCGGCCTTCGTTCCGAACTCCTTCTGCCCGTACGGGCGAAGGCTGATATTCGCATCGCAGCGGAGCGATCCTTCCTCCATCTTGACATCGGATACTTCGCAATATTGCATAATGACCTTTAATTTTTCTAAATAAGCCTTGGCTTCTTCCGGTGAACGCAGATCCGCCTCCGACACGATCTCGACGAGCGGAGTGCCTACCCGGTTGAAGTCGACCAGCGAAGCATAGCCGCCATCGACATGCGTCAGCTTGCCCGCATCCTCTTCTAGATGCAGACGATTGATGCGGATGCGCTTCGTCTCACCGTCGACTTCGATGTCGATCCAGCCGTTCTGCCCGATCGGCTGGTCATACTGCGAAATCTGATAGGCCTTCGGCGAGTCAGGATAGAAATAGTTTTTGCGATCGAATTTGCTCACGAACGCGATCTCGCAGTTCAGTGCCATGGAGGCCTTCATCGCATATTCGACCGCCTGGCGGTTCAGCACCGGCAGCACGCCCGGATGCCCAAGACAAATCGGGCAAGTATGCGTATTCGGTGGCGCGCCGAAGGCGGTGGAGCAGCCGCAAAATATTTTGGATTCGGTGTGAAGCTCAACGTGAACTTCCAGTCCGATTACCGTCTCATATCTAGCACTTGGCATGTCGTAAGCCTCCTCTATAACAACTGCGGACGCAGCTTGTGATGATCGGTATGCTGCTCGAACGCATGCGCCGCGCGTAGAACGGTCGCCTCATCGAACGCCCGTCCGATCAACTGCAGCCCTACCGGCATGCCGTCCGCCAATCCGCATGGAATGCTGATCGCCGGCACGCCCGCCAAGCTAACTGGAATCGTCAAAATATCATTCAAGTACATTTGAAGCGGATCGTCAATCTGCTCGCCCAGACGGAAGGCCGTCGTCGGCGCCGTCGGCCCGAGCAAAATGTCATACTTCTGGAACGCCCGTTCGAAATCGCGCTGAATCAAGGTGCGGACCTTCTGCGCCTTCAGATAAAATGCGTCATAGTAGCCGGAGCTGAGCGCGTAGGTTCCCAGCATAATGCGCCGCTTCACTTCCGGACCGAAGCCCTGGCTGCGCGACTCAAGATACAGCTCAAGCAGATTGCCCGGCTGCTCCGCGCGAACGCCATAGCGAACCCCGTCGAACCGAGCCAGGTTGGACGACGCTTCTGAAGAAGCGAGAAGGTAATACGTCGCCACAGCATAATCCGTATGCGGCATCGACACCTCTTCCCAGGTCGCGCCTAATTGCTCGTATACCTTCAAGGCGGCAAGCACCGCTTCCTTCACCTTCGGATCGACGCCCTGCCCGATATATTCGGATGGCACGCCGATGCGCAGGGCGCGCACCTCTCCGCTTAGCGCCGCCGCGTAATTGGGAATGTCGACCTTGGCCGAGGTGGAATCCATCGGGTCGTAGCCGGCGATGGCCTGCAGCACATGCGCGGCATCCTCTACATTGTTCGTCAGCGGTCCGATCTGATCGAGGGAAGATGCGAACGCGACGAGGCCGAAGCGAGATACGAGGCCATAGGTAGGCTTCAAGCCGACGAGGCCGCAATAGGACGCCGGCTGGCGAATCGATCCGCCCGTATCCGATCCGAGGGCGAAGCTGACCTGGCCGGCGGCCACCGCCGCAGCCGATCCACCGCTTGAACCGCCCGGGACGCGCTCCAAATCCCACGGATTGCGGGTCATCTGGAAAGCGGAATTCTCATTGGATCCGCCCATGGCGAACTCATCCATATTGAGCTTGCCAACCATAATGACGTCCGCTTCCTTCAACTTGCGGGTGACGGTTCCGTCATAGACCGGCTCATAGTTCTCGAGGAAGCGGCTAGCGCATGTCGTGCGCATCCCTTCGCTCACAATATTGTCCTTCAGGCCGGCCGGAATGCCGGCCAGCGGGTGGAGCGCCTCGCCTGCCGCCAGGCGTTCATCGATGCGCTTCGCCTGCGCCTTGGCCCCTTCTTCATTCAGCGTCAGGAACGCCTGCACCCGCCCGTCGGTCTGCGCGATGCGCGCAAAAGACGCTTCCGTCAGCTCGGCGGCGGATACTTTGCGGTCTGCCATGGCTTGTCTGGCTTGTGATATCGTCATATCCAACAATCTCAATGTGGTCCCCCCCTCTCTCTTTACTCCAAAACCGCCGGAACCTGGAATTGGCCGTCTTCTTCCTGCGGCGCGTTAAGCATGACTTTCTCTATCGGCAGCGATGAACGAACGGTATCGTCACGCATCACATTGCGAATCGGCAGAACATGCGATGTCGGCGGCACGTTATCCGTATTCAGTTCGTTCAACTTCTCTGCGTACTTTAGAATCGCGTTGAGTTGCTCGGTATAGCGTGCTTTTTCTTCATCAGTTAAATTGAGCCGTGCCAGCTTGGCCACATGCTCGACGTCTTGTACCTGAATGCTCATCGGCAACCTGTTCCTCCTTGTCCCAATTGGGCCAAATTCATCCCTCTATTATAGCCTAGAAGCGTGGGCAACTCAACGCTGGCTTCCATTAATGCGGCGCAGCGCTTCGCACCGTCCGACCGTGGCATGAGCTTGCGGGGCAGTCCACACCATCTGCTTCTCTATACAAAAAAGCACCGGTCACACGTTACCCCGTAACACAAACCGGTGCTCTTCCTTATATCCATGCGCGCAGGTTGACTTGCCGGATGAACTCTTCCTGAGTCATCGCTTCTTCCTGGTCATTCTCTTCCTTCTGGTCTTCTCCCGTATCACCGTTCATGATCCGGCGGAACAGAGACTCATTGTGAGTAGCCAGTGCATAGTCGATAAGCGCTTCCCGTTCGATTCGATCCGCTTCCTGCTGCAGGAGCAGGCCTTCCTGCACGACGTCAGATGCCGGTACGAAGAAGTTGCGGTTTGCTCTCGGCACCCGGATGACGTAATCGAATGCGTTATCCGCATTGCGGTCATAGGCAATGATAAAGCCATATTCCCCGATAGGCAAATGTTGTTCGAAGCGGTCGGCAACAATGACTACTTTCTCTCCCAAATGCAGCATTGTCCATGCCTCCCATCCATATGCGGTTTCCTCTATCGTACTAAAATTTATGATTGCTGTAAATGTAAGCTTGTTCCGCAAAAAAGACGCTGCCTTTTCAAAGATAAAATATGTGACTTCCTTGCAAATGTCAATATACACTCTCAGGAAATCGACGAAAGAGCGGCATTGCGGGTTCCATCATACCTTCGTTTACGGCGCCGAAATCCACCATACTCCTTCCGGTGGGGTGGTCAGCTTCTCGAACCCGTCGTCCGTAATCAGGTACGTGTTCTCGATGCCAACAACGCCTCGGCCAGGGAACGTGAATTTCGGCTCGATCGCAATGACCATGCCGGGTTCAAGCAGCATCGTGAATCCGCGCGCCAGCACGGGCCATTCATCCATCTCCATGCCGATGCCATGGCCAAGGAAGCTAACCTGATCACTCCCGAAGCCCATGAAGTGTTCCGCCAAGCCATACTGTTCGGCCAGCTTCAGCGCGTCGACATACAGCGTCTCGCACACCGTCCCCGGCTTCAGGCTCGCTTCGACGGACCGCAGTATCGCCTCGGACGACTCGTAGGCACACTCAAGCTCCTTCTCCAGTTTGCCAGCGACCAGCGTCCGGGTCTGGTCGATGACATAACCGTCGATGCAGCATCCGATATCGACGAGAATCGGTTCATTCTCGGCGATGACCTTCCGGCTGGAGCCTTGGGGGCTAGCAGGGGTCAAGCCGCGTCCGCCGGCCGGACCGTCGAAGTAAGTCGGCTCCGCCCCCGCTTCCCCTGAGACGACCATCCCTGTAATGATCTCTTGGTTGTACCCGCGCATCCGGATGAACCCGATATGGCCCTGCATTCGGAACAAATGCTCGATATGGGCAATAAGCTGGAGCTCCATCATGCCGGGACGAACGTAAGCGGCCGCTTGCTCGAGCGCGTGATGCGCCGCCCGTGCGGCCGTACGGATGCGGTCGATTTCCCACGCCGATTTGACCATCCGCAGCCCGCGCAGCATCGCGGTTCCGTCGGTCCATGTTGCATTCGGCAGCACGGAGCGAAGCCGCTCGAACAATTGCACCGGAAGCACATCGTATTCCGTTGCGATGACCAGGCATCCGGATGCGAACACTGCCGGGAAGCGCTCCTGCAGCAGCGAGCCGAAGGAACGGAAGGATCCGAGCGGCTCGACCGCCACCACAGCTTCATGCCGCGCGCGCTCCAGGCTGCGCTTGACGAAGTAGACAGGCTCGCCCTGCTTCGGCACGAACAGATACCCTGTCTGCATCGATCCGGTAAAATAATAGAGCCCTACATTTTGCGTAATCAGACAGCCGTCCATAGTTCGTTCCTGCATCGCTGCCTGCAGTCGGACAATTCGTCCTTCTATTTCTTGCTTCAATACGCCTTGCATCGATCCTGATCCCTTCCTGCTTACTGAATCCTCCATTCAGACGGAGGCTCTGGCCTTATGCAAATGCTCTCGCAGAGGACACAAAGAGCGCAAACCTCACCCGGTTTACGCGCCCGCTTTCCCCTCTCCCCCTCCTCGTTCCTGTACGTGCAGCTCCGCAAAGCATTACCTGATTATACAAAAGGATTATGTTCCTTCTCATACCCGATCTGGGTCGCGGGACCATGCCCCGGATAGACGGTAACATCATCCCCCAGCGGGAACAGCTTGCCGTGAATCGATTGGAGCAGCACGTTCATATCCCCGTCCCGGAGATCCGTTCGTCCTACTGACGTACGGAAAAGTACATCGCCCGAGAATAACTGCTTCTCATGGAAGAAGCTGACACTTCCAGGAGAATGACCTGGCGTATGTATGACTTGGAACGTATGGCCGATAAGCTCCAGCGTCTGTCCGTCCTGCAGGAGATGCTCGGCGGGTTTCACCGTCATCGGCTGGCAGACTTGGGGCCACATCGTCGATCCGTTCAGTTCGGGCTTCGTAAGCCAGTCCACTTCCCGCTCATGAATATGTACGGGGCATCCGTGCGCTTCACGCACAGCGTCGACCCCGCCGATATGATCGAAATGCGCATGGGTCAGCAGAACAGCCGCCACCTTCAATCCTTGGAGCCCCTGCAGCAGCGGCTCTGGATTCATGCCGGGATCGATCACGACCGCTTCATTCGTCTCTTCATTTATCAGCACATAGGCATTGGTCTGGACCGGGCCAAGTGCATAGCTTTGAATGCGAAACATAGAAGAACACCGCCTTTGTAAAAGTTGTTCGCGAAGTCGACCGCAAACATAGGTTTCACCTTTATTGAAAGGTAGACTTGTTGAATTTGCTTGATGTCAGAAGGAAGACAGCAGCTCTTTGAACACGCGCACGATGCGTGTCTGGTATCCCGTGCCTTCTCCGTACGTTTCCATCAATTGCTGCCTTAGCACTTTCCATTTGTCTTGATCGTCCGATGCTTCCCCAGTCTGGATTCTCCATAATCAACACTTCCGTCTCGAGCTGTGCCGCTTCCATCGCACGGAAGACGACCGGCACGTTGCGGGCGACATCGCTGCACCATTCCGCCGCCAGGATAAGGCAGCGCAGGTCATCGTGGTTTGGCCATATTCATTTCCCCGCTTTCTTTTTGGAATACGTATATTTAATGACAACATACACGATTAACAGCGCCAGGGCAACGAGAATAAACGGCTTGACCCATTTGCCGGACACGTCGTCAATCTGCTCCCATTTATCGCCCAGCACGAAGCCCAAATAAACAAAGAGTATCGTCCACGGGATGACAGCCAGCGTCGTCAGAAGTGTGAATCGCCACATATTCATTTTGGAGATGCCCGCCGGAATGGAGATGGCATGTCGTACGACCGGAACGAACCGGGCCGTAAAAATAACGCCTGTCCCGTATTTTTGGAACCATTCTTCCGATTTCGCAATATGATGCGGGTGAATCAGAATAAATTTGCCGTATCGTTCGAGCACAGGCCTTCCCCCGTACCTGCCGATCCCATAGACGAACAGTTGAGCGACAACCCCGCCGATGACGCCGAAGACGACCGCTTCCACAAAGGTAATCTCCTGAATCGAGACGAGAAAACCTCCGTAGGCGAGCACAATCTCACTCGGAATTACCTCTATCATCAGGCCAAGCATGATTCCCCATTCTCCCAACTGCTGCACCCAATACAGGAGCGTAGTCACGATTTGATTCAAAAATTCCATGTCCCATCTCCTCTTTTTGCAATCAGTATATTCTATCATACGATGAGACATAACCCTAAAGCAATCGACCGGCAGGGCTCATGTTACCACCCTCTCCGGCATACAAATGAACTAGCTGGACAGCATGGCCATTTTCGCTCTTTTACCCGTACTCCAAGCGTTCCGAATATAGGTCCAGGAGGTTCACATTTATGGCTAATTTCTGGGTCATCACCCCCAAGCAACGTCGCATCGGCTTGATCGCAATCGCTGCCATCATGGTCGGCGCCGCCTACTGGCGGTATGAATCGATGCGGGTGGAGCAGGCTGCGCAAGCCGCCCCCCAAGAGACCCGCATCCTGCATATGGTGACGGACGAATTCAAGTTAACCCTCGAGGACGGAACCGAGATCGAAGCGTATCAGTTCGCCCCCAGCTCAGTACACGCGAACGAAGGCGAGCGCGTCGAACTCCACATCCGGGGCGTGAACGGGCACCGCCATGATTTCGTGATTGAAGGGCTGGATATCTCCGGCACAATCGAAAAAAACAAGGAAACAATCATCCGCTTCACCGCGATGGAAGGGGTTTACCGCATCGTTTGCAAGACGCATGCCGATGCGGCCAGCAACGGTCCGATGATCGGATACATCGTGGTCGATTAGTCACGGGAGGTCTTTCTGGCAGCGGCCCCCTCGCCTGCATATGGTATAACACATTCTGTTGGAAAGGGGCCGACGGCCATGAAAACACCGAAACAGCGCCACACCGCTGCCCTGCCTGCCGCCCGTGGCATCCGCCGAGCATGCAGCAACGAGTTGTACCGCACGATCAAGCGAATGAATGCTTGGATTCCGGAAGACAAACGGAAGGAAGGCGAAGAGCTCTATTACCGCAAAGTGATTGGCAATCTGATATGGATTCACGAGAATTTCGCCAACCGCAAGAAGCTGTCAAACTGGTGGGATGAAGCCGTATGCGAGGAGCTCGCCGCCCTATGGGAGGTCGATCCGAAGAAGCTCGCCGCCTGCTTCCGCCAAGCCTTCGGCGGATAGGCAGTTCGAACAGCCGGCCGCCCGATGCGAGCCGGCTTGTTCCCTATGCGGGCGGAACATCACCCCGATCAGTTCCTAAGATCGGAACTGTGCCGCGAAGTCTTAAGTCACCGTCATCGCAATCAGATCGTCAATACCGCACCGTTCCGCAAATGCCTCCAATTCCCGCTTCACCTTATCCAGCTCGCCGACAATCATCCGGCCACGATTGTACCAGCTGCGCTCGCGATCCCACTCCGAGTTAAGGTAAGACTGCCGCTTCTTCCGGGGAGATAACGTCGCTCTCGCCCCCCCGATCGAGCAGCAGCCGCAAATCGACGGAAGAGAGCAATCCGCCCGGGATAGAGCGACGCAAGCACATGGATATTCTCCTCATTTCAAGCCGATCCTCCGATGCAAAAACGGGTGACCGATATTACATATTTGCCGTTTGGCGGAAAAAAGTTATATTTATCGAGCTTTAGACTTATACAACGGAGAGATTGTGGCTACAGTATAGCAGACAAACAAGACACGTCGTGTGTTCTCAATACGCTGAGTCAACTTCCGGCTCGACCGGGTATGATGCTACATTACCTACTATTCATAAAAAGCATATTTGCTAAGTTTCGAATTCTCATCCTTTATGCAACCTTTAAAACATTTAGAAGAAACCGGATTGACTTGATATGGTTATTTAACAATTATCTCTCATCACCCAAAAACCGGAATTGAATGCCGGCAACCGAAAAACGTTCCCCGCTCTGCAACGGGTACAGCTTATAAGGAATAATCAGCTCCCCCTCCAGCTCCGTTCCGTTGCACGATCCGAGATCGCGGAGCGCCACTGCGCCGTCGTCGGCCTGAACCAGCTCACAGTGATGCTTCGATACACCTACTCCGTCTTCACGCCACTGCACCCCTAGTTCCGAGCGGCCAATCACGAAGGGAAAGACCAGGGGAATTCGGTCAACGACGGCCGCCGCTTCCTTCGGAATGCCCATTCCCCATGCTCCCGGGCTTCCGTCCAGCCTCTGCAAATAAGGCGCGCTGCCCCCCCCTTCCCTGTAGCCCGTACTGGTGCCGCGTTCTTCTCCAAGGACGACCGTCGCTTCGGAACCGGAACTGTCGAGCACGGACGTATGCTTAGACAGCCCGGTATAAAAGGTGTCCATCCGCATCCCCTCAGGCGTTGTTGGTTCGTTCCCCGATACCCGCGGGAAGCTGGCATATTCTCCGGGCTGGCAATCACGCTCCGCCGCCAGACGAAGAATATGCGCCGCCGCAGGTTGGCCGCTTGTCTGGAGCTCCGTCTCCAGACATTCAGACCGCAGCAGACCACACCCGGAGTGAGACTGCCAAGGGGAGGAAGCTTCCGCTCCGCCTGCCATTGATGGAGCCTCGCTCTCCCGGCGGGTGAGTATTCCTAGAATTCGGGCCCACATTCCCGATATCCAGGCGGCCCCCAATGCAATGGCCCCCACGCTGATTCCAACCGAGATAAGCAGCGTGTGTAGGGCCGGATTGTCCATATAGATATATCTCCAGGCCAGTGCGGCCGTAATGATGGCGGCCCCTCCTGCGGAATAATAGCTTTTGCCGGCAGGCGTTCCCTTGGTCTCGAGAACGGCATCCTCGTCCTCTCGTCGGACCGTCTCGTCTTCTCCCGGGACCGGGACGCCTGTGGCCGTCCGAACCCCGGAAGCGGCCGGTTCATGAGTGTAGGCGGATTGTTCATTATCACCCTCCGGTTTTTTCGAGCAATTGATGTCTGCATCAGGCAAAGACAAGCTTGCCATCCCCTCGGGAATTGATTGGATGATCGGTCGTTGTGCCTCTATCCCGCTTGTTCCCGCAACAAGGGATTGAAGCAGGTTCCGCACGTCGACGAGTGAATTGTCCTCCTGGGACAAGCATTGAACCAGCCGCTGGAATCCGTCGCCATTCCACTTGGCAACATGGGAGGATAGCAGAAGGCCCAGCCTGCGCAGACCGTCCATGCCCGCCCGCGGCCGCAGCGGTTCCAGCAACGGCAAGTAGGCGACATACAATCCTCCGTTCGCGGCTTGTTCGTCGACAAACACGCATTCCTCATGCAGAAACACATGGTCCGGATGAAGCATGTAGGCCCGGCAATTCTCTAGAATGCGGACCAACTGCAGCATCCACTCGAAATATTGAACTGAAGTCATTCGCATGCTTCTTAGAACCTGCTTGAGCATTCGTTTGCCGCTGATATCGTAGATAAAGGAGAGCTCCAGATCGATTTCACGGATATCAAGGCGAAGGAAATGGGGCACCCGATTATAGGCCAGCATCTTGGCTTGATGCGGATCCAACGCTTCAGATGGAACGAGATTATCGCGGGTCAGCATCATGCCCATTCTTTCTTCCTGAATAAATTGAACCCGGTAACCGTAAATGAGACTCACACTCCTTCCTGTTCGAATGAATCATCACAAGGGGGAGATCACAGTCAGGTAAGCGGTCAGCGCTCCAGGCAGCACAGCCCACATGAAAGGAAAGGTTGCTTGCCTCCCGGCTTCCACCTGAACGGGTAAGCGAAGCAGCCAACCGCTCATCAGCGCAGGCCAGCAGCTACGAATTCTCCCGCTGCAGCCGCATAGCATAATGTATGCCGCAATGAGCCCGCCATACAAAATCGAAAAGATAAAGATTTGCCAAGTCAAATACATCCCCGTCAGTGCGCCAATGGCTGCAAACAGCTTCACGTCCCCGGCCCCGACGGCCTTCATGATGTAGAGCAGCAGCATGATTCCGAACCCGCTTCCCGCTCCGAGACCGCTAAAAACAAGCCCCTGCCATCCATTCGCGGCACCGTGAATTATGAATCCGGCGGCAACAGCAAGCATCGTCAGCCGATTCGGTATTTTATGCGTCCGCACATCGGTAGCAAACGCGGCGAGCAGCAGCACCCCGCATGTCCATATTGCACTGTTCATCGCTTTCTCCCTTCTATTATCCGCTTCAGTCCGTTCCGGTTGGGACCCGTTTTTTTACCTTAAACGCCCGTTCAACACTTCGCCCGTCTTCCGTCTTTACGGCCAGCCGCCATGTTCCTGAGGTCGTATTGCCCGAGACATGCCAATCCCACGTAACGACGCCGTCCGCGTCGGCGGTTGCCCAGCCGACATGCTTCGCCTGACTCTTGCCGCTCTTGTAATAGACAACCAGCTCTACCCGTTCATGCGGCTCCGCCTTGGCGGTAAGCCTCGCTTTTCTGCCGGGAAGGAGCGGATCGGGCGTCAGCTCCACCAAGGCCGGCGTCGGCTTGTCCGGCGAATCGTTCCCCGAATCAGACGGGGCCAGCCCGTCGCCGATCCAGACCCGCTCCACGGCTCGCGCGGACAACGTCAGCGTCGTATTCAGAAACGGGACACGCATCGGCAAATCATAGGCAACCTCTATGGCGAAATAAGGATCGGTCTTCTTATTCAGATCCGGCAGCTTCACATGCGTAACTCGGATCCGGTCCTCTCTTAGTACGCCTTGAACGCCATACCGAACCAGCAATGGCTTGATACCCGTCTCGGCGAGGCGAGCCTGTCCCCATTCCCCTTCCGCCTCCGCCTGCTGGGCGGACCACTCCGTGCCGTCCTGCACCCAATCGCTGATTGGCTTCGGCAGCTCGCTCCCGAATGATCGGCCGAATTCCTGCACCGTCATCTTCATTCTCTGGGCCGGAGGCAGCCATTTGCCCGGCTTCCCCGAACTATCTCCATTCGCACCGGCGGACTGGACGGCCAGCAGACTGACAGGATATAAATGAGCAGACACCTGCTTCACCGCATTCATGGCAGCAGACTGTAGAGACGTCGTGATGACGGCGGCCTGAATCATGAACACAAAGAACATGAATACGAGCAGCACCATCGGTAAAAGCAAAGCCGCTTCAACCGTAATGCTTCCGCGCTTGTCACCGAACAGGCCGCGGGGCGGTATCCGGCGCGCTCGCCGTTGAGATACCGGATCGAGTCTGCATTTAATAGGAGAACACGGAACGCTTGACCCCGTAATAACGTCCATTCTCGATCTCACCGTCCCATAGCCCGGCATGGCCCAGCAGCTTCATCAATCCCGGCAGGAACCAAAGCGGTGTGCTGAGACGGACTTCCGACTCGCCATACGTCCCCCTTGCAGCCGGATCGATTCCGGTATTATAGTGAATCAGCGCCAGCATCCGCTTCAGCATTCCTTCCCGGCTTCCATGAGCCAGCATGAACAGGCGAAGGTGATCGGCATAATTCAACTTCACCGCAGGCAAATAACAGGAGATCGGAATCTCATTCTTCGTAGAGAGCAGCAACATATCCTGAACCGCTTGCTGAATGCCGTAGAGAATCGCTGACGCCAGGATAAGCAGCGGATGTCCGAGCTTGCCGAATTCCACGAATCCTTCCATCGTGCGTATGGCGAGGCGCATCGTAAAAATCTGTCCATAGGCAGCCGCAATATTGCCGACCGGATTGTGAAATCCATATAAAATATACTCCAGCTCCTGGTTGGCAATGCTCAGCGACTTCATGACCTCCTCTCCCGGATTCCCTGAACCTAGCAATGATTTCAATTGCCGCGGGTCGTAGGAGGTGAAGTACATATAGGCATATTCGTTCCGGTACAGACGATCACGCGACGAACATAACACGTCTGCCGCTTGCTCATACAGTGTGGTAACGGAACCCATGGACTGCTTGCTCTCCTCGATGGCATCGTCGCTGGCCGATCGCTCTGCAGGCGCCTCGGTTGACGATTGGTTAAGCGCATCAATCGCTTCCATCTTGCTGCGGACATCCTCGAAAGCATTCTGGTGCTCCTGCAATTTGCTCTTTATCTTAGACAGCGAAGAGAACAAGGTTTTAGCTTTTTCCAATTCCTTGTCAGCTTTCTTCGCTACCCGTTTGTACCCCTTGCCCTTTCCTTCGTGATTGGTCATTGCTTCCTCTCTCTGTTCAATATAGCTGCCGGCCGGCGGGATAAACTCGGAAGCATACGTTTCGTAAGCCTCCAGCAGTTCCCTCGCCTTATTCTTCAATATATTGGCAGAGGTGGAGTGAGAAGGTATGTTATCCACCAAGTATAGGAAGACGGAGGCGGCGTTATTGATCTTCGACATGAGTTCTTTCTGGCGCTCGATCTCTCCTCTCCATTGCTCGAAGAAAGAATCAGGCATAACCAATTGCTCGGCGGAAGCATTGATTTCTTTGATGGCATCTTCAACCTGCTGGCCAATCTCCTTCGTACCCCCATCCGGCATATCCGATTGGCCTACCTTGTCATAGCCGGCATAGTCGGGGCTAGAACGGACCACTTCGATAACCCGCTTCATCTCTTCGTTGAAGTGCCTAGCTTCCTTCAGATGCAATTCGGCTTCGCGGAGCCAGCCGTCATGATTCCCGTTATGCATGGAGACGGCCTGCAGCAATCTCCATGCATGCTCGCGTGAATCCGACTCGTAACGGTCCGTATCATCTCGATGCTGCGGATCCTCATCTTTCCCCCTGCGGTCATCTTCGCGCTTCATCTCCGCGTAATCGGCATATTGGGCTGCAATATCGGCCGCCGATCGAATCGAGCCAAGGGGACGATCCTCCATCCGATCGTTCCTATTGACCGCGATTCCTTTGTTAATCCCCGAACGGTCCAGCGCATCGCGGGATTTTTTCTGATGCTTCAAGACAGACAGCAACTTCTTGTCCCTCCGATCTACCAGCTTTTGCAGCTTCGCCAGCAGCTCAGTCGTCTGGGCCGCTTCCTTCAACGCTCCCGACATCGGCTTTAGCTTGCCGGACAGTTCGAACACAAATTGTACCGGCCCTTTGTATTTCATATCCTCCAAAATCTGGCGTTCCATCTCGTCATAGTCCGCCAGCGGGCGGGTGACCGACGTCGAATGACTGTCCAGCAGCAGGGGAACCCAAGGAAATACGCCTGTCGATCGCAGCTGATTTTGATCCTGCATCACATCATCCAAGATGTGCGCCGGATCGGTGGCTCCGTATACGAATAATTGATATCTCTCCTGCAGCACCGGCTCATAAGCGGACATGACCGAACGGATGCCTGCCCGGGCCAACGCCTCGATTCGCCACTCGGCCGCCGCGATGCGGGCATAATCAATGAACACCGAGGTGAATAAGAACAGGGCAGCCACAACAAACATAAGTAATATCGATACCGATCCGTCCCTTGCCATAAAAATCCGCTTCGTCAATCGGTTCAGCATATTGCGATTCACAGGCAGCCCTCCCCTCTGCTCGTCATGATGATCCCGAAGTCTGCCCCGCCGCTTTCTTCAATATGCCCTTCGCTTGCCCCGTCGGAACGCCTTGCCCTTTCCATTCCTTCAGCTTCGTCGCCATATACCGCGCAAACTCCACCGTACGAATGAACTCTGCCGGCTCCACGACGGCCGATACAGCCTGTCCCTCATTCGAGATCTCCCTTCCCGCCATGTTCCGGAACATCGCCTGATACAGGGGCTTGTCCAGAACCGCAGTAATTCTGCGACCCGGTAGGCCGTTCTCGTAGCTCATCTTCCCGCGAAAAGCCTCAGGCACCAGTCTGGCGGCCCGCACTAGCTTCCGCTCGGGAAGAGAACCGCCGTCGCTAACGGCAGGCAACATTACCATATGGTTCTCGCCGCCGAAGCCTCCCCCGATCACCTTATCCAACAGCCGATCGTCGAGCAGGCGCCAATATATTCCGTCATGCTGTCCCTTGTCATAAGCGCCGGTCACCGCCTCCTTATAGCTGTTGTCCCAGCAGGCCGCTGCCCGTTCCGCGGCCAACGCCGCAGCATGCGAGCTCAGCACCGTCTGATAGATGAGCAAGGCGAAGAACAGAATCGCCAACACACAATAGAAGATAACGGGAAATATCAGCGAGGCTTCCACGATTATCGAGCCATCTTCCTTCTGAACGGAACGCAGCCAGCAGCGCAGCTTTGTGTTCATACCAGCTCCTCCTTTTGAAATCGCTGCAATCGAATCCATCATTCAAAAATTTTATCTGTTTCTTTGGTCGCTCTTGAGATCAAATTTTCCAGGAACGTACTAATCTGCTTTCTAAAAACAAGCGCCAACACAACAATCACCGCGATAATAATGACAAGCTCCACCATGCCGAGTCCATCTTCCTCTTTCCATAGCCGTTTGAAAAAGAGCAAGCTTTTATCCATTTCCGCTTCCTTCTTTCTAATTGATTTTTGTTGCTTCATCTCATTACTTCATCATAAGCAGTGCGGGAGCGCCCACAACGGCCAGGATGACCAGGAACATCAGCATCATTGGGAAGATCAGCTTCGTCGACGCTTCCTCCCCTCTCCGGCGGGCCACCGACTTGCGCTTCTCCCACAGTTGCCGCCCGACATCCTGCATCGCCAGCACGAACGTATCTCCGCCCCGGCGCTGATTGATCAGTACTGTCGTGACGAACATCGATACCTCCTGTAGGGAGCACCGCTTCCCGAACTGTTCCATTGCCTGCGCGAACGAGTACCCGTTATGTATATCCTTCTGCATCCTGGCAAGCTCGGCGTAGAGCGGATGGCACCATTCCTCCCGCTTGCGCTCGATGCAGATGGACAGTGCCTTCTGCACCGTCTCTCCAGCCTGCACGAGCAAGGTCAGCTTGCTGATCAGCTCCGGCAGTTCCAACTGTAGATCCTGTTTCTTCCACTCAGCCCGGTTCAGCGTATCCTTCACCTTCGCCAGCGGCAGAACGACGGCAACCAGTAGGCCGCCAACCAGATTCATCACGCTGCCGTCCGTCAGCGCCGGCAGAAGCAATGACCCGCAGATGCCCGCGTACAGGTGCAACGCCAGTTCAGCCAACAGCGCCCGGTACGCCGTATGGCTATGGGTCGGGCCATAGATTTGCATTAACGCTTGGCGAACCGGGGACAGAGCCGGATTCGTATCGAGAGCAGACTGGACCCTCTCCAGCCAGCGAAGCGGCGCCGCCAGCCAGCGGACCGTCTTCTTCCGGGAGTTCAAGCCAGCCAGCAGCGCCTCGTAGCGCCGCTGATTGTTATGATTCACCAGCAGGAACATCAGCACAAGAACGGCGGAGCCGGAAGCCCACATCCATGGCGGCATCATCGGTTTCTCATCACCTGATTTCCAAAAAAATGATGTAACTGGCGGCTAACGCTAAACACGGATATCCATTAACTTGTGAATCAGCCACGCGCTAAGCAGCAATAACAGCAGCGCCCCCGTTGCGATAACGCGGCCGACACCCTCATAAAGCGCCGCCATGAAATCCGGGGAAGCCAAATTAAGAAAGGCCAAAAACAGGAACGGAGCCGCCATCATCACTTTCATCTCCAGACGCTTCTGGGCGACAAGAACGTCAATCTCCTGCTTAATTTCCATCTTCTCGCCAATGACGGAAGACGTTCTGCGCACGACCTCGATCAAATCACCTCCCGTCCGTTTGCAAGTGACCAGCACGTCGGCAAAATTCGAAATATCCTCCTGCCTCGCCCGGCGGCTCAAATCCATTACCGCTTGCTCGATCGGCTCCCCATTCTTCATCCGCATCGCAATAATTCGCAGCTCCCGCTCCATCTCCACCTCGGTTCCCGGGCAGAGCAGCTTCAAATCGGCTATCGCTTCACGGAACGCGTTCTCCATGGAACGCCCGGCTGACAGCGATGAGGACAAGGAATAGAGCGTGTGCTTGAACTGCTGCGCGAGCCGGGCCCGCCTGCGCGCGAGCAGCGTTTGCCGGCGAATGTGGGTATAGGGCAGTCCGGCGACAGCAAGCAGGATCATCCCCAGCCAGTGATGATAGAACAAGTACCCAACGGCGGCCATGACAGCAGCTCCGACACTCAGAGCCGCCACCTTCTCCCTGCGGCTCAATATATACTCGCCGTATTGCGGCAGCCGCTGCTCAGCCGCCTCCGGCTGCTTTCCCATCGGTATGCACCTCCTTGTCCTCCGGCAGCCGCAATCCTGCCATCGCCAGCTTGTGCCTGTCCCGAAGCTTATGCTGCGCGGCCAGGCACCCGACCACTTGGCCTTCATCTGTGCCAAACTCCTCGAACCGGAACAACGGCGCGAGGAGCATCTCCCCGTCCTGCAGGCCGATAACCTCCGAAATCTCCATCACCCTGCGCGATCCGTCGCGAAGACGGGCCAGATGCACGATGATATCGATGGCTGAGGCTATCTGCCGCCGTACGACCTCGACGGGAAGATTCGCTCCGCTCAGCACCATCGTCTCCAGGCGGCTGATCATATCGGCAGGCCCGTTGCTGTGGCCGGTGGACAAGGAACCGTCATGTCCGGTATTCATCGCCTGGAGCATATCGAGTGCCTCCGCCCCCCGGACTTCCCCGACTACGATGCGGTCGGGCCGCATCCGCAGCGAGGCCCGGATCAGATCCCGAATCGTAACGGCGCCCTTTCCCTCCATATTGGCATTGCGCGTCTCCAACGATACCAGATTGGGAACAGTGCGAATCTGAAGCTCAGCCGCATCCTCGATCGTAATGACCCGTTCCTGGGGAGGAATGTAGTGCGACAATGCATTGAGAAATGTCGTCTTGCCCGAACCGGTTCCCCCGCTGATGAAAATATTGAACTTGGCAGCGACCAGCGACTGCAGGAGCAAAGCGGCCTGCTCGCTCAGCGCGCCCAAACGGATCAGATCATCCATCTTCATCGGCTCGGCCGGGAACTTGCGAATCGTAACCGTCGGCCCCTTCAGAGCGATCGGCGGCAGGACCACATGCACCCGCGAGCCGTCCGGCAGTCGGGCATCCACGATCGGGGACGATTCGTTGACGACCCGGTTCACTTGGGACACGACAGCCTGGATGACATCCTCCAACTTCTCCTCGTTCTCGAAGCCGCTCTCCAACCGTTCGGTCCGCCCCTTCCGCTCAATGAAACACTCCTCATGACTGTTGATCATAATCTCCGTAATATCCGGATCGTCTACTAGCGGCTGGAGGGCGTCCAGGCCGCGGAACGAGTAATAAAGCCGCTTGACGATCTGGTCCAAGGCTTCCGACGTGAACCCCCCGGCTTGGGGACTGAAGAACAATGTCTGCTCAATCCTCGCCATGAGCGCTTCATCCGGAATGGGGTCTCCCCATTCCAGGCTGTCCCGAACGCGCTGCCGGGTCCAGGCATACGCTTCATCCATGGCTTCTTGAACGGAAGGAACTGCTGTGCTATCCTTCATAGTCTTCACTTCCAGACGGCAGCCTGTGCCGAAGCTGCCGATCGGCCCACGCGGCGACCGCAGATTGATAGACGGCGGACTGTAACCACTGATCGATACGGTGCATCTGCTTCCAGCTCGGAATATACGGCAAATATCCGGTAATTGGTGCATCACGGTACATCCACCGGTTCGCCATCATGCCCATATATCGGTTCACGAGCAGGGCAAGTCTGCGAATCCGGTTGCGAACCGCCGCATCGCCGGAACGTTCCCATTGGCGGAACAGAAGCTCCAACTTATGCAAATGCGGCAAATCATCCTGCAGCAGCCAGACGATTACATCCGCCTCTTCCCACAAGGCATCGAATGCCGGTTGGCTGTACCCTCCCTCTGCAATAATGAGGTCGTGCCGGCCACTCCGACGAAGAAGTCGGAGCAGCTTCCGCATCAACCGCCCGTCGATGCCCTTCCATTCCTTCATCCAATCGGCCGGAGCGAAGATATCCACGCCTTCAAGGTCAGAAATGTCCAGAAGGTAAGCGTCCAACGTCACGGGCTCTCCCGCTTGATCCTTGCGCAGGTAGTACAGAAGCTGCGCCAAAGGCGTGAGTGCTGCCGGCTCTGGACGAGTATCCAGAAGCGCATACTCCTGCACCGGGTCAACATTCAGCAGCAGGACGCGCTTCCCCTTGGCGGCGGCATAGCGGGCGAGATGAAGCGCTGCCGTCGTCTTGCCTACGCCGCCTCCCAGCGAGCTGATGCCGAGCAGCATGCAGGAGTGACTCTCCGTTCGGAAGGCAGCGCCTTCGTATTCCGTCCTGCAGCACTCGATCAAGGATTGAAACAGCTGCGGCAGCGGCTGATACGGATTCTCTATTGCGCGAGCGAACGGAAATGCATCGAGCCGATCCTCCGCTGACAATAACGTAATCAGCCTTCCATCCATCTCCTCCTCGCTCATCTCCTGCAGCACTTCCGGGTCGGCAACAACCATATGTATGCCCGGCTTCAAGCCCAGGTAACGACGCAGCGTGTCCGCCTGAGTGAACACCCGGAGGTAAAGCTGTTCCGCATAATCGGACTGCTTCCAATATTCCATCCATGCATCCAGCATTCGCTTCTGTGGATGGGCGAGGACAATATCCCAAGCCTTCATCACTCTTCCCCTCTCCTTCCGGGTACGGATCCGCAAAACGCAAAAAAGCACCGCCATCAAGCAGGACATGCGCTGCATGTCTATCTGCTTCATGACGGTGCTTCCGTACCAACGTTCGTGTGAAGTTATTTCTAACATACCAAAATCTTGATGCCATTGCAACTGGCTATTCCCATTTTCTGAACTAAAAATGAGCCTTAATTGCTAGCTTGTATAGTAACACTAGTTTACATCCATTTATTAAATATGATATAATGGACATAGTGAAATTACTGAAATGGGATCGGGCGGCGCATCTAATAAACGCAGTTTACTACCCATTTCAACTAACTAAGTTATTTAAATATTATACTATTTTTTTAAGGCTACTGTTTTTGCATTGACTAATCTATATTCAGCAGCTTGATTCGAAACGTCTGCATTTTGAAATTGTTCAACTGCATCATCATAGGCTTTTTCTAACTTAGCTAAAGTTTGATCAGCTCTCTCCTTAGCAATCGCTGCTAATTTAACTTCATTTGAATCATCCTTAGACTGTCCAGTCTTAGCTGCTCTTGTTTCAACTCTCACTAAATTTTGGCCAGCCTCATATGCTTCTTCCTCTGCAGCTTGTACCTCTTTCCACAGTTTCTCCTTTTCTTCCGTTGCCTTTGCTAGTAGTTTCCTTGTCTTCTTTACTTTTTTTTCAGCTTTCTTTAACACGTCGGCTATGTCTACAGTTCTTTGAGTAACATTATCTGCAATGTTTTTTAACTTCGTAATAGATTTAGCCATTACTTTGTTCATATTTTCTATTTTTTCAGCCAATTTTTCTTTATTCTTAAGTGTCACTTCCGAGTCACTGTCTTTATAATCTTCCGAATTAGAAAACGTGAAGGCTTTAATTAAATCATTAAGACTTTTCATTAAGTTGTCTTGAGCTTCTCTTGCTTTATCTACTCTTATTTGAGCCTTATCTAATTGTTGGTAAATATCTTCTGAGACCGCATTCTCTTCAGTCCCTTCCATAAGACTCCTCACTGGCCTACTCTTGATTTCATAAGACTTCTCAATGGCCTCCTGTTTAATTACTTCGGCTACTAATTTCTCGACATAATCTAACTCAGCTTTTGCTTTATTATAAGCCTCTTGATAAGGCTTTACAGCCAAAGTAGCTTCAATCACTTGGCCTTGGTCTTCTTCTGTAAATTGGCTTCCTTTTGACCTCATATTATCTTGAGCCTTTTTTAATGTGGCTGTAGCTTCTTCTAACTTGGCTTCAGCTTCTTTAAATGCAGTTTCTTTACGTATCAATTCCTGTTCTACTTCCATTTTAATTTCAGATAGTCTGTTAGCAAAGGTTTGTGTCATCTTATCATTTGCCGCTATAGCTGCATTAGAACTAAACGACATCACAAACATAGAAAATGTCATGGAAATAGAAAGTAACATAGCTAATTTTTTCTTCATTATTCTCTCCCCTAACTATTAAAATTTAGATGATGATAATACCATAAATTTCTTAATAAATCTACATCTTTATAAATGATGCTCATATATTTTTATGCTTCTTCGCCATATTAAGTGGGTATCGTCTACAACGCCTATCATTTAGTATTTGAACTGAGAGAGCGTGTCTTTCAGGTTGGAGGATACCTCCATAACCAGATCAGTCTTTTCCTCAGGAATCAAATATATATTCTCGATCTCATCGTTGCTGACGCTGTAGTTCTGCAGCGTCTTCGAGATCCTGTCATTCGCCTGGATCATATCATAAGTTCCGTCCTTGAGCCCTTTCAGATTTGCTACCTGGGCCTTCAAGTTCGGATCGAACAAAATCTGCATCGTTATATTGTTGAACTGCGTCATCTACATCTCTGGGATGTTGCACGCCCCTTGAAATCCGAAAAAAAGACCTCATACCTATAATCTTTCCGAAAACATCGGTCTAACGTTGCTTTTTTGTTGATGTATGCCGGATCATGTCTCTTACTATGGTACCTCAGCATCCACTTCCCGGTTCCGCTTAAAGCAGCAGCCCTCCCTGGCCTGCTCTGTGAACATGCTGTGCCCATATCCAGATTTTTTGGGCTACGAGTATATAATCGACATCGCCTGCCAGCAAGCGGGTGTGCCCCCAGGGGGGATACGGACAGGCCGAACACCAAGGCCGTTGCGACAACTCCGATGGTAGAGAGAGACGGCTGTACCACTACGGACCGCATTTGCTTCCAGCTTGTCCGCATCCCGCCTTCGAACAGAATCACAATCAGCGCCAACCTACCGAGTAACTGCGTCAGCTTCGTGTTTTCGTAGTAGATGAACCGGTTGATGATCATGCCGACGGGATGAACAGACGAGCGATGGATACGAATCGGATCATTGCGGATAGCTCTTACGATCGAAGCAGGCGCAATCCATTCAGGATGACGAGGATTGTGCTGCCTTCATGCCCGACGACGCCCAGCGGAAGCGGTATTCCGAACAAAAAGTTGGCAGAGATGAGAGCTACGATCACGGCACCGGAAAAAATAATATTCTGCTTCACAATGATCTGGGTGCGTCTGCCGAGCGAAATGGCGTGTTTGATATTGTTCAGATCATCATTCATCAGCACCAAGTCTGCGGTCTCCAGCGCCGCAGCGCTGCCGGCGGCCCCCATCGCAATGCCGACATTAGCCGCGGCCAGCGCAGGCGCATCATTGACGCCGTCCCCTACCATCGCTATCGCCCCATACTCCAACTTCAGCTTTTTGATGATCGCCAACTTGTCCTCCGGCATCAATTCGGCATATACGAGGTCGATTCCGGCTTCTGCGGCAATCGCCTGCGCCGTCCGTTCCTGATCCCCCGTAAGCATCGCCACCCGAATGCCGCTCTGCTTCAATTGGTGGACAAGGGCCGGCGTGTCCGGACGAATCCGATCCTGGAGTGCAATCAAGCCGACGACAGCGCCGTCCCGCTCGACCGCAATGACGGTCTTGCCTTCACTCTGAAGCTCGGCCGCCCGGGCGAGAACCTCCGCATCGGTCTCGTTCAAAATAAAGGCCGGCTTGCCAATGCGCCAGCGCGCGCCTTCCATCTCTGCCTCGATTCCAAGTCCCGACCGAGCTTGGAAATCTGTCGGCCGGGCCCAGGCGCCTTCGCTGCCGGCGGGCCGATCGCGCTCTGCTTCCAGGACGATCGCTTTGGCAATCGGGTGAGTCGACAGCGACTCCAGTGCGGCTGCCGCCTGAAGCAGCTCCAAGGCCTGGAGTTCGCCGCGCGGTTCCAGGTCGGTTACCGTCAATCTGCCTTGCGTCAACGTTCCGGTCTTATCGAACGCGATCACCTGCACGCGCGCGATGTGATCGAGATAAGCCCCGCCCTTGAACAGCAAGCCTTTGCGGGCGCTGTTCGATATCGCCGATAAGGTCGCCGGCATGATGGACGCGACAAGCGCGCAAGGGGAAGCGACGACGAGGAACACCATCGACCGGTAGAACGCAGCCTCCCATGTCTCTCCAAGAAGAAACGGCGGGATGAATATCAGCAGCAAAGTGACCAGAATAATGACCCGCGCATAAATCCGCTCAAATTTCTCAATGAAGCGCTGCGCTTCCGGCATCTCGCTCTGCGCTTCCTGGACAAGCCGAATAATTTTGGAAAACAGCGACGATTCACTGGATTGAGTAACTTCCACATAGAGCACCCCTTGGCCGTTCACTGTGCCTGCGAATACTTCATCGCCGGGACCTCTGTCAACCGGCACGCTCTCCCCGGTAATCGAAGCTTGATCGACCGCCGAGCTTCCTTCCTGAACGAGCCCGTCCGCCGGAATGCGCTCTCCCGGCTTGACTAAGACCGTCTCGCCTACTTGCAGTTGATCCACCGGAACGATATCTTCCTGCCCGTCCCGGAGCACGATGGCTTCCTCCGGCTTCAAATCCATCAGAGCCGAAATGTCGCGCGAGCTCCGGTTCATCGTGAACGTCTCCAATGCCCCGCTCAAGGCGAAGATGAAGATCAGAATTGCACCTTCCGACCAGTACCCGATGCTGGCGGCGCCCAAGGCTGCGGCAATCATTAATAGATTAACATCCAGATCCTTATCCCGAATGATTGTAACCAGCCCACCCTTGAGCTTCAGCCAACCTCCTATTACATAAGAGAGCGCATAGAACACAATCGCCAACGTCTCCGAGGCATAGCCGGCAATGAACGCCAAGGCGATAAAGCAGGCGCTTCCGGCCGCAGCCAGCGCCTCACCGTATTTATCCATCCATTCTGTGAATGATTGCTTGTTATTCATTCTTAACACACCCTCTTCATTGATAATGACTATCGTTGTTGTACCCCTAAAAATGCGACATGCTGTTCCCTATGAGGGAACAGCATGGTATTGAGAATGAGATTAGTTTTCACTGGGGCTATTTTTTTTGAAGAGAGGCAACACTTCAATTTTTATTATAGTACTCTTTTGGCGAAATGTGAATCCTACACCGTTCAAGAAGCTGGCTAGCGCTGATACAATGCGGCCCGTCGGGGGAGTAATATTACATGACCTTCCTGGGTCAATCGGCGCAGCAAAGGATACATTGCGCCTTCCGCGACCTGGAATTTCTCCGAGATCCGGTTCACCAGTTCATAGCCGTATCGATCCAACTCATAGGTGAGAACGCACAGTTCCAGCACGCCTTGCTTGAATTACATAAAAAAACGGAAGCCCAGGCTGTAGGCCCAGACTTCCGCTGTTATGTTTGTCAGGTCGTTAGACGGAGGCCGCTTCTATCCTCTCCCTCCGCCGTTCTAACCGATCCACCGCGGCGAAGCCGCCTGCCGCGATCGCCAATACCGCCCCCATCACGAGGAACAGTGCTTGATTGCCCCACTGGCTGTAAATATACGCCCCGATAATGCTGCCCGTCATCGTCGCGCCAATGCTGAGCGCCACCTGCATTACTGCCTGCCCGCTGGCCCGGAACCGATCCGGTATCAGGTCCATCATATACTCGGCCAGATAGATGAAGAACAGCGCAATGCCGATGCCCTGAACCGCCTGCATGAACAGAATTAGAGGCAGCCAATCGGTAACGTAGATGACGAGCGCCCGAATGCCGAGAATGACAGCAGACCAGGCCAGCATCGTCAACGGGCGGAACTGGCTGCCGGCGCGGCCCAAATACAGGAAGACAATGACCTCCGTAGCTGCCGGCAGCATCCAGCCAAGCCCGATATGGAAGGACGTGCCGTCCAATTCCCGAATGAGAAAGCTGAAATATTGATCATTGAATATTAAGGTCATGTTATACGTAATGAGCACCGCGATAAACAAGAGGAAACGCCGGGTAAACACGTATTTCCAAAATTGGGACATGTCCGCCGTTTCCGTTCGCGAAGGCGCCCCGCTCTTCCCCGGTGCTTCCCGGTCGTCCGCCTCTGGGCGCCGGGGATCGCGTATCTGCAGCAGCACGCCTCCGGTGGCGGCAAGCAGAGCCATCATAATCCATCCCATGGCGGCATGCCCCGGCAGCCGGTCGAGCAGCCAGCCGATAATAAGCGCGGACACCGCGAACCCGGCCGCGCCGAAGCCGCGAATGACCGCATAGGAATCGCCAAGTCTTCGGGAAGCCAGCATCGCCATCCCGTCCGTCAAGGTCATCAACGGCACCCACAGAAATTGGAACAGGAAAATCAATCCCATTATGGTCCAAGGATCCGTAACGTGGAAGACAAAGTACAACACGGCTATCAACGCGAGAATCAGCCCTAAAATCAACGGCTTCATCCGCGCAAATTTGTCGCTCACATACCCGAACAGATAGTTGCCAACCACGCCGATAATCGGCATAATCGCGTTCTGCATTCCATACATCGCGTCGGTATACCCTATATCGCGGTAATAGAGCGGAAAGAACGAAGAAAATACCGCTCCCGGCGTAAATATCATAAACATGTACAGATACATACGACGTATTTGCGACTGACGCACATTCATGGCATTCTGGATCGTTCGGGTCGTCATCGTCCTGCCGCCTTCGCCGCCTTGAAAGCGGTAAAAGATGCGGTACAGCATCGATGGAATGGACTCTCGTAGTGTCTGTTCATGATGAAAAGATCCCTTCTGCGATTACATTGGCAACCCTCATTGTATCACAAACATGAAATAAATATGGTCAACTTTATTCTATTCTTTTGGATTCTGCTCATTTGCCCTATAATAGAATGAGGGTTGAATGGAAGACAAATGCAGATGGATGAAAAGAAAGTAGGTAAACTCAAATGATAAAAGAAACCTCCGTTCAAGCGTTCGCGGAGAGAAAAAAAGCTCTGGAAGGCGGATTAAGCGAAGAAGCGTGCCAATTGCTCGACGAGATGCTGCTCCGGATGGAGGCATTGACACGTGAGAATGAACGGCTCCGCAAGTCTGCGCTCGCTGCGGCCCGCAGCCGTTCAGGCATGTCCACGAAGCTGAAGGACGCGCTGTATGAGTAACAATGATTTTTAATCCGGCTGGGGGGGGATTTACATCACCCATCGTTTTTTGTTAGAGCACGGCCTTCTCTTTTTCCGAAGAGACGCCCACGCTATCTACTTATATTTACAATTAGTTGAATTATTTTATGCCTATGGTAATATAAGTTCATACATCATTTTCATATACTTCCTATGATCGAGAGAAATTTTCCATGAGTAGGAGGGAAATAGAATGGAATCCTCTGTTCAGCCAACACGAGAATACGAGGACATGAACCAATGGATAAGCGAATGGTATCATCAACATTACTTTTATATGAAAAAGCTGGCCTGCCGAATCACTCAAGATCCATGTATCGCGGATGAGCATGTAGCAATAGGAAGAAGTTACCTGTTGTACGAAAACTGTCTGCAATTAAGACAAGCTATAAGTCAATTGTCTGCAAGAGATCAGACATTATTGCATTCGAAATACATCCTGGAGCTAAGCGACAAAGAAATCGCAGCGAAGCTTACAACCTCTGAAAAAAATATCCGCTCCTACTTAACGCGTGCAAGGCGCAGAGCATACAAACAATATACAAGGCACCCTCCCGACTTACATGCCCAAGCCAACTGTTCTAGACTGAATATTTCTAAATAAAATTGAATGCTCTACGCTATTGGAGGTATAAAATGCCATCCAACGTGTTGCATGACAACCGGATAGATTGTCTATATAAGTGAAGGGCTTTATACAGGGAGCGCTCTCGTAATGCCCTTTCTCTCGACAGCTGTAGTTCTGCCAACAGATTCTGATAGGATACCCAAACAAATTGTAAGGAGGCTTGACGCATGAAGAAACTAGGTAAAATGATGCTGGTTAGTTCATTCGCATTTTGCATGGTGATGAGCAGCTTTGCCATCGATGCTATTGCGGCGGCAGATAAACCAGGTATCGGAAACTACAGTTTTTACTTGTCGAAAGGCAACTCTTCCATTACTCGGCCGGGTGTAAAGAAAGTGAAAAAAGACAGCTCTGCCATCAACAACAATGAAGATATCGATGGCGCAAAGTTTTCCCTTCGCTCCAGGGTTCTGGATAATGATGAAAACGCTGTATCCGACTGGCACAGCTTCGATGAATGAAACCGAATCAAAATGTATTACACAGAGTCTGTTACTCCTGAGAATTATTATAAAATGAGAATCGGCACTTCACCTAAAGAGACCAGCTCTAATATTTATGCAAAAGGAACATGGTCTCCCGACAATAAGGATGATTTCTGATTCGTAATCGGGTTCGCACAGTAAGGAGAACTTGCTTTTCCTTACTGTGCGTCAAAATAAGAGTAATTAGAATCCGTTCAGGAGGGGAATCCCTATTTTTACGAACTTACTATCGCTGGAACTGAAAAGAGCGCTAGGACGCCCATTTCTCCTCATCCTTTTGATCACGCTCGTTTTTAGTTTTATCGATGCCTGGGAATATTTGCGCATGATCGCGGGTAAAAATTATATTGGAAATCCATCGTATGTGATCGCTTGGCAGGCGGGAACAGGCATGAGCATGATGCCATTATATATGCTAGTAGCACCGGCATTACTAGCTTTTGTATACGTAGATACGCTGTGGGTTGATGCGAATACCCGTTTCCGTAATCACATTTTGATTCGAAGCAGCTATGTAAAGTATACCTATGTTAAATATGTCGTCACAATGTTATCCGGCGGCCTAGCGGCAAGTGTACCGTGCGCACTGCTTTACTTTATATTTCAGCTCCTGTTGCCGCTCAACTATACGGAGGACAATCTTAATCTCCTCAGGTTAAACGTGGATTATGATGACGGATTGATTACTTCTCGTCCACTCAGGCTACTTGTTGCTGATTAGCGCCGTCAAGTTTTGCTTCGGAGCTTCCTATGCTCTGATTGGGCTAAGCGTATCCGCCGTGGCAAATAACCGCTACATCGCGTTATCTTCCCCGTATATGGTGTACTTGCTGGGAACTTATTTTGGCTACCCTTATTTTTTGCCTGCCTCCACGTTTACACCGAATGCGGCGGGGCACTCGATATCGACATTTTTCATCTTCAAAGATTTTATCGCCCTTACGGTGCTATGCAGCGCTGCATATATGCTGGCTATGTATAGGAAGGACAACATATGAATCCATGGTATGCGCTCAAGCGTGAATTCAATCGTACGCAATGGGGAAAAAGATGGGCTGTCGCCGCAATCCTGCTTTTCGTTGTCAGCCTGATACGAATCATGGGCGAGCTGGCGAAAATCGACAGCCGTTCACTCAATCTATGGGATTCTGTATTCCTTGTCATACCATAGCAATCTTTTATTTTTTTGTTATATTCCTACATTTCTCGTTTTATTATCGGATGCCGTATCCAGCTCTTCCATCGCCCATGAATACGTGGTTCAGATACGCTGCCGCTCACGTTCGCTATGGTGGAAGAACAAAATCATTTATGGCCTGGTCAACATGTGCGGCTATGTCCTGTTGTTAAGCATATGTCCTGTTGTTGTGGCGCTGTTGTCCCAACAACAGGTAAGCTGGCAGTGGAGTCCCTACTCGTTATACGTTTTCGAGCAAGATTTTATGCTGAGCCATATCCCGGTCAATTTCTCGGCTTATTCGCCAGGCGCTGTTTTTCTCATGCATGTTTTATTGCTGTTAATGACATTTTTCGTGTTAGGCACCAGTACCATGTTCTTCTCTCTCGCTTTTAAGCATGGATATGCCGGTAGCATCATCACGTATACGTTACTATTAATCAATCATTTTATCGCCAATGATAGCATATATTCTTTATTTCGTTATATTTCCATAAATCAATTGTATATCGATGTAGAGCGTTCCGGTACGGGAAACCTATCCATTTTTGACGCCTATACGCTGCTTGCCTTATTGTCGCTCGCTTCCGTTGCTGCCGGATTTTATTTGTGCAACCGCACCGATTTTTTACAGAAAGAGCATACCCGCTGGTAAGGATGATACCAATGCTGAACATGTTGCGATTCGTGCGATTCGATTGCCATCATTTTTTTCGGATGTCTACATTAGGGAATATCGTGTTATTCCATAGCGCGCTTGCTCTCTTTGCCGTATATGAATTGAAGCAACGGTCTCCTCAGGCAACAGGGATGGATCTGTTCATGTATATGTATGGGGGACTTCCTGTTCAGGGAGCGACGACCATTTGGGTCGTGATCAGATGGGTGCTCATTGGTTTGTTTTTGAGTTATTTGATCGGTCAGGTACTGGTGCAAGAGTTTCAGGCCAACAGAGTGTACATTCTTGTGCGCAGCCGATCCAAATCGCTTTATTTCCTTTCCAAATGGACTTTTATTACTTTTTTCCTTTATCTATCTGCTCGTCGGCGCTATCGCAACCTATGCAATGGGGAGAATTTTTTTATACCCCTCTTATGATTTCAGCACCGATTTTATGACTCTTTTTCAAATAAAGCAGACTGACTTTCATCTTCTCACATTATTTTTTCTTCAATACCTGGTGTTCGTAAATATATCGATAATCCAATTGTTTCTATGTTTTGCGATGCATAAACTCATCTATTCTGCAGCCATCATCGCGGCGCTTATGTGTATAGATATCAAATTACTTCAAGAGCCGAACAAGGTTGCGGATGCGATATTCCTTAATAGGGGGATGGCATGGCAGCATGTAAGCGACGCACCTTATGACCTAACTATGTCGCTGCTCGTGCTCATCGGTACAGCCATCTGTTTGTCCATTCTGTCTCTGTATCTATTCCATCGCAAAGATATTTTCTGACCACCGGAGGGGTTCTTATGGCGAAGCACATTACGATAAATGTAATAAATGTGACGAAAATCATGAAAAAGCAAGCGGTGCTGTCCAATATCAATATGACGTTTGAAGCGGGCAAAATATATGGAATTGTAGGCCATAACGGATCAGGGAAAACGATGCTGTTCAAATCGATTTGCGGATTCATCAAGCCGACTTCCGGGGAGATTACCGTATGGGATCAAAGCATAGGAAAGAAATCTGTATTTCCGGAACATGTAGGCGTTTTACTGGAAACCCCCGGCTTTCTCCCTCATAAAAGCGGGTTGGAGAACCTTGCCTATTTAGCGTTCATTAACAACAAAATCAATAAAGCGCAAATCAAAGACAGTCTCGCAAAAGTAGGATTACAGCCTGACGATAACAAGAAAGTGAAAAATTACTCGTTAGGGATGCGGCAAAGACTTGGCATTGCACAGGCGATTATGGAGCAGCCCAAAATTATTATTTTGGATGAGCCGATGAATGCGCTGGATCAGGATGGCATTCAATTGATTACAAACATGCTGCTGAACAAGAAAAAAGAGGGCTGTACGATATTGTTGGCTACTCACCACGAGTCTGACATTCATTCTTTATGCGATTATGTTTATCGGTTGGAGAACGGGGTTATCAGAGAGGAGTTTGCCCTGTGAAACATAAAAACACAGTTATCATCGCTCTGCTGCTGTTATTACTTGCCGTCGCCGCCTGTGCCCAGCAAGCGGAGCCTGCGCCGCCAGCAAACGATCATGAACCGAAACAAATCCAGATTACGGTAATCAATTCGACTGGCCAGGAAATTTCCGGGCTGCGCCTGAATACAGGGGAAAACAAATACAATCAGAGCATTCGTTTGCCTGCCGGGCAGCATTTTCAGACCGCCTTCCCTTATGTTCGGGGCGCAACAGATAAGTTATATTTGTCCTATGCTGATGCGCAAGGAGCAGAGCAGAGCATCAAGTTCCCGCCATCCAACTGGATCGATCATGACTCCTTGGTGTTCGTCATGGATATGCGGAGCTACCATAATGGCATTTATGAATATGTATGTTACGCAAATGAGGAAGAATATCAGAAGTTCAGTAATGATGATGTGGTGTAGCCAAAGCCAGCACACGATCAAGCCGTTTTGAGATTGGTAACATGAACAGCAGATAGGAAGTGTGATGGCGTCCATCGACAGGGAGGGGACTCAATATTGGACACCGCGAATCGGGAATACGAAAAAAGCCATGCATCGCAAGGCTTCCGAATGGGTTATGTATGGTGCGGTAGAGAGGACTCGAACCTCCACGGGCGTACGCCCACTACCCCCTCAAGATAGCGTGTCTGCCATTCCACCACTACCGCACATTGAACTCCTCAGCAAGAGGACAACAACAGTTACTATACTACCATCATTTGAGCCGGATGTAAAGTGGAATTGTTTCTGCAAAAATCGGCACCAAAAGCAAAGGCACAGGTTGCATGTTCGTGCACCTGTGCCTTTGCCTTTGTTATCAATTTAGTCCTGCTTCGTCAAAATCAGCGGGCCATCGGCCGTAATCGCGAGCGTATGCTCATACTGCGCGGACAAACCGCCATCCTTTGTTCTCGCCGTCCAGCCGTCCGGATCGCGCTTGCTTTGCCAGCCCCCGGTATTCAGCATCGGCTCGATCGTGATGACCATGCCTTCCTTCAGGCGGATGCCTTTACCGGCAGGCCCGTAATGGAGCACTTGTGGCTCCTCGTGCATATCCTGCCCGATCCCGTGGCCAACGAATTCACGCACGACCGACAAGCCTTCGGCCTCGGCTAACGTCTGAATCGCATGCGCGATATCGCCGAGGCGGTTGCCGATGATCGCTTGCTCAATGCCCTTGTACAGCGACACTTCCGTCGTCTTCAGCAAATGGGCGGCCTCGTCCGAGATGTTGCCCACCGCGTAGGACCAGGCGGAATCGGCCAGCCAGCCGTTCAGATTCACGACCATATCGATCGTGACGATATCCCCGTCCTTCAGTTCGGTCTCGCCCGGAAAGCCGTGGCAGATGACATCGTTGACGGAAGCGCATGTCGCATACGGATAGCCCATATAGCCTTTTTGCTCCGGCATCGCGTTATGCTCCTTCAAAAACCGCTCCACAAAGCGATCGATTTGCATCGTGGTGATGCCTGGGCGGATCATTTTCTCGATCTCCATATGGCAGGCCGCTAATATTTTGCCCGCTTCGTGCATTTTGCCAATTTGTTCCTTGGTCTTGATAATAATCATATTCAACACCTCTTGGTTCGCTGCCGGATCAGATTCGGAACCAACTCCTTCACTCGGCCCGGCGCTTGGAAATGGTAACGAGGTTCAAGTCAATACGATGTCCCGGTAAAAGAAAAAAAGCCTTGTAGTATGCCAAGACTTCGCTCATTCATCATGAAAATTATGGTGCGGTAGAGAGGACTCGAACCTCCACGGGCGTACGCCCACTACCCCCTCAAGATAGCGTGTCTGCCATTCCACCACTACCGCACGTATGTTGGAAACGATGCTTCCGCATTGCAACCGTAAAAAGAAAACTGGTGAGCCATGAAGGACTCGAACCTTCGACACCCTGATTAAAAGTCAGGTGCTCTACCAACTGAGCTAATGGCTCGTGCTGCTTGAACATTGCTGTCCGCCATATCATCTATAAGAAATGATGGTGACCCGTACGGGATTCGAACCCGTGTTACCGCCGTGAAAGGGCGGTGTCTTAACCACTTGACCAACGGGCCACGTCTCAAAAATTCATTACCTCACGGCAACAATTAAGAGTATAACAAACGCCATGGCCGTTGACAAGCTTTTTTTCGGTATTTTTCAATGTGCTTTTCGCCTGCAGCGTAAACCTAACCTCTTGCACAGATCCTCCAGTGTGGGATTCCGTAACGCAACTTTTGGAAGGCATGGCAGCAGTCAGCAACACGATGGGTATCGATGCGTGCACACGACTCCAGGCACATGCAGACGCCGCCAGACGCTAGTAACGCCAGTAGTTGATTTCCTATTTAATATATATTTAGGAAAAGATCCCTCCCGCTTCTCAGAGGATATACGACAAGCACAGGGTCGCTGTCCCGAAATAGACCGTGAGCGAAAAGATATCGTTCAGCGTCGTAATGAGCGGCCCGGACGCTACCGCCGGATCGGCATTCAAGCGATACAGAATAAGCGGGATAACGGTCCCTGCCATTGTTCCGATAATGACCGTCAGGAACAAGGAGCTGCCGACGACAAGCCCGAGCGGAAGGCTGGACTGCCAGAAGCCCGCGACGAGCGCAACCGTAAGGCCGCATACGGTGCCGATAATGAGCCCGACGACAAGCTCGCGTCCGATCAGCCGGTTGATGGAGCCTTTGTCCAGCTTCTCCGACGCCAGCCCGCGAATGACGACCGCCAGCGATTGCGTGCCTGTGTTCCCCGTCATGCCGGCGATCATCGGCATGAAGAAGGTCAAGGCGACGACTTGCTGCAGCGTCTCTTCGAAGCGGCTGATGATGCTGCCCGATACCAGGCCGAGGAACAGCAGCATAATAAGCCAGGGCAGACGCCGTCGTGCTGCCGTGAACGGATTCGTACGGAAATCGATCGTCTTGTCCGTAGCCGAGTATTTATTGAAGTCCTCATGCGCTTCTTCCCGTAGGACGTCAATGACGTCATCGACAGTCACGATCCCGATCAGCCGGATATTTTCATCCACGACCGGCATCGAAAGGAAGTCATATTGCTCGAACAGACGGGCGACTTCTTCCTGATCCGTGTCGGCGGTAACCGAGATGACCTTCTCATTCATCAAGGCTTGAATCGACACCGTCCCCTGGGCCAGCACCAGCTCGCGGTACGAGAGCGTGCCGACAAGACGCTTTTCTTCATTTACGACATAAAAATAATGCACATGCTTCGTCAATTCGGCGAAAGCCTTTACCTTCTCGACGGCTTCATGCACCGTGTTGCGCTCATAGAACCAGACATAGCGGTTCGTCATCAGGCCGCCAGCCGTCTCCGGCTCATAGGTCAAGAGCTGGCGTACCGTATCGCTCTCTTCCCGCTTCATCAGCGATAGCAGAAATTCCTTCGCTTCCACGCTGACGGCCGCCATCGTATCGGCCAGGTCGTCGTTATCCATGCGGTTCAATACTTCTGCAGCCCGCTCGCGGCCGAGCATCTGAAATGACTCCAGTTGCAGTGCTGGATCCAGCTCGCGCATGATGCCCGTAAGCCGGTCGACGTCCAGCAACTCCAGCAAGCGGGTGCGGTGCGTCATCTTCGCGTCCCGGTAGACGAGAGCGAGGTCATACGGATGCCAGTATCGGAAGGCATGCCGAATTGATTCGTCGTCTCCCTCCAGAATCTGAATCGCTTCTGCCACGATATCCTCCGACCCTCTGCCTCCGTTGACCGTATCGTTCGGGTCATCGGTCTGTTGTCTGCTCACGCTGCCACCTCCTTCATGATGTTCTGCAGGACTTTTCCCTCCGCCGTCCATGCGCCGCACCAAGGCCAATCGCTTCATAATATGATAAACGCATTCCATCGGTGCCGATACGTCGTGCGGCCTGCGAACTTTACCTATTAAATCTTTCATATTATATGAAAAAAGGCAAGGAATAACCGCATCCCTTCGGCTGCGGTCCATCCTTGCGTTATTGCTTCGTACGGAGCCAAGCGGCTGTCCGAACCGGCGGCAGATCTCCGCCTAACATTTCCTTTTTCCTGGCGGCTATGAGCGGAATCTCGTTCTGCTGGCCGCACTTCATTTGATCCGCCTTGCTGAAGGAGCCTGGATGCTCAACAGTATGGCGAGCAAGATAGATCCTTTTTGTCTAATGGTTAGCCCCTCTTTTGTACACGCTTACATTTAGATATAAAAAAAATCCCTTGCGGGACTTATTGTTGAAATCATAAGTGGCGGAGAGAGAGGGATTCGAACCCTCGCGGCTGTTACACCCTAACGCTTTAGCAAAGCGCCCCCTTCGGCCTCTTGGGTACCTCTCCGTATAAAAATGGCTCCCCGAACAGGACTCGAACCTGTGACAACTCGGTTAACAGCCGAGTGCTCTACCAACTGAGCTATCGGGGAATGACAAATATTAATCTATCACAGAATAGAACAGATGTCAAGCAGGTGGATATGAATTTCGTGTTCCCTTTCATCTCCTTCCCATCGCCTACCCTGCCGCCCGGCCAAAGTCGATCCCGCTGACGTCCCGCGAGTATAGAAGGCCGGCTGTCGACCCGTCGTCATTCCGGACGGCAGGCGCAATGCCGGTCCCCTTCAACGCATTCACCTTCTTGTATCCGCGCGCCGCGTGCTTCATCTTCGCCATCTTGCGAAGGGACGCCTGCTCCTTCCCTGCTTCGTGGGTCGCTTTCAGCAAGCCTGTCCAACCCCCACGCCCGTCGTCCAGACGGCCAATGATACCGGCCTTTAGCAGCCTCCCGACTTCCGCCTCCAGCTCTCGAAGCCCTCAAGCACCGCTCCTTGCGTCGGCCTTACCCAAGGCGTACCACCTGCTTGCGCACGGCGCTGACATTTCTTCCACCTTGCAAGGTCCCGTGATGACAATCGTTCTCCCTTCCAGCTTAGAATTCAGCTATGCTTCTTCCTACCCGTCTCTGTGCGGATCGGAACGAGCCGGAGCTTGCCGCGGCAACGTCCGCACACATATTTCGTCACATCCACTCTCCGCTTACGGAAATAGGCGTGGCGGCAATCAACACATTCCAAGCGATAGCGGTAAGGCAGCCTGTACTTGCCCTCTGCATCGGGTAAGGAACGGCAATAGCGCGAGCCCCCCACGGCCTGAAGCAGCTCCTTGAATTCGTGATCGCGGTGCCGGTAGCCTCTTCCTTCCAGGTGAAGATGGTAATGACACAGCTCATGCTTGATGATCCGTTCGACTTCCTCCTCGCCGAAGGTCTCCATCTGCTTCGGGTTGATCTCGATATGATGGGAGGCCAATAGATAGCGTCCCCCGGTCGACTTCAGCCGCCCGTTGTAGCGCGCTTGATGCCGGAACGGCTTGCCGAAATCCCGCAAGGACACCTTCTCCACCCATTGCTGCAGCGACTGATTCGTATAGGTCATCTATATCACCCTGCTTCCTACTTGAATTTGTACTGGAAGTCTTGTACACTGTCAAGAGTAGAATTGCGGATAAAAAGAGGGATGCTGGATGGTGAAGATGCGCTATATTCTGTTCCAATTGGGGAGCGACTTGGAATTCGTCGAGATGCCTGCCGAATACGCGTACCAACTGAGCGCTCTGAATCTGCGCTTGCATAAGGAAATCAGCAAGCTGACGGCGGAACGGGTGCCGAAGCTGCCCGTGGCGATCGCGGAATGCGAACAGCTGGAGCTGCTGCAGGAGGAGACGCGCGCGTGCAACGGACTCGAATACATGAACCGGTTAGAACAGGCCTTCGCCGGGATTCAAGAGGAGCATTATCCCCTCGTCGCGTTGCTGACAGAGATACGGGCGCTGCAGGCCCAGATGGAGCAATGGTACGAGGAGGAGATCAAAGCGTCCGGCATTCAATAGCGGAATGTCAGCGTGACGAGCTGCAGGCGATGACGCAAGCGATGAACCGAATACGCAACAACTGATCATAATCGGAACGAAGCCCGCCGCCTCGTTCCGGTTTTTTGCGTCGGACCTGCACCAAATGCGGCGGCAGCCCATAAGATAGCGTTACAACGAAGAATATGTCCCCGGGCTGAAGGAGGGAGACTCATGCCGCAATGGTTATGCAACCAGTTGATGCGGGCCTTTCACAAGAAAGACCGCCGCCAGATCAAGCTGTTGAATGAGTGCTGGTTTTTTTATCGTTCGAAGCAGCGCGTTCATCCGTAAATGCAAGCGCTATTTCCACAAGTCCAAGGCGCCTGAGGACATGTCCGGACGGGAACCGTAGCCCCGATCGAATGAAGCCCCGCAGCGCCCGTCTATGCGACGGACGGCAACGGGGAGAGGGGGATTATTAGCGTTCGCGACAGGCAAGCGCGTTATCCTTATTGCAGGTTATCGACACTGGAGCGCTTCATCGTCAAGCCGACGCGGCCTTTTTTCACATCGACGGACAGCACCCATACCGTGACGTTGTCCCCAACGGACACGACATCGAGCGGATGCTTCACATAGCGCTCGCTCAGCTGCGAGATATGTACAAGGCCGTCGTTTTTGATGCCGATGTCGACGAAGGCGCCGAAATCAATCACATTACGGACCGTTCCCTTCAGTTCCATGCCCGGCTTCAAATCTTCAATCTGAAGCACGTCCGTACGGAACACGACCGGAGGCAGTTCCTCCCGCGGGTCGCGGCCCGGACGGAGCAAGCTCCCGATAATATCTTTCAACGTCGGGACGCCTACTTCCAGCCGTTCCGCATAGCCGTTCACGTCCACCTTGCGCAGCCTCTCAGCCAGCTCCAGCGTGCCGATATTGTCGGAACTGACCCCAAGCTCGGCGAACAACCGGTCGACCACCGGATACGATTCCGGGTGAATCGGTGTATTGTCCAGCGGATGCGCGCCATCCGGTATGCGTAGAAATCCGACGCATTGCTGGAACGCCTTAGGCCCGAGGCGGGCGACCTTGGACAGTTGCTTCCGCTCGGTGAATTTGCCGTTCTCCTCGCGGTGCTTGAAGATATTTTTGGCCAGGGTCGCATTGATGCCCGATACGTAGGATAGCAACGACGGGGAGGCCGTATTCACGTCAACCCCGACATGGTTGACCGCAGACTCCACGACGGCGCCCAGACTCTCCTCCAGGCGCTTCTGCGCGACATCGTGCTGATATTGTCCGACGCCAATCGCCTTCGGGTCGATCTTCACCAGCTCGGCGAGCGGATCCTGCAGCCGGCGGGCGATCGAGACGGCGCTCCGCTCCGCAACATCGAGGGTCGGGAACTCCTCGGCCGCCAGCTTCGATGCCGAATAGACACTCGCCCCCGCCTCGCTGACAATCACGTAATGAAGCTTCAAGTCCGGACGGAGCTGAATCCAGTCGGCAACGAACTGCTCTGTCTCACGCGAGGCCGTGCCGTTGCCGATGATGACCAGTCCGACGCCGTAAGTATCCGCGAGCCGGTCGAACGTCTTCATAGCTTCCACCGTCTTATGATGCGGGGCGGTCGGATACGTGACAGCCACCTCCAGCAGCTTGCCCGTCTCATCGACCACCGCCAGCTTGCAGCCGGTCCGGAAGGCCGGGTCGACGCCAAGCACCGTCTGCCCCCGGACCGGCGGCTGCAGCAGCAGGCTGCGCAGATTTTGCGCAAATACTTGAATGGCCTGCTCCTCCGCCTTCTCCGTCAGTTCTCCGCGCGCTTCCCGTTCAATCGAAGGTGCAATCAGACGCTTATAGGCATCCTCGATCGTCGATTGAAGCAGCCCGTTCACAACCGAAACGCCCCGGATCATGCGCTTGCTCATATATGCCAGAATCTTGTCCACGGGAACATCGAGCGCAACCTTCAGGACGTCTTCTCTCTCCCCCCGGTTAATGGCCAGAATGCGGTGGGACGGCAGCCGCTTAACCGGCTCCGAATATCCATAGTACATCTCATAGACCGATTCCTGTTCTCTATCCTTGGCTTCGGTGCGAATGACGCCCTGATCCATCGTATACCGACGAATCCAGGCGCGTATATCCGGATCGTCGCCCAGCATCTCCGCGATAATATCCTGGGCGCCCTGCAGCGCATCCTCGACGGCAGGAACACCCTTCTCTTCGTCTACATAAGCGAACGCCTCCTGCAGCGGATCGCCCTGCTTCGGCAAGGAGAGAATCCACTGCGCCAATGACTCGAGCCCGCGTTCCTTCGCCACACTGGCGCGCGTCTTGCGCTTCTGCCGATAAGGGCGGTACAGATCCTCCACTTCCTGCAGTTTCGAGGCATGGACAATCGACTCTAGCAGCGGCTCTGTCAGCTTCCCCTGCTCGTTGATGAGCCGGAGCACCTCGCGCTTTCGTCCCTCCAACCCCCGCAAATAACCAAGCCGCTCCTCCAGCGTCCGGAGCTGAGTCTCATCCAGTTCCCCCGTCATCTCCTTGCGGTACCGGGCGATAAACGGGATCGTGTTCCCTTCATCCAACAGTTCGATCGTCCGTTGAGCTTGTCCGCGTCCAAGGGACAATTCCGAGGCGAGCTGATGGAGAAGTCGTTCCGGCTCGCTAGTTTTCATCTGTTCAATTTCCGCATCCAGCGCTTGCACTTCCATCGTTTCGTCACGTTCGGTCATGTATGACTTCCTTTCCACGCCTGTTTCTGCAACCCTTTACAGCCTACTCAATATTGTCGCAAAAACAAGCCACAAAATCCACACTCTTCTTCATTGTGACTTCATGCCGTATGCAGGAAGATGGTTCGATACGATGGAGACTTCCGCGCCGGTCTTGGTTCGACATCCAGCACCTTCGTTAAGAACCGTTATGCAAACACAAGGGAATAGGTACAAAGGAGCTCGTGGAAACAAAAAAACGAGGCAAGCCTCGTTCAGTCGATCGTAATCAGTTTTTAAAAATCAATCAATCCGAGGCTGATAAGCAGTCCGTCATCGACCTTATGCATCATCTCTTCATCTAAATGCGTTATTTTGTCGGTGAGCCGTTGTTTGTCAATGGTGCGGATCTGTTCCAGCAAAATGACGGAATCACGGTCGAAGCCATGCATCTTGGCGTCAATTTCAACATGTGTCGGCAATTTGGCCTTCTGAATCTGCGCCGTAATTGCCGCCACGATGACGGTTGGGCTGAACCGGTTCCCGATATCATTCTGAATGACGAGAACGGGACGCACCCCTCCCTGTTCTGAACCTACGACGGGCGATAAATCCGCAAAAAAAACGTCGCCACGCTTTACAATCAATGTCTACACCCCGCTAACCAAGCGGTCAAGCGTACCATCCGCTTCGACTTCTGCGTAAAAAGCCTCGGATGCCATCGTCAAGTTAATCTTGGCCATTTCCATATAGCCGCGCTGCATTGATTCACGAATATGGCGCTTCTTGCGCTCTTGCAAATACAACTTCATCGCTTGGCGAATAAACTCGCTTCGATTTGATTTTTCCATAGCAACGATACCGTCCACTTCTTGCAATAGTTGGTCGGGCAAGCTAATCATAATTCGTTTGGTGTTCTGAATATTAGCCACCTGTCCTCGCACCCCCAAAGCCTTTGCTGCCTATACCCATTATGTCGATTCTGTAGAAAAATTATACAGCAGCATATATATGCTTCTTCCATATCGAGTATGTTGCAGACCTTCTGCCTGCAGACAATTCCTGAATATTAATTCTCTCTTTAGCGTGAAAATCCTGCCGAAAATGTAAAAATAATTCCGGTAAAAGGTGCCATTCCCCTAAATTTCGTCAATTTAATACAGCTTCGGCATATGCCTCTGCTTGCAGCAGCGGGTTGATCACTTTGACGGGCTTCCCGCTCTCGATATAGAGGCGCGGCATACGATAGGCAACCATGCAGACGACTTCATAATGGAGCGTGCCGATATGCTCGGCGATCTCCTCCGCCGTAATGCGTTCTTCGCCCTGCTCGCCAAGAAGTATCACTTCTTCTCCCGGTTCCGGGAATGACCCATCTTCGCCGAGCGGCTCCAGCGAGACCATGCATTGATCCATACAGATGCTCCCCAGCACCGGTACGCGCCGGCCGCGGATCAGCATATGCGCTTTTCCGCTTAGCATACGGGAATAACCGTCGGCATACCCGACAGGAATTGTCGCGATACGCTCCTCCGCACTCGTATAATAATGCATGCCGTAGCTGATCGCCTCGCCGGCGGGAACCGTCTTCGCATGGACGATGGCCGTCTTCAGGCTTAGCACCGGCCGCAATTGGATTCGCTGGCGGTGCACATCAGCCGACGGGTACAACCCGTAGGCACTGATGCCCACTCTTACCATATCATATGCGGACTCAGGCAATTCCATTGCAGCCGCGCTGTTGCTCGCATGTATCAGCGGAACGGTCAGTTCCTGTCTCTTCAGCTCCTCGATGACGGCCTCGAACCGTTCCTGCTGCAGGCAGCTGTAAGCTTGATCCTTCTCATCCGCCCCCGCGAAATGGGTAAACACCCCTTCGACCAGTATGCCGTCAATCGACTGTAGGCGGCGGACGCAGCGGGCCGTATACTCCGGCGTGCGAAGACCTAACCGTCCCATGCCGGTATCCGTCTTGACATGCACCTTGAGCAGGCGCCCGCCGTACCGGGTTGACAGCCCCGGTGCCGCTTCCTCCAGCTTGCGGATACACTCCTCGGTACATACCGTCAAGGAGATATCATGCTCAAAGGCAGCTTCAATCCCGGCAGGCGGCGTATAACCCAATATCAATATCGGCATCTGTACGTCGGCGCGGCGCAATTGCACGGCTTCATCCAGGAACGCCACGTTCACATAATCCGCTCCGAACCGTTCCGCGGCGCGCGCGATCTCCACGGCGCCATGTCCGTAAGCATTCGCCTTCACACAGACGCTCAGCTTCGTGGCAGACGGAAGCGCGGCGCGAAAAGCTTCCATATTGTGACGCAGCGCATCCAGCGAAATCTCCGCTCGCGTCGGACGATAATACGCCTCCATGGTCAGTCACCTTCTTCATGTCTGTTCATCCCGTTCCATGTAACAAACCTATGTTAATGCCCATGGCGGAGACTGTCAACCAAGGAGAGTCGGAATTACCACCCATTACTAAGGGAAGTTCACCCATTTATACCTGCATGCCGATCGCGATAAGGTCCGTATCCCGTTAAGCGCCACGGAATACGGACCGGAGAACTGGACCCTGAAGTCGTTATTTCCCAGGCTGATCCACGAGCGATTGTGCAATTCTCACCATTTCTTGTTCCGGCAGGTCGCCGCTAAGCATCCGATACTTCACTCCTTCATAGGTCCAGGTCAGCGTCTTCTGCTCCTCACCGGCCATTTGCCCATAGGTGAAGCCCAGGTCCACCGCCTTCGATTCACCGACCTGAAGCCCGACTTCCACATCCTTCGGCCGGGATTCGATCAGCGTGAACGAATACGTGCCCGTATACCGCATCATGACTGGATAATCTCCGTTGTTCGGCAGCTCCTTCTGATCGAGCTTGGCTACGTCTTCCGGGAGATAGGACGGCTCAATGAAGCCGAATGGCCCCATATCCTTTTCCACCTGCGCAGTATCAGGCTGCTGCCCTGCTTCATCTGTACCTTCGTCTCCGTCCGCAGGGGCAAGCGTCTCCTGGGATGGCGGCTGTCCGTTCTTATCCAGCTCACCGTTTGGAATCTTCGCATGATTCATGCCGGTCATATTGCGCTGCATATCGAAGGAATCTTTATCGAATTTCTTACCGAATTCGAATTGATTGAACTTCATCTCGACGACAACCTGCGCTTCCGAATCGGTAACCTGCACCTGCTTCGGCGTGTAATCGCTCTTGTGCAGCCAGATCTTCTGGCGGACGAGCGAGTCGGTCTGATAATCGGCTACCACATCGAATACATAGCTGTCGCCGTCCTCGGTGAACTGGCGTCCCTCATCCGAGAGAATGCTGCGGACCAGGGTCTGGTAGAGGTATACTTGACCTTGATTCTCCGGCCACTCGCTCTGAAAGCGGAAAATCTTCTTCAGGCTCGGCGTCAGCACGAATACGCCCTCTTCATTGCGTAGCACGATCTGCTTGATATCCTTCTTCTCGTTCGTCAGCTCAATCCGATAATAAGTCGGATCCTGATACCACACCTCCACGCGATACTGCAGCGGCTGTGTACCGGAATGCAGCGTCATCGTGCCGATGCCGGCATAGCTTTCCAATTTGCTCATTACTTGATCCAGGTCATGGACCACATCGGTTGCGTCCTTCTTCCCGCATCCGGCGACCAGGATCGCCACACTCATCACGATGGCCAACATCCACGTGAGTCGACGCATGTAATCATCCCCTCTGACATGAGTATTCTTCGATTCGGTGTACTCCCATCACTGATAACATGTCTATGAAGGAATTGGACCAATTATGCGGACTAGATTGACAAGCACAATCTATCTTCGAAGCGGTGTCCTACTGAAAAGAGCTTGAATGAGAGCGGGATTTCAAGGATACACTACTCGAAAAAGAAAGGCAGGTGCTCCCATTAATGGATCCATCGGATCGCGAGACCGAACACAACCATACCGATGTGTCTACGATACAATCGCAGCGCAATGACCTGACGGCGGAGGAGTTCCCAGAAGGGCCGTACGGAGCGAGCATCGAATCGGAATCGCTTGGCAAAAGCACGCCGTGGCGCAATGGGCAGCATGGCCCGCGCCCGTTCGGCAATGAAAACCTGCAATTGCACCAAGGATGGACACGTAACTTTCCCGACGAAGACCTGATGACGGAGGACTCGCAAAGGGAACGGATGGAAGACGAATAGACCCGCCGGAAGAAGTCTCCGGAAGATGGCCTGTCTGCGTCATTGCAGATGAAACCGCTCGTGAATGATCGCTCGCGCCTGCTCCATAACCGCATGCGCTTCCCGATCACGGCTTGCTTGCACTTGATGAATGGCCGCATGAAGCGCCTCTTCGGTGCGGGTTCCGCTTCGGATCGCTTGCAGTTGTTCCGGGCGGGAGCAGCTTCCGGCTCGAACCGGAACCTGATCGAAATGAACGACCGCGAAGATGGCTTTTTACAACAGCATCGTCTGTTCCTCCGGATTGATGTGGAGCGGCCCGACATATTCCAAGGCAATGCCTAGCCGGTTCGCCGCATCTTTCACCCCTTGCTCGATCATCCGCCAATACAGATTGTCCAGCCCCTGCGAGATAAGGATGTGAACTGAAAGGGAAGATAAAGAAAGGACAGGAACAGCAAGCCAAGGACACCACCCCACCTCTTATCCGACATAGCTCATCCCTCCCAACAAAACGGAATACGCTTACAAATTTGATAGTCATAAGGCCCCGCTGACAATCCGGCCCCCGTGAAGATCTAAATCTACATCGGTGGGGAAATCTTATAAAGATCTCAACGGAAACGTGTTACCGTCCGATTAATAATTGCCATATCACAGGAATAGTATATCATCCATATGATAAAACACTATCCATTTACATTCAGTCTAAAATATAGTATAAGTGATATAGTAAAAGTAGTTGGGATATTTTAGAATAAAATTTCTCGCATTGAGGTGTTCACAATTGAAAAGAAGACGCCTGACCACGCTTCTCGCTTCCATCGTATGTTTGACTGGCCTCCTAGCAGGATGTCGAGAAAATGAAGCTCCTCCGTTCCCCAAAGATAAAAAGGCAGCGCTCACGATTGCTTATACAAATGAAAGCGCGTTTTTTAAGCGCTACGACAATCTGTTCAATCTGGAATATCCAAACCTTAGGCTTACGATTACATCCACCATTCCGCTCGTGTCGAAGAAGATTTCTGTGGAGAACTGGGTGAAGCAGAACAAATTCGATATTATCTATTTGCCACCGGATATATTGAAGGAAATGGCAGATCGCAATGATTTGCAACCATTGGACTTATGGATTCAGAGAGATTCCTTCCCGTTGGACGACTACATTCCCCAAGTCGTCGATTATGTCCGTTCGATCGGAAGCGGGAAGCTATACGGATTGCCTCCTAGCTTCTACGGACAAGCTATCGCATACAATAAAGACCTTTTCGATGCGTACCATATCAAATATCCGCACGAAGGAATGACCTGGGAGGATCTGCTCCGCTTAGCCGGGAGATTTCCTGCGAAGGACGAGCACGGCAATGCGCTTATCGGGCTTGCAACTCACGCCCCTTCTTCCTTTGAATTTATGTTGAAGGTCGGCTTCGGCCAAGGCTTAACGATGATGCAAGGCAACCCGCCCTCTGCAGCGGTCGCCAGCGATTCCTGGAAGCAAATCTGGAAGCTTACGCTGCCTCTCTTGCAGGGCGGACAACTTATGAACAACTCTGATTCAAATACGTATATGGATGCCTTCCATGCCGGCCAGCAAGCCATGGCCGTCGTTAATTATGAGGAGTACAAGCCGCTTGCCGGCAAGAAGGAACTTTCATTCCAATGGTCATTAGCTCCGTTTCCAACGCATCCAGCTCAGCCGGATAACAACGATACGTTGCAAATCGATGGGTTGTATGCAGTGTCCGCTCAATCTGCCGACAAAGAAGCGGCTTGGGAACTGGTAAAGTTTCTCAACTCCCGTACCGTTGCCAAATGGGATTACCGCTCTTTATTTGGTTTCTCTACCCTACAGAGCGAGGTAAGCACGAATCAAGAGGAACGAGAGCGCTTGTCTGCCATGTACGCACTGCGGCAAACTTACCGTCCTGTGGAAAGAGTACCGTCGGAACTGATAGGGAAAGCGAATACGGCGATTCAAGGCATACTGGACGGAAGCCACACGCTAGAAGAAGCATTGGATCAATTGCAGCGCGACTCGCAGCAGCTTATCAAATGATTCCGGTGTATGCGGACATTCCGTTTCCATAAACGACGCATCCACAGTATACCAATCGGTCGTTCATTGGCCTTAGGGGGGTGATTCATTTTTTGCACCTCGGAACTGCAGAATGGAGTGGAACATTATTAAATGAAGGAGATGGTAAGGATGACCAGGAAAATCACGGTGTTATGTGTGGCAACTGCGTTGTGTCTCGGTACGGCCATGTCCGTGTCCGCAACGACTTGCAAAAAAGACCCGAAAGCATTTACGGATGCGTACATCGACTATGTCGTCGGTGACGATGAGAAAGTAAAAGGCAAAGCCTATGCCCGGACAGGAAATGCGAACATGAAAAAAATCAGTGTATTCGGCACCTTCTATCAAGGAAATGTCAAGAAGGAACAGGGAAGCAATTCTACGACCACACATAATGAAACAGCATGGTACACGAGAGAATATGATTCCTCAGGTTCCTACTCGCTAAACTCGGTCTCGCGGACCTATTACAAGGATGGCACAGAGAGCTGTCAATCATCGATGAAAAATTTTTCTTGGCATTAATCTACACAAGGGTGGGCTTCTCCCACCCTTGTATCCAATCTACCTTCGGGAGGTAACGTCATGAGGCAAAACAAAATTGCGATATGCGGAATGATATTTCTTATGCTTATGCTGATATTGTTAGCTTGCCATAGCACTGCCGAAAAGCCGATTACCCTTACCGTGGAATATCCTTATCCCAACGAGTTTTACAAAAGATATGCCTACCCCTTCGAACGCCATTTCCCCCTAATTGACATTCAAGTTATCCCGAAGGCAGACCAGACATCAACGGTTGACATCCGCTATTTCAACAGCTTATCCGCCTATAAGGAGCTGAGCGATTCGGGCGGCTTGCTTCATCTGGAACCACTTATCCAGCAGGAACCTAGCCAGTGGAAGAACATATCTCCGATCATGACCGATATATTGACGTTCAACACGGAAAACGGACTGTACGGTCTGGCACCCTCCTTTTCGAGCTGCGCCATTTTCTATAATAAAGATTTGTTTGCCAAGTACAAGATCCCGCTTCCAAAAAACCGCTCTACCTGGGGGGACATCTTTGAGTTGGCCAGCCGCTTTCCCGCGCAAGCCGACGATGGGAAGCCGCTCTACGGCTTTAAGTCCAACTATTACGAAAACATCGGCATAGCGCTTATTATGCGTTGGGGACAAACGGAAGGATTGCGGTTCATTGACCCAAACACCTTGAAAATTCAGATGAATACCCCCGCGTGGAAGAGAATATGGAGCAAAACGATGGACGCGCTGCGCTCCGGACGCATCTATAAGGAGACGCAGCCAACCGAAGGCGAGATGGAACTTGACCCGATCTATACAGGCCAGGCTGCCATGGAGCTGCAATCCGAAGGCGCTGCTTCTAATTTTAACATCAATCAACATTTTGAGGGTGGACAGACCATCCATTGGGATATGGTCACCGTCCCCGTAGATCCCCGTAATCCGGACTATAGCGATTATTACAGTATTGGAGAAATCTACGGAATCTCGGCAGCGGCAGCTTCGGAACGGCAAAAAGCGGCATGGGAATTGCTGAAGTGGATCGTGCAAGGAGGAGCCGACGCCTCATTGGACATGGATTATGGGCTTACGGCACGAACAGATCTTTCCGCTTCGGTGAAGGGCCACGACTTATCGCCCTTGACGATGCTAAAGGCTTCTCCGAACAATGTTAATCCTTATGATTTCGTGCATTACGAAATCATTAATGCGCTCAAAAGCGTCGGGAACGAAATCGTGGAGGACGTCATTGCAGGCAAACTAACCATCGATGAAGCGTTGATTCAAATCGAAGCACAAGGGCAGCAAGCCGTCGATGCCGCCGCCATAACCGTATCTCATGTCGAGGCGAATTAAAGCTTATCCATTGGTTGCTGTCCTCCATTAATGCAAACTTATTGTCAATAGCAAGTAGATTCGTATCGATGAAGCGCTTGAAATTTCGTCTTCCGGTCATCACTCGCAGTCCTATATTTATAGATATTTTTCCAGCGCGCATAATCTCCACAGCACCATGTCCGGAAGCATTTACCTTTATACAGATGCTCAGCTAATATAGTTTTTTGTTGTTGCGCCTAATTTTTCTCTTTTAATTCCATAATTTTCATGGTAAAATGACTTGAAACCATATTTTGGCAGGTTTACTATTGAAGATACTGAAAAAGATGTTGTCAGGTATGGTCGTATGTTCCTTGGTTGTATCGTTGGCGGGTGTTTCTTATGCTTCCCCAGGGCAAGTAGAAGTTGAGCCATCCTATTCCGTCGATCAGGAGAAACGTTTCATAATCCACAAAGAGGACTACACTACCTACGTAACGTACCATGAAATTCCGCAAACGCTCGACATTCAGGTCGTAGACCAGCATACAGGGGAAACCGTGTTTGAAGAACACGGCGCTTCTATCGGAACGGTGTTATCTTGGTTGGAAAAGCCAGCACAAGGAAACCGGCACAAGCGATTTGTCTTTGTCATTCCGTTAGCATGGGGCGCTGCTGAAATCGCGGCTGCGATTGTGTCCGCTGCTACCGTAACTACCGGGATTGCGCTAACGGTAAATGACTATGAAAAAGCTGAAGATTCCGTCTATTACAACACGAAAAAAGAAATTGAAGACGCGGCAACGGCAATTCCAAAGAAATTGAAAAAAGATGGTGATGATTATACGGTTGATCTCGATAAATTTAACCAAAAAGTAAAAAGTAAAACTAGCGTAAAATATAAAGATCCTGATACAGGTTGGTTAATAGAAAAAAATAGATGTTCCGACCCTCATAAAGGTGATAAATGGAAACTGTATAAAGGAAAAAAAAGAATTGCATCACTAACTGCAGAGGGAAAAATTGTTGGCAAATAAACCAAACACGCAGGCAAGCGAAGTAACATAGATTGGGATCGTTCACTGCTTCTATCACGAAAAAAAGCATGTGCTCGGTTTGTAGATTTTCGGTTTGTAGATTTACGGATAGAGGTACAAAAAGCCCTTGCTTGGAGGGCTTTTTGACTATCTTTCAATTTATACAAGGAAGGGAGTTTTGTCTTTGCCATACTGGGAAAAGAGGCTGGTCGTAGAGGGGCGAATCCATGATTTATGTCCTATATTTGATATTGATTTACCTTTATTTCAGCAAACGGTGCCCGATGATGATTGGAATGAAGAGTGTTTCTTAGTCGATAAACAACAGATGATGGATACGGTGTATAAAGACAGAATGTATCACATAGATGGTTGTATGGGGCAGCCGGAAAGCAAGAGCGATGCCGTGGATAGTGAAATGGTAACCAAACTATTATCGATTCTGTTTGCATTAGGAGAACATGGTATCGTTCGTATAGAAAGTGAATTTCTCTATGATGCGAACCTTTTAAATTTCCCAGAAGAATGTGTAGAACCAGACATTTTATTGGGCATGAAATCGTTATTTGAGCAGGAAATTTTAGAAGAAGTAAGCGATCGGGAAATTGTAAAATGTTTGGTTGTGGCAAGTTTACGAAATAGGATGACCACTTGTTTTTATTTGCTAGACCGGAAGACGATTGTGTGGACAACGACTGCGGGTTATGTGGTTTATATCGCTGATCAGGAACAAGTGAATGTTGTCAGAACAGCATGTGCGGCGCAGAATTTAGTTCTGCTTGCAAACGGATGTAGGAGCGGGTAGGTTGTTGTTTTGAGAAAGGGGAATGTAGTCATGAATATAAGAGATTCCTTATGTCGTAGATTTGATATTGATTTATCTTTATTGAATCAAAATTTGATCGATAGTGATTGGGATAATTTTTTAGGTGATAAATGGGAAGAGATGGATATATGCTATAAAAAAAGAATGTTTAGAATCGATGATATGCCCAAAACGGTTAGAATTGAAGGAAGATATGGGCAACTGGAGTCGTTCTACACTTACGATGATATGTACGGTTTTAATGCCATTTATTTTGAAAAAGAAAAGAAATTTTTATCTATTTACTTTAAGCTATGCGCGTATTCTTCCATCCATGTAGAGAGCGATATTCTATATGGTAACCCTTTTTGTTTTCCTGATGAATTTTTAAATAGGCCATTTTTGTTGAAAGTGAAGTCATTGTTTTCCAGGGGGGAGATCGTAGAAATTGATGATTTGGAAGTTCTACGGTGTTTATTTGTCTTAGGTTCAAGAAATTTTGTTTCAACTTGTCTATATTTGGTGGATATCAAAGTCATACTTTGGGTTGGCGGTGATTGTGCTATTGTTTATGCTTGCGACCAGGAGCAAGTGGACTTGGTAAGAACGGTATGTACAACCGAAGGGTTGTATTTTGTATAACGGATGAAGAAAAAGGGCCGACACGGGTTGGGCAAATAGAAAGTTATACGAATAAAAGTCATAATGATAAGGTATGGAAGTTATATAATGGGAGTTATATAATGGAAATAAAAAAGTGGCATCACTACCTGGGGAGGGAAAATGGTTGGAAACGAAATTATTGCATCGTGAGCAAGTAAAGGAATTGTGTAACGTATTTGATATTGATTTATCGGTTTTGCAAGAAGATGTTCCTGCGGAAGACTGGAATGAAGATTTGTTTCTGCTTGATAAACGTGATTTCTTTATAAAACCTGCTTGTGCTGATTCGGGTAAGAAAACTTTGGTTGAAAAAGAATGTGTTTATAGACAGAACATGTATGTGATAGATTCTTTTCCACAGGCTAATCCTAAAGGGGGAAAGTTCCCGCAATTGGAGGAATTTTATAGGCAAGAGGATAAGCATGGTTTACATTCACTTTATTTTCAGGAAGAGAAAAAGTTTTTACATGTTCTATCAAAGTTATGGGCCTATTCGTTTGTTTACTTGGAAAGCAGCCTTCTCCGTAATGATTTGCCTGATGAAGTGCAAAAAAATGAACTTTTTCAATCAACAAAGCAATTGTTTTCTAAAGAAGGTATCGTAACGACGGATGAATGGGAAAATCTAGAGTATTTATTTGCTTTAAGTTTGAAAAATGTTGTTACTACTTGCGTTTATTTTACCGATTTAAAATTGGTTCTTTGGCTGGATCGTCTTCGTGCTACCCTTTACCTGTGTGATAAGGAACAAGAAGACTTGATTAGAACCATTTGTATGACAGAAGGTTTATATTTACGGAAGTAATGTAGAAACCAACTCATACCTTGTCAATAGGCGCTTTAGAATAAGTGAGATCTCTTGTAAATTGTATTTAAAGGCTGCCAAGTAAACCTCCAATGGGTGGAGGTTTACTTGGCATATACTTTTCTAGAAAGTGAAGGATTGCTCTTTTTTGAGCATGGCGTAGCCGTGATGCAATAACTTGTTCACGTAAGCACTCCAATTGTTGTGCCAGGCACGGACGATAAGTGAATAGGTTTTGGAGCTTTCATATACTATTTTACAGACGCTGCGTTAATCCAAAATTCTGGCCGTTACCATCGCCTTGATCACTCGCTGTCCCTGAACGAACATCTCCACTTCGATTTTGCAGAACCTGCGACTAAGTTCAATCACCGTTGGCATGATTTCCACCGTATTTTCGATTTCGATCGGCGCCAAATAATAAACGGAGGTGTGGTCGATAAGCAAATCCTTCTTCTTCTGCTGCTTGATCGTGCGGGTGACGGCAAGGGTGATCATGCTGCCCAGGATTCCCTCGGAGATGTACCCCATCTGGTTGATCATTGAGGTATGAACAGGCCCGCGGAAAGTAAGCCTGCCATCGTCGTCCCGAATCTCCTCGAACGCCGACCAGATCTGATCCTCCACCGTCTCCCCCTGCTGGGGCTGGGAATGAACCGACTGCATCGCTTTCAATATATCCTTGCGGCTAATCACGCCGATCAGTTGCTTCTCCCCGTTAACGACCGGAATCAGTTCAATGCCTTCCCATACCATCATGTGGCCCGCCGTCGCTATCGAGGTGTGAGGCATGACCGTAATCGGATGGGGGCTCATAACATGCTCGATCGGGTCGCTGTCGGAAGCGCCGATAATGTCCTTGGCGATTATCATACCCACCGGCCTGTTCGAATCATCCACCACGGGAAAGCGGTTGTGATCGCTTTGCTCGATCAGCTTTTTCACATGCCCGACCGTGCTGGACTGGTGAATCGAGGTGAGCGAAATGTCTGTTCTAATGATATCGCCGACCAAAATGATCTGCTTCTTGATCATCCGTTCCGATAAGGCGCGGTTCAGGAGTGCAGCCACCGTAAAGGTATCGTATTTGCAACTGATGACCGGAAGCGCAAGCTCGTCCGCCAGCTCGCGAACCTCCGCCGGGGTGTCGAAGCCTCCCGTAATCAGCACTCCTGCACCCAAGGTCAGAGCGATGTGATGCGCCTTGTTCCGGTTCCCGACAATCAGCAGGTTTCCCGGTTCAATATACCGGATCATCGCTTCAAGCTGCATGGCCCCGATCACAAACTTGTTCAGCGTCTTATCGAGGCCGGCGGTGCCGCCCAACACCTCTCCGTCCACCAGGCTTCGTATTTCTTCGAAGGTCAGTTTAACGATATACTGCGGCTCTTGCTTCTCGATTCGTACGGTGCCCGTACGCTCTCTCGTGCTGACGATGCCTCGGCCTTCCGCTTCCTTGATGGCGCGGTAAGCCGTGCCCTCGCTCACGTTCAAGACCTGCGCGATTTTGCGCACCGAAATGCGCGTCCCGATGTCAAGCTCCTCAATGTATTGAATAATTTGCCCGTGCTTCGTCGACATGTCGTAAGAATTCATAAGCTATCCCCTCTGTTATATAGCGGAATACTTCTATTATATAGCATGGGGAACCTATTGAAACGAAAGCGGAAATAGAAAATTTCCAACAGGCCCGTTCCTTCCTCGAACAGGCTTTGTTGGAAATCAGCTTGCAGGTCATTGCTCAATCATTGCGGTAGCAATAATAATTGGAAATGAAATAATGCGACAGCGGCAAGGAGGATTGCCGGACTTCCTCGCTGCTCGAATGATAGGTTAAGTCCAAAAATACGGGAGATAGCGGATAAAACGCCGTGTACTCCATCGTCTCGTCTGTATCGAGTTCGACCTTGTTCATTGCCATATGCGTGAACCTCCATTAGCGGAATTAGGATAGATGCATATAACCCGGACGGGTCAAAAACGGCTCGAACGTATCCGCAACCGTCATGTCGCGGAACAGCGAGGCAGCCAGCGTCAGCCGGGAGCCGGGAACTTTGTCCTCGCCCATGCGAAGCCGGAGATCCTCCAGCTCTTCCTGAAAGATCTGATCGAAGAGCTCGGCCGTAACGTTGCGCCCATCGACGAGCACGCCCCGCGGATGGTGAAGCCACTGCCACAATTGGGCTCTCGAAATCTCGGCGGTCGCGGCATCCTCCATCAGATGGTTGATCGGCACCGCGCCCATTCCTCGAAGCCATGCCTCCAAATATTGAATGCCGACCGACACATTCATTCTAACGCCAGCCTCGGTAATCGGCCCTTGTGGAACCTCCAGCAACTCCGCCGCCGTGATCTCGCGCTCCGGCCGCTTCCCGATCTGGTTCGGTCCCGGCATATGGGCATCGAACACCTGCATGGCGATCGGCACGAGACCGGGATGCGCCACCCAGGTGCCATCATGTCCGTTCAGCGCTTCCCGCAGCTTATCCTTCCGCACCTTCTCCAGTGCCGCTTCGTTAGCCGACCGATGATTCTTGATCGGAATCTGGGCCGCCATGCCCCCGATACAGTAGGCTTGGCGCCGATGGCACGTCTGAATGGCAAGCAGCGAATAGGCCGTCATAAAAGGCGATTCCATCGTCACAAGGGCTCTATCGGGCAAAATGACGTCCGACTTGCTCCGGAGCTTCTTGATAAAGCTGAAAATGTAGTCCCAGCGTCCGCAATTCAAGCCGTCCGCGTGATCGCGCAGCTCGAACAGAATCTCATCCATCTCGAAGGCAGCCAGAATCGTCTCGATTAATACGGTTGCCTTAATGGTGCCGCGAGGAATGCCCAACTCCTGCTGCGCGAATGCAAACACGTCATTCCATAACCTCGCTTCAAGATGGCTTTCTATTTTCGGAAGATAAAAATAGGGACCGCTTCCCTGCCGCATCAACGCCTCCGCATTATGAAAAAAATAAAGACCGAAATCGAATAGCGACGCCGATACCGGCTCTCCGTCGATCAACAGATGCTTCTCTTCCATATGCCAGCCCCGCGGCCGCACCTTGAGCACGGCCGGTTTCTCATTCAGTTCATAGATTTTGCCTGCATCGCTAACGAACCGTATCGTCCGATTGACCGCATCGCGCAGATTGACCTGGCCTTCCAGCGTGTTGAACCAGGTTGGGGAATTGGCATCTTCGAGATCCGCCATAAACACTTTGGCGCCCGAGTTTAACGCATTGATAACCATTTTGCGATCCCCAGAGGGGCCTGTTATTTCCACTCTTCGATCCTGCAAATCGGCCGGAATGGAGGCAACCTTCCAATCCGCGTTCCGGACATGTGTCGTGTCCGCCAAGAAGTCCGGCCACTCTCCCGTGTCCAGTCTGTGCTGGCGCTCGTCTCTCATTCGAAGCAGTTCCTTGCGCCGCTTCCCGAACCGCCTTTCCAACGCCGCCACGAAGTCCAGTGCTTCAGGCGTCAAGATGATGCGGTGCGCTTCGGAGCCGCAATCCCCTTTCAATACACGGTGTGACTGGCTCACACGGTTCATCGGTCGAACCCCCTTTTTTTACAATAGCTGAAAATATGCTTCATGAACGGCTGAATTGTTCCTGTTCTGTCGAACCTGCCAATGCCGTTGTGCTGGCCAGGCCTCCGGCAACAATCTGGGTCACCTCGTCAAAATAACGGGCTCCCACTTCCCGTTGGTGGCGGACTGCCTCATATCCTTCCGCCTCGCTGGCGAATTCCGCCTGCTGCAGCTCGGAGTAGGCTTGCATCCCCCGCTCCTTGTATCCTCGCGCCAGACGGAACATACTGTGGTTCAATGCGTGGAAGCCGGCCAAGGTGACGAACTGGAACTTGTAGCCCAAGGCGCCGAGCTTCTCCTGGAAGGTGGCGATCTCCTTGTCGCTCAGTTTCATTTTCCAGTTGAAGGAAGGGGAGCAGTTATACGCAAGCAATTTGCCGGGATACCGGGCGTGAATGGCTTGCGCGAATCGTTCGGCCTCCTTCAGATTCGGTTCGGAGGTCTCGCACCAGACCATGTCGGCATAAGGGGCGTAGGCAAGACCCCGCGATATCGCTTGATCCAGTCCCGCCCTTACATAGTGGAAACCTTCCGCTGTGCGTTTTCCGGTCAGGAAAGGTCGATCGTTGTCGTCGATGTCGCTGGTAAGCAGTTGCGCCGCATTCGCATCTGTCCGGGCAATCAGTAGCGTATCCACCCCCATCACGTCAGCCGCGAACCTCGCCGCGATCAGATGCCGAATCGCCTGCCCGGTCGGCACCAGCACCTTGCCGCCCATATGGCCGCATTTCTTCTCCGAGGCAAGCTGATCCTCGAGATGGACGGCTGCGGCTCCCGCTTCAATCATGGACTTCACGAGCTCGAATACATTCAACGGCCCTCCGAAGCCAGCCTCGGCATCCGCGATGATGGGGACGAAGAAATCGATGTCATGTTTGCCCTCGGAATGCTGAATATGATCGGCGCGCTCCAGCGCCTGATTGATTCTCTTCACGACATGGGGAACACTGTTCGCTGGATAGAGACTCTGGTCGGGATACATTTGTCCGGACAGGTTCGCATCCGCCGCCACCTGCCATCCGCTGAGATAGATGGCCTTCAGTCCCGCTTTGACCTGCTGAACGGCTTGGTTGCCGGTCAGGGCCCCCAGCGCGTGGATATAATCTTCCGAATGAAGTAGATCCCACAATTTTGCGGAACCTCGCTGGGCCAATGTATATTCGATTTTCAGAGACCCTCGTAATCTCAACACGTCTTCCGGCGAATACGGACGCCGAATTCCTTCATAACGGACTCCAGACCAGTGTCCCTTCATCTGCTCGAGTTCCGTTCTCCCTGTACCGCTCATCGTCAATCCTCCTCCATCGATTATTGGGTTCGATTCATGCTTCCTGCTCCAGGTAACCGTTGCCTGAGCACCGGCTGCAAGGAAGAACTCGCCTGCCCTCGCATAACGGGCAATCGTGGTATTCTTGGCCTTCAGCCATCGGGCTCATGCATGTAAAGCAGTCCAAATCGCCATTGCCTCCGCATACGGGACAATCCATTTCGCGCCTCCTCCTTTTTTTCTGTTATATAACACAACTAATTCATTGATGACATTATATTACAGAAATAAGATCTGTTCAATACTGTTTTTAAATATTTTTGTTGTTATATAACATAACAGGCGATATCCCTTAGCAAGGTCGCTTGCAGACTCTGTTTGATTTCTTACGCTAGCAGGCAGAAGCCTCCGTTCCCGCCCAATGCAAGAAGCCGCAGCTTGCTGCTGCGGCTTCTGTATACTTGCTATTTACTTGACGGCTTGCTGGCCGGCGATGCGTCCGAATGTGATCGCATCGGCAATCGCATTCCCGCCAAGCCGGTTCTTGCCGTGAATGACGCCCGTGACTTCGCCTGCGGCGAACAGGCCCGGAATCGGCTGGCCTTGCTCATTCAGCACCTCTGTCGCCTTGTTGATCACGAGACCGCCCATCGTATGGTGAACGGAAGGCACCGCTTTTTGAATATAATAAGGCCCTTTGCTCATATCCTTCAATCCCGAACGGTGGTTAAAGTCCTCGTCTTTTCCCGACTTGGCGAATTGGTTGACGCGGTCTATTGTCGCCTGCAGCGCTTTTGGATCGATCTTGAAAAATTCAGCAGCTTCTTTCAGCGTATCCGCTTTGTACAAGACGCCGTCTTTGACAAGCATTTCATATTCGTCTTTATGCGTTTCGACTGTCTTGCTGATATCGCCTATTTCCTGATTCCACAACTGATATGCATAGCCGCCTTCCTGGGCCAGAATCCCTTGGGAAATGACGTCGCGGCGCTCCAGTTCTTCAACGAAACGCTGGCCGCTCTGATTCACGAGAATCGCCCCGTCAAAACGGCTGTCCGCAACCAGCGAGATAACGCCGGTCTTCGGATTGCATACCGGATAAGTCTGAATGCTCTCCATATTGGTCAGGGCAGCGCCGACGGCCTGCGCCATCACAATCCCGTCTCCCGTCGTGCCCGGCGCATCTGTTGTCATATATTTTTCATCGTATTCCGGATTGTACTGCTTTCTCATTTCGATATTGGAGCCGAAGCCGCCCGACGCAATAATGACGCCTTTGTTGGCATGGAATGTGATGGCGCTGCCGTTGGATCCGGCTGCTTCGACACCGATCACTTTGCCGCTGTCATCCGTAAGCAATTTCTCGGCCTTCGTATTCGTCTTCAGATCGATGCCCATCTCGTCCAGTTGCGTTTTCAGCTTCGTAATCAGTTCTGCCCCCGTATGCCCTTCCGGAATCAGCGCACGCTTGACGGAGTGGCCGCCGAATTGGAATAAATGGTCCTCTAGAAAGTTCACCTTCACTACATCCTTCAGCCATTCTGCCGCAGCAGTCGCGTTCTCGGCCAGCACGCGGACCATGTCCGGATCGCCGATATGGTCTCCGCCTTCGAGCGTATCTTGGATAAACAGCTCGGTGCTGTCTTCAATGCCCAAGTTTTTCTGCACCCACGTGTTGGCCGCATTCATTTCACCGCCGGAAATCAGCGTGTTGCCGCCTACGCTGGGCATTTTCTCCAAGAGGACAACCGAAGCGCCCGCCTGCTTCGCTTCCAAAGCCGCACTGAAGCCGGCACCGCCTGCCCCGATAATGACAACGTCATACGTCTGCTCGGACGGCTCGTCTGTCTGGCTTTTTCCAGCCGCCTGCTTCGCGACGAGCGTCAAACCCGCCTTCGCTACCGCATCCTTCACCGCGTCGATGTAGCCCTGGCTCGTTACCGTCGAACCGCTGATCGCATCCACCTCCGTGCTGTTCGAGGCGATCAAACTCTCTTTCAGTTCTTTATATACAGGCTCGGCCAACACTTCATTTTCCTTCTGTTCGAGCACCTTAATATCTTTAACCTCATCGTTCTCGAACGTGACTTCCACCTTAATCGTACCGTGCTTGCCATCGCCTTCCCCGATAGACGTCACGATCCGATTCTGGTTTCCTCCATTATTGGCCTCCTTGCCATCTTTGTTCCCGCTCCCGCATGCTGCTAACATCACGAACAGACATAGAATCAGTAACATCATTCCCGCTTGCTTCATCCTCTTCATGTCGGTTAACCCCTTATCCTCACTTGTTATATTTGCATACAGCGTAATCGTACTCTATACACATCATCATGATAGCATAGTTATTAATACCTATTAGTGAAAGTTATCACTTTCACTATATGATATCGAAAATAAATTTGAACAAACAACTTCGTTTCGCGCAGCCCTCGCCAGACTGTAGCTTCCTCTTTTAATTAACTCTTCCCTTTTCCTTTTATACAAAGGTGTTTGACCAATTTATACACTAATCTTGGTGAAATAATCTCTTTGGGGGTATGTGTCATATGCATAATTTGTGCTAATTTCAGGTAAACATATGGATCGTAAGCTGAGATTTCAAATATGTTTTTATTTAACCACTGCCTAATTTTCAAAGACAAATTATTTTTATTTACGTTACTATTTAACTTAGAATTTTCAGCAACTGAGATATCCCAAGCCCGTTTTACTATTTTTGCACATGCTTTGTAATAGTATTGAGAACTATTTTTTATATCGTCAATTTTCGAAAAAGCTGTTTTTAATGCTTCGGCCTCTAAGGCACAGACGACCATCCCTTGCCCAAATATAGGATCAAATACAGAATAGGAGTCACCTATGACAAACAAGTTTCTTGGTAAATGATCAACCTTCTCAAATTGATAGCAGTGCTGTTTATTGATTTTATAATTTTTCCATTTCGTTACTGGATTTGCACTTCTCATGAATTGGATAATATCTTGCTGAGGTAATGACTCAGCCATTTTCTCATAATCTTCATCTTTCTTTGGGATTTCTTCCGTTAAATAAGAACTTAATGTAACGATAAACTGGTTTTTTTTCTCTGTTTTTAATATTACCCCCCCTTTTGTTGAATGTGGAAAAATCGGAGAAACGAGCAATCCATTCCACGGAGGAAGATTTTCATTATTTATTTCGTAAAATCTAGACATATAAAGTAAGTTAATATTAATTTCCTTGACAGGTATATGGATATTTGTAATCCATTTTTTTATATTGGCTCCATTTCCGCTTGCATCAATAATGATATCTGCGAAGTAGTCTTCCATTTCTTCACTATGGCGCTTTTTGACTCCAACACCTAGCAATTTTGTCTTTTTCGAGTCAAAAAGCATTTTTGTTACCCTAACATTATCGACATAAGACACATTTTTTAAGTCATGAATATAATTTTGAATATGGTGTTCAAGTAACGTTCTTGTTTGTTGAATGATAAAATAGTTGCTTGGATAAGGTGATTTAAGTCCGCCATAATGATACCACTTCAAATCTTGTAATATATCGTACTTTATTGAACCCGATTCAACTAATTTCTTCGAGATTTCCGGAAACAGTTTTTCCAAAGTCAGCAAACCTTGTCTTAACAAAATATGGACATGATGAGCTTGCGGAACAAAAGGTTGCATATCATTGTCAGCAGGTTTAGAATTAGATTCTAATATCGTAATATGCTTAACATGGGGGGAAAGCGCTTTACATGCAAGTTTGCCAGCAAATCCGCCACCAATAATAATTGCTTTATGTTCTAAATATTTCAATATATCCCTCCTCTTATACGTTACATAATGATTAATCAAAAACAGTTACGAAAAAAAGTAAATCTTCAATTACTAATGGCTCGTCATAGATCTTTCTTTCAATATCTCCGTGCATATCAAGATCAATATGCTTACATCCTAAAGAACGAAAATAGGTTGTTATGTTTTCAGGGCGAAAGTAACCTATCCACGGTTCTTTTGCGTTTTCCAATATTTTCAATACCATTTCAATCACTTCTCTGCTTTTGTGAGTCTTATCATGAAAAACATCGTAATTTAAAAAATCGATACTCATTCCCCTGATATTAACGGAATCATACCAAAAAGAAAGGATATCCAATACTTCAGACTCTTTAATATAAAAGGTTCCACCTTCCCAGATCATATATGTCCGTTCTTCAAGGGAGAATCCTTGTTCTATCAATTTTTTTAAAATATCTTCTTTACTTACATTTCTTAAATCTACAGGTAAAATAACTGCGTTTGTTTTTAGACCAGCTTCTTCATATATTCCATGAATGCTATTTGCATTTATATCAAGGCCAAAAACTTTTTTATCTTTCAACTCTTCAAGTGCATCTGCTTTGGTATCTAAGCCAATGCCTAAAACAAGCAGCTGATCGAACTTATAGATATTTTCTTTAATTTTCTCGTTAAAGTAAAAATTTCTCGTTATTATATTCCGAGTAAACATACCTCCATTCGCTTTATTGATTCGTTCAACAATATTTTTGCTCTCCTCTTTTTGTTTTTCGATCAACTGTTTTGAACGTACATCCTCTAATAAGTAGCCTCTAATATACGAAACTCCCAACATTGTTTTACTTCTTTCACCCATTACCATTCCACCTATCAAATTTGGTATTTTATAGATCAAAGGTATCATTTCCGTACGTCACGGAATACGATGTTGATGTGCTATCTATTTCAGGTATCTCGAAGTAGTTATTACGAATAGGTTACAGAGCAACTCCCAATTAAATTAATATTTGCATTTTTATTCCTTGTAACATATTTTATCAAAAATACTTATGCTTTTAAACAAATAAATTTTCTTTTTTGCCATTGTGCCTGTACATACAAACTTGTCACCAATCAATCAGAGAGCAGCCGGGACTCCGTGGATGAAAAAAAGTTTGGTGATATGGTGATAATAGGGCAGAATTCTCTGCCCTATTGAAATGAGAAAGTGGAAGGTATCTTCTGAAACTCATAAGCATGTAAATACCATGGACTCATCCACTGCTCTCACTCAAAAGTAGTTATAATAATTTGGAATATTTCGGTGATTATTTAGATGGTATGGGTGCGCAAGATGATGCTGATTGATTAACCCTGGATTAGTTGATGGGTTTGATGGCAAGTTTGTATGATGTGGGATAGATTTATTATTATGCCTATACTGTAATATAGAATAATAGAGGTTCGTGATTTTATACCATGTTCTAAAGTCTGTGGCTCCAGTTTGTGGTACAATAAATATTTTTTGAAAGGATTCAACGGCTTGTTTTGTTTCTTTTCCATAAGTGCCGTCTACTTCTAGGCTAGGTATTTCACTATATTTTTTGGAGATTTCGTTTAAATAGACCTGAATTTCACGTACATCGGAACCGGTTGCGCCTTCTTGCAAGACTGTTTCTGGAGGCGGAGTTGGGCGGCCTTGGAAAATTACACCCGGGCTTGTTGCGGTTGCTATCGGTTTATAACATGGTTCATAAAAGTATTTTAGAATATCCAGATGTTTATATCCTGCACGTGCCAGTTCTTGACTTTTGTATTGGCCTAATGTGCAACGTCTTTCGTAAGCTCGATATTCGGTTAAAAAGGGTTGCTTTAATTCGGGATCTGGATGCTTAACATATTGATTGAATATCGTATCTACGACTTCCACGATTTCTCCATATACGGTTTGGTTAGGATCGAATTTATGGTCGAATTGGATTTTGGACGTAATATCGAATCCTTGATATTCCTGCGTGTATAGGCGATTTAACGTGAAAGAAGTGATACAAAGAATATTAGCTGTTAAAGCTTCTTTGTGCCAACTCGAATATATTTCACCACAAGCTACTTTGGTAATATAATCTGTAAATTTCACCCGATAATTAGGTGCAGACCTATCCTTGGGCGCTCCATCGTGTACAATAATATATTCAGGTATTAACAGGCCTATAGCAGGACCGTCGGGACGACGTTGGGGTTCTTGTTTCGTTAGTGGATTTTCAATGGGCTTTTCAGGTTCGGGCAAATCTAATTGATGTGGAGGGATTGTGTGTTCTTCTATTGGGCGATAATCCCATCTTTGACCAGTGGGAGTCATTTCAATTTCTTGAATCCCTGTAGAATTTGGGACAACCTGTACCCCATTAATTTTTATAGAGGTGTATCCGCTGGCTGAAACATTAACAGTATAGTTAGAGTAAGGTTCTTTGGCCGGCAAGGTGATGGGTTGGGTTTGACCGGATTCATTTGTTTGAAGTATTATATTTTGGTTATCTCCTGTTATTGTTACTGTGGCGCCAATAATAGGCTTGGCCTTGTTTCCCTCAAATACAAAAACCATCAATGTTCCAGTAGTTTGTCTTGTATATAAATTATAGTGAATCATTTGTATTCCACTTCCTTATTAAGAAATCTATTTTTTACATTCTTACTTTTAAAGCTGCGATGCAGGGATATCTTTAATCGTCTCGGATACCCAGTTTCCTCCTTTTAGAACCGGAGCTACTAATGTAACTAACTCTTCACCTGTGGTGGTCAGTGTGACGTTATGGATAAAAACGCGTGTATTGGCCGGAATCGTGTAGCCTGTTGGAAGCTGCACAGACTTCGGAAGAATATAGTATTGTCCAATTTTATTTTCAAATTGTGGGGCTCGATTATATGAATGATCAACATATTGATGGTGATGCATATAAGTCGGATATCCGTAAGGGTTATGATACATGGATGTTCTCCTCTTTCCGTCGTGGAATTATATACCTTTCCCTACCTGTATATTCATTAAAAATGGATATGTGCCTATATATAGAAAAATAATTCTGCCCCATGCTACATCTCCTGACTTTGGTGGGGATAAGGGGAAGTACCGGGGACCATATTAATAACACATTCGATGGGTGACCCCGTCCGACGGATGACAGCAGGCTGCAATAGTAATGCAACAGCCTATCGAATGACTTATATTGTTGCCTTTATGTTTCATTATTAATGAAGGAGGCTGAGCCGATGACCTCTCCGAAGCACCGGCGTGAAAATGTGGACAAAATCCGCAAACAAACTCCTCACTCCCACGGCAAAGTGAAATCGTTCCGCGAGCTAGCCGAGGAGTAGTACGGAAGGGATAGACATCTCTGGGCAAGAAGTGTTGCTGGGGATGTCTTCCTCCCCCTTACTTGTTATTCCGAAGGTGAGATTTCCTGCCTTCAGCGAATGAAGGTGTCCTTCTTGGCAATAATAAAGGGACTCATCTGTCAAGGGCAAGCATGGTCATTGTACGAAAAAAAGCCCCGTAGCCGATTTTTCGGCATACAAGGAATCAATCCGGTGAACAAGTCGGCTTCCGAAGTTGCACCACTACCTGCGCCAATGAAAATCCGCCCATATCGTTGGCCAGCAGCGTCACCGCAAACATCGCGAGGTCTAGCCTCTGTGCTTATGATATAAGTGCACGCCGCTGTCATCCCTTCTTCGGCATTAAAGAACATCTCCGCTTGCTAAGATATACTTCATCGTATCTGTTCGGTAGCACCAAACTTCCATTGCGCCTATAACCTCATCTATTGTGCATGACTTGAATGGGCGTCCATTCGACATCATTATTGCATAAAAAAGGGGATTGGCAAGAGAGGAATGGGCCATTTTTCTCCGTTGACATCCGCTGTTACCTTGATTGTTAAATGAATTCTAAGGTATACTTTTCTCGCTAGAATATAGATGTAAGGGAGTAAAGATTATGGAAAAAGCTCTTATTTTCGGACATAAAAATCCAGACACAGATACGATTTGTTCCGCCATTGCTTATGCAGATTTGAAAACACAATTGGGATTCCATGCCGAGCCCGTTCGCCTCGGCAGCATCAACGGGGAAACGCAGTTCGCGCTGGATACGTTCCAAGCGGAAGCGCCGCGCTTCGTAGAGACCGTGGCTAACGAAGTGAACGGCGTTATCCTCGTCGATCACAACGAACGGCAGCAAAGCGCCAACGACATTGATCAGGTTCAGGTGCTGGAAGTGATCGACCATCACCGTATCGCGAACTTCGAGACGAGCGGCCCGTTGTACTATCGCGCGGAGCCGGTCGGCTGCACCGCTACAATCTTGAATAAAATGTATAAAGAGAACGGGAAAACGATCAGTAAAAATATTGCCGGTCTGATGTTGTCTGCCATCATTTCCGATTCGATGCTGTTCAAATCCCCGACATGCACGGACCAAGACATTGCTGCTGCCCACGAGCTGGCTGCCATCGCCGGCGTCGATGCGGAGAAGTACGGCTTGGACATGCTGAAAGCGGGCGCAAACCTGAGCGACAAGAGCATCCAGGATTTGCTCTCGCTTGATGCGAAGGAATTCACCATGGGCAACGCGAAGGTGGAAATCGCGCAAGTGAATGCGGTGGATGTGAACGATGTGCTGTCTCGCCAGGCGGAAGTGGAAGCGGCAATGTCCGACATGATCGCGAAGAAAGGTCTCGATCTGTTCGTGTTCGTCGTGACCGATATTTTGAACAGCAATTCCATGGCCATTGCGCTCGGCGCCAAGGCGGACGCCGTCGAGAAGGCATACAAGGTAAGCCTAGAGAACAACACTGCGCTCCTGAGGGGTGTCGTATCCCGTAAGAAGCAAATCGTGCCTGTGTTGACAGACACCTTGAGCAAATAAATTCCCTAATCCGGATATTCGAACATTCCCCCGAATGGGACCAACAGTACGGGCCGCGCTTTCCGTGCGGCCCGCCGCTTTGTTTCCTCGCCGGCTGATCCACTGGCCCATATCCCTTCGCTGGTCACCTTTTTCTTCTCTTTTCATATGAATAGGACAGCCAGCATCTTCTGGGTGGCCTTATTTTTTATTCTCAAGTGGCATTTGTAAAACGTTTCAATATCCGATCAGCGACTACAGCTACCTCAGCACGGGTGATCGGCTGATTCGGCTCAAAGTTTCCGGAGCCGCGTCCCACCATAATTCCGGCCTCGATTACCGCTCTGATTGAGGCTTCCGCCCAGTGGCCGATGATATCAGGTGGAACCGGCTTATCACCTGCCTTCATTGCCGTTTCTACCAATTGGATAAACTCCTCCCACTGCGGGAGAATACGGGACGGGCATGCCTTCCCGCTCCAGTGAGAGTGCGGCACGACACCATCCAGCCCGATGCCGTGCCGCTTGGCCAGCAGAGCGATTAGCTCCGCGGCCCGCTGCCATGCCAACGGCTCGTCCATTCCCTCGTACATGCAGACCTCGATGCCGATGGATGACGTATTTCCGGCTCCGCTGCCGTCGCCCGCGTGCCATCCCTGCTCATTATTCCATGGATCACTTGACGTCTGGCACCCAATAAAAAAAAGTATATATTATGCGGCTAATAAGGAGTCTCCATGGTAAAAATGAAACGTAACGGCGTTATTGTGGAAGACATCGGTGTGGAAATCCACGGCAAGAAACCGTTTATTCCAAGACATCACAAAAGCCAAGTAAAGGTCATCTGGTCAGGCCGAATTTCGAAAGTTCCATTGTCACAGACAATGATAAGGTTTAATTCCCTTATATTGTCATCTCGAAAAGATTGCAGTTTTACTACTTAGGGTATTATAATAAAAAAAATATTAGCTTCAATACGTTAAAGGAATATAGATTATTAAAGGAGAGTTGGTATGCCAAATAATGACAGGAAGAAAATTATAGAAAGCGTTCCACAAAAAGGTTTCTTTGGACATCCCAAAGGCCTGTTTACCCTCTTTTTCACCGAGTTCTGGGAGCGGTTCTCCTATTATGGGATGAGGGCTATCCTTGTATTCTTTATGTACTATGAAGTGTCGCAGGGCGGACTCGGGTTTCCGGAGAACACCGCACTCGCCATTATGTCCATCTACGGATCACTCGTGTATATGTCCGGCATCATTGGTGGCTGGTTAGCTGACCGGATATTTGGTACGTCGAAAGCTATTTTTTATGGTGGTATCCTGATTATGCTCGGTCATATCGTGCTGGCCGTACCGGGCAATGCATCGCTATTCTTTGTATCCATGATCTTGATTGTGCTTGGTACCGGCCTTCTGAAATCCAATGCATCCAGTTTAGTGGGGGATATTTACAGCGAACAGGATAACCGCCGAGATGCGGGCTTTAGCATTTATTATATGGGGATTAACCTCGGAGGCTTCCTCTCTCCATTAGTTGTTGGAACCGTCGGGATGAATAATTTCCATCTCGGTTTCGCTTTAGCCGCTATCGGGATGTTCATAGGATTGGTCGTGTTTATGGTAACCCGCTCCAAAAATCTAGGTCTTGCCGGTACGGTTGTCGTCAATCCGCTCTCACCCGCTGAGAAGAAAAAAGTGTTTACGATTCTGGGTGTGGGTGTCGTTGTTTTGGCTGTCTTGATCGTGGCTGCCATTGCATTCGGTGTTCTTACCTTCGATACCTTTATCAAGCTGGTTGGGATTTTAGGCCTTCTGATTCCCACCCTGTACTTTATTGTAATGTACCGCAGTCCAAAAACAACGCCCGTTGAGCGTTCCCGAGTTATTGCGTACATTCCTTTGTTCATTGCTTCGATTATGTTCTGGGCAATTCAGGAGCAAGGGTCCACAATTCTGGCCAACTATGCAGACAAGCGTACCCAATTGGAATTCGCAGGCATCCATATTTCACCCGCCTGGTTTCAATCCCTGAATCCGCTCTTTATTATTATACTGGCTCCTGTATTCGCTTGGTTATGGGTAAAGCTCGGAAATCGCCAGCCGACCATCCCGAAAAAATTCTCACTGGGCTTATTGTTCGCCGGTTTGTCCTTTTTGATCATTCTGCTGCCGGCTTACTTTGGCGGATCCGCTTCACTCGTCAATCCATTGTGGCTCGTGCTTAGCTACTTCGTCGTTGTACTCGGAGAGTTATGCTTATCGCCTGTAGGCCTGTCGGCTACTACGAAGCTCGCGCCCGCTGCCTTCACGGCCCAGACAATGAGCTTATGGTTCTTATCCAATGCCGCAGCTCAAGCCATTAACGCCCAGATCGTAAAGTTCTATACCCCAGAAACCGAGATGCTTTACTTTGGTGTTATTGGAGGGGTAGCCATTGTGTTGAGTCTTCTGCTCTACCTGCTGTCCCCGAAGATTCAAAGCTATATGAAAGGGATAAAGTAAGCAGGCCACCTCTAATGTGCACAGCCAGATTCTTTATCAATAGGAATAACCAACAGATGTATTCGCAGCTCAAGACCGCCAGAAAGTGATCTTCTGGCGGTCTTGAGCCTGCTCGTATTCGAACACCGAGACGCAATGAAACTGTATACGGCGCCCCAAATATGCGATCTATTGAACTTGACGATTCTGTCGCATATTGTCACTACATATCTACATATGCCTTCTCTTCAAATCGCTCCTCGCTATTAAAATGCCCCCTTTGGGGGGCGATAAATACTCATGTCGAATATTTCTGTTTGTCGAATATTTCTGTTTAATGTAGAATTCCATTAATAAAATTACTGTAGACATCCTGAAGGAGGGGATCTATGTTTAAAAGCCTTACACTGAAACTGATTCTATCCTATTTTGTGATGATTCTCATTCCTATTTCTTTCATTGTCGGGATTGTGCAAAAGCCGCTTCAAACCGCCATTCATTCGGCTTATTCTTTTATACTAACTTACATGGAGAGGTACATATGAAGAAATATATACAGATCGTGCTTGGGCTTGTTTTGGTGCTGCTTGTAGCTTGCTCAACAAGTTTCCCGGTAATAAATCAAACCGTAGAAACACAGCAGCAGGCGGGCACGCTGGAAGTGTACTATTTGGACGTCGGTCAGGGAGATTCGACACTAATCAAGACACCGAAAGGGCAGCACATATTGATTGACGGCGGGGACAACCATCAGGGACAGACTGTCGTCGATTACCTGGATCAACTTGACGTGAAGCAGTTGGACGCAGTTATTGCGACACACCCGGATGCAGATCATATCGGCGGCTTGGATATGGTGATTGATTCCATCCCGGTTACATCCGTGTATGCACCGCGGGTGTCACATACCACCCAAACCTATCAAGATTTCCTGCTGGCCGTCAAAAATCGAGGATTGAAGATCAAGACGGCGAAGGCAGGCTTGTCTATCCCACTTGACGGCGTTACGGCCGAGTTTATCGCACCGGTTGGCGAATACGGCAAGGATCTGAATGCCTGGAGCGCAGTTCTGAAGGTTACGTACCAAGATACGTCATTCTTATTTACAGGGGATGCCGAAAAGCGAAGCGAAACGGATATGCTAAAGCAGCCGGAGCGGCTTCGTGCCGACGTGCTGAAGGTAGGGCATCACGGCTCAGATACATCCACATCCCAGGCGTTTCTGGACGCCGTACAACCAAGCTACGCCGTGATTAGCACGGGTACAAACAATAAGTATGGCCATCCCAAAAAATCGGTGATGAACAGGCTCAAGAAATCCGACGCGGAAATATTCCGAACAGACAAGCAAGGGACAATAACCGCTATCTGCGACGGAAAAACCATAAAATGGGGGACAATAAAGTAGGGAAACCACTCTCATGGCTTCCCCTTTATCGAACCGCACGTACCCTGCTAAGGCATACGGCTCACCACGTGATTCCACGTGAAAGCAACAGCTTGCGAACCGTTGAGCCAAGATTTTCGGCGACTGGCAGCTTAATCTGGCAAGGTGTTTTTGATCCCCGTCTCACAAACGGGGGTCAGTCCCTTAGTCAGGAGAGGTTCAGTTTTTCAATATATACAAGCACTTAAAAATAGGGATATAATGTAAAACTCCCAGTGCTTTTTTTAGAGTAGAGAAAAGCAAACAAATCCTCCTAATATTTTGTATCTAACATAGAAGTGGCGTAAAGGCTCCACTTGGGCAATGTCATTAAGTTAAGCTCAAAAACAAGAGCGGAAATAAAAATGGAATTTGAAACGGCATGGGAAAAAGCCCTGTGTCGTTTGTTTTTTGGTGCAAGCAAGGAAAAAGCGTACAGCAAACAAAGCGGATGGAATATCCGCTTAAAAAAGTGTTCATGTGAAACGAATTATGCTACTCTGTAGACGAAGCTAACCACTGATTTGTAGCGTATTTTTCGCGTATTCTGCTGCCCTGGGCGAATGGGTCGAATCGGTAAAATGTTTTTGCGAATCAGCGCTTCAACATCGTGCGGGAGTTCATCGTGCCGTGATCGCAGGAAATGTCTACAAACGTGAACGGCAACCGTGAAGTTGACTTGGTATGGGTGCCGTTTATCCATTTGGGAAATGACGACGTGTGAGATCATCATTTCAGCGAAATTGTACAGGATCATTCTTGCGAAAATCTCCTGGGTGATGGACTCTCGTTTCTTTGCATGAAAATTCGTCGGACCGACGGTGTACTTTAATGCCCGGAATGAGGTTTGTCGGGTAAAGGACTGGCGCGGTCCTGTAGGCCCGTTTCCAGCCCCTCCCCATAAGAACTGCTCGTGAGGTTTTCCCTCAAGCAGCTCACCCGTATACTTCGTCGAAAGGGTTATGAGACCTATCGAATGACGGACACTTTCATCGGAACCTGTATGCGCTTTTCAGGGGATGGACTTTCCAGTCCCAGTATAGCC